>JAUNSU010000051.1 GCA_030539035.1 Planctomycetia bacterium
TACTCCGTCGATAAAACAGTATAAAGATCCAATACCGCAGAATAATATCGGTAATGATTATCCTCTGCATTAGCGCCGCCTGCAAAAATCACGGCGTAATTGTTGGACATATCGCAATCTTCCCATTTCGTTCCGCTGGAATAGGATCCGTTTGCCGAGGCCTCAATCTTCTGCTTGTTCTCCGCATCCTTGTTCAGTGTAATCTCATCGGGATTGACGGAATTTCCGTTAATATCACAGAGGTTTACATTTTTTACTTCAAAGTGATTTCCAACCAGAGAGCTCGTTGCAAAAGCCCCGAGAGAAACGGAAAGATCAATATCGACAAGATTGAAGTTCGCCAGCTTGACATCACCCATCGCGAAAGCGAAGGCGGGCGCGTCTTTTCCGCCTACACTGATATTAAGGGAAGAATCGGCCCCGCCGTATAAAATCAGCTGACCGTAATTATCCGCGTCAATATTAACGTAAATTGTCTCTCCGGCCAATGAGATCGTATTATTCCCTTCGCTCGAACGGAAAAGGAGAAGATCGCTCTTTTCCGTCTGCGCCGCTGTATTGATCGCGCTTTGCAAACCGGCAGCGGTCAAATCGGTCAACTCTATAATATTAATGTCTTCCATTTGGGCCGGAAGTTCGAAGTCCGCCAAATCCGTCCGGATCTGTTCATACTCGCCGGTTGTGATCGACAAAAGGGCGCGGCATTCCAGTTCTTCATGCCGCAGAAGGCGGGTTCCCCGGTTCGCTGATGAGAAAGAACGCTTAAAAAGAGAAAAAGATCCTTTACCAGATTTCATCGATAATCCTCCGACGATTCCTTTTGTTCTAATAAACTAATAATCCTGAAGATCCATTATCCGTCAATAAATAATTCTTACAAATAATACAAAGGAATAAGAAGGGAAGAGATTGAATTTTAAATACAATTATCGATTATAAAATTTTCTCTATCTCTTCGATTTTATTCAATATTAAGTTCCATTATACACAACACCGCGTCCTTTTGTCAAAGAAAATTAAGAAAAAGTTCCCAAAAAATGAAATTTTGCCAATATTGTGTATCGATTAAACCGATTCGGAAGCCGGAAAAGAGATCACAGGCCAAAATCGGTTTTTGTTCCGATAATACAAATATTGCCCGGCGAAGATTCCATCCCGAAAAAAGAATTCAAAGGGGGTTGTCGTTTGCCTTGAAAAGTGTATACTAATGAGGTTTGATCCGCGCAGATTCCTTTTACGCCCTCTCGCCGTTAAAAAGGAAAATTGCGAGGAAAATTTCCGTGTTTTCTCTCTTTTTGTGAGAAATATCGGACCGGATATTTTCTCTGATTTAAAAATTTCCCGGTACAAAGAAGAAATTTTTTCATGATCAGAGACCTTGAAAACCGGTTTAAACCATGTATTTTTCATTTTTATCATAAATTTCAGCAGTAAAAAACAGGTATTATCGTGTCAGCAACGTGTGTGATCGGACTCCAATGGGGAGATGAAGCAAAAGGGAAACTCGTCGATCTTTTAACGGAAGAAAACGACATCGTTGTTCGTTTTCAAGGAGGCGCCAACGCCGGACATACCGTAGTTTTCGGCGGGAAAAAGTTCAAACTCTCCCTTATTCCAAGCGGAATCTTTCGTCCGGAGGTTCAGTCCGTCATCGCCGGCGGCGTGGTGATCAATCCCGCCTCTATTCTGAATGAAATCGATACCCTTCGCGGACAAGGCGTTGAAATCGGAAAAAATCTGATCATAAGCGACCGCGCCCATGTCATTATGCCTTGGCATTTCGAAGAAGATCGCATTATGAATACCCTGATGGGACACGGAGAAGCGATCGGAACCACCATGCGCGGAATCGGCCCCTGCTATCGCGATAAAGTCGGCCGATCATTCGCGATTCGCTTTGGAGAACTCTTCCGGTCCGGCATCGAAGAAAAAATCGCTTATATCACCAAGATCAAAAACCGTTTTCTCGCCGGCCTCGCTTCGGACGATCAGAAAAAAGATCTCACCCTTCTCGATCCGGATCAGATCACACGGGATTATAAAGGTTTTGCCGAACGTCTTAAAGCTCACCTTGCGGATACAACCCGATATTTGCTGGACGCAGTCGATGCAAACAAACGGATTCTGTTCGAAGGAGCCCAGGGCGCTCTTTTGGATATTGATCACGGAACCTATCCTTACGTTACCAGCAGCAACAGCTCCGGGACAGGCGTATCGAGCGGATCGGGTGTTCCCGCCTCGTTCATTAAAAGAATGGTCGGAGTCGTTAAAGCCTACACAACACGGGTGGGCGGCGGTCCTTTCCCGACGGAACTCGATAATGAAGTCGGTCAAAAGATCCGCGATCGGGGCAATGAGTACGGAACGGTTACCAAGCGCCCGCGCCGCTGCGGATGGTTCGACGCCGTTGCTGTTCGATATACGGCCAGCTTGAGCGGGACGACCGATATCGCGTTGACCCTGCTCGATGTTCTCAGTACTTTCGATGAGATCCGATTATGCACCGCTTATGAACTGGACGGAGAAAAAATCCATTATTTCCCGGCGAATATTGAAGATGTTGCCCGATTAAAACCGGTCTACGAAACGGTTCCCGGCTGGTCCGAGGATCTTTCCGGCATTCGATCGTTCCAGGATCTTCCTCAAGCGGCGATCAATTATATAAACAAGGTCAGCGAATCCGTTGGAAAACCGGTTTCAATCGTTTCCGTCGGTCCCGGGCGCGAACAGACCATTTTCCGTAATTAAACAATTTGGAGGCGGGAAGCCGTGAAACGCGCGATTCTCAGTGATATACACAGTAATTTAGAAGCTTTACAAGCGGTCCTCAAAGATTTTGATCAAGAGGGGGTCGCCGAGTTCTACTGTTTGGGCGATCTTGTCGGATACGGCCCCAATCCGGTCGAATGCATCGATCTTATCACAAAAGATCCCCGGCGAAAAATCTGCCTTTTGGGGAATCACGATCAGGCGGCCATCTTCAATCCCGCCGGGTTTAATCCTGCCGCGGAACGCGCCATTTACTGGACGCGAAGGCAGTTGGATCAATCTCCGCGAAGCCGGGAATTTTGGGACTTTATCGGTGAACTTCCCCGAAGCCATAAAGACGGAGACTTCCTTTATGTTCATGGATCCGCCCGAAATCCGGTCAGTGAATATGTCTTTTCCGACGATATCCTTGAGAAGCTGAAAATGAATAAGCTCTTCTCGATCATCCCGCGATACTGTTTTCAGGGACATACGCATGTTCCGGGGATCTTTACCGAGGAAGGAAGATACTTTCGGTCCTCCGAGCTTCCGGACGGCCGGTATGTACTCGGCAAGAGCGACCAGGGCGATAAAGCGGAAAAGTTAATGATCAATGTCGGATCCGTTGGCCAGCCGCGCGATAAAGATCCGCGCGCCTGCTATGTCCTTCTGGACACGGAAACCAACGTTATTGAATATCGGCGTATTCCCTACGATTCCTCGTTGACCTGCGAAAAGATCCGCGATATAGACGAATTGGACAATTTTCTCGGCGAACGGATCAAATTGGGACGCTGATCTTCGTCTTTCCGTTCATTTTTTGCAACACAGGAAGCTGATCCCACCTTTTATTCGATCTTGATTCCGGTCTCTTTTCGGAGGATCCGCGGTTTGAATCCCGAATCGCGGATCGAAAACAGGAAAGTCCAATAAAAGAACAATGCTTGACAGAGATCGCAGCTTCCTCCATTACTGAAAACAGATTAATTTTAATAAATGACTACACCGAATTTACCCTCCTTTCAGCCCCCCCAAGTTCCGTCCTCTCCCGTGTCAAATGAAAAAAAAGGGGGCGGATGTTTTTCCATTCTCATGATGGCCTGTCTCTTCATGCTCATTATGCAGTTTTTTAATAAGCCGAAGCAGGAAGAAACCTTGCCGCCGAAGCCGCAGGAACAGCAGACGGCCGTTTTGCCCGCCGATCTCCCAAAAGCGGAAGCCGTTCTCGCAAAATTGCCGAATGATCTTAAAGAAGCCGGAAAAAAAGCGATTCCCCCTCAGTTCATTACCTTGGGATCCGTCGATCCGAAGAGCCCCTATCGAATGATGATCACCCTGAGCAATCGGGGAGCCGGTGTTGCCCGAATCGAATTGAATGAAAAGAACTATCTCGATACCCAGGATAAAACCGGATATTTCGGACAGATCATTGTCGATGAATCCCTCGTTCAAAAAGAGATCAAGGAAGGGAAAAAAGGAGTTGCCGTCCAAGTCGTCGGAGCGGGCACTCCCGCCCAAAAGGCCGGACTCAAAGCCGGTGATCGCATTCTCGCCGTTAAGGCAAAAGGAATGGATCGGACCGTTGTCGATTCCTTTATCGTTCTTCGGGAATATCTTCTGAAAACAAAGCCGGGCGATTCCATCGATCTTGAGATCCAGCGCGGCGATAAAAAACAGACTCTTGTCTGCAATCTCGATCACGCTCCCACTTCGATCCTTCGGCCGGAAGCATTTCTGAGAACCTACAACGATTATAAAAACCTCGTCGGACTCCAGGGAGTATCCCAAAACGTCGATGAAGAAGCCGAACTTTTAGATCCTTATTCCAGTGTTAAAAGGAAAGAAAACAATTCGCCGTTCTCTTTCCTTTTGACCCTTGCGAGCTATGATGATAAAGAAAAACTTAACTGGTATCCCGATATGCAGGAAGCGAAAAGCGTCCAGGATGCTCCCCGTGATCCGGCCATCGAAGCGGAATTGGCTTCCGTCGAAATGAGAAATGGATATTGGGATTATCTTCCCGGCGCGTCCAGCGAAACGACTGCCGTCTTTCGTAAAATTCTCCTGAATCGTCAAATGGAGATCCGGAAAACGTTTTCTCTGGTCAAAGGAGAACCCGCCGATCAGGAAGGACGGAAAAAAGAGGATGCTCCGGAATATCATTTAACGATGAAAGTGGAATTTCGGAATCTGGATCCGGAAAAAGCGCACAAATTTTCCTTCGTGCTGGACGGTCCGAACGGCCTTCCGACCGAAGGGGCCTGGTATGCGGCCGGAAGAAAGACCGGACCCGGCTGGGGATCCTATGGACTTCGCGATCTGATCGTTCAGATGTCCGGAAAAACTCCAGTCGTTGTCAAATGCACCGATATCGCACAGAAAAGGCTGCTTCCGAGCGATCAGGTTGTTCTTGATTTCATCGGACTTGATTCCCAGTACTTTGAATGCACCATGATCCCGAACGAAAAAGAAAATCGGAGCTGGCTGGAATCGTACTCGCCCCTTCGGGTCGGAGCGCGGATCAAGGAAACCCCCAGCTTCGCGAACGTTTCTTTCCGAATGAAAAGCCTGGAAAAGGAACTCGCTCCTTATCAGAAAGAAGGAGATTCGATCTCCCATGAATTCCAGATCTTTGCCGGTCCGAAGCAGCCGGGTCTGCTCGAAAATTACGGATTGGGAGATACCATTATTTACGGATGGTTCTGGTTCGTATCGATTCCGCTGCTGGCGATTCTTCACTTTTTCAAAACCTATCTCGTGTTCAATTACGGATTGGCAATTATTCTCTTAACCATTGTCGTTCGTCTTTGTCTCTTCCCGTTGAGTTTAAAGCAGATCGTAAGCTCATTGAAGATGCAGCAGATCCAGCCGGAAATCGCCAAACTGAAAGAAAAGTATAAAGACGATCAGCAGGGAATGATGCGTGCACAGCAGGAACTGTTCCGCAAATCGGGAGTCAATCCGCTGGGCGGCTGCCTTCCGCTTCTGATTCAGCTGCCGATCTTTATCGGACTTTACAAAGCGCTTTCGCTGGATGTCAATCTTTACGGTGTTCCGCTTTTCGGAAGCGGAGTTCGGCTCTGCTCGAATCTTTCCGCGCCCGATATGCTGATTGACTGGAGCAATATGTGGAATTCGATGGGCTGCTTTGGATTCAATATGGGACAGGGAATGTTCTATCTCGGTCCGTATTTCAATCTTCTTCCGATGCTCACGATCGTCCTTTTCCTTGTACAGCAGAAATTTCTTATGCCGCCGGTTGTCGGGAACGATGAATCGGCTCAGCAGCAGCGCACGATGCGATTCATGATGAATTTCATGATGATCTTTATGGGCTTTATGTTCTTTAAGGTTCCGAGCGGACTCTGCATTTACTTTATCGTCTCCAGTTTATGGGGAATTTTGGAACGGCAGTTCCATCCGAAGTTGGAAGATATCAGTATTGCGGCGGATCTTTCGGACAATTCCGGAGCGGCCCGAACCACTGCCGCCAAGTCAAAAGCGCCGGTCTCTCAGGTAAAAAACAGCCGGGACCGTCGAAAGCAGTACGCGGGAAAGACAGAACAGGAAAAACCGAAAGGGAAATTTCGCCTTTGGCTTGAAGACATCTTGAAAAAGGCCCAGGAACAGCAAAAACTGGCCAAAGCCGAAAAAGATAAACGGGACCGCAAAAAGAGGTGATTAGTGTTTAGTGATTAGCGATTAGTAGGGCAACCCCGCGGTCGCTGATTGGACCAGCCTCTTCGAGGCTGGTTTCTCTCGACCGCATACTCCTCACTGTTCTTTTACGGCTTTCGCGAAGAATTCATCGATATTTTTGATCACTTTATCGGGGGTATCTTTTCCCATTGAAGCGATACCGTGTCCCATTCCGGGCGACTCGGAGAACATCACAAACGGATGATTAAGCGCTTTGAGAGCAGAATACAGTAATTCATTTTCTTCCACGCGGCACGGAATTTCCTTTCCGCTTTTTCGATCGCCCAGGATCAAATAGATCGGCGAAAGATCCTTGGAAACAAAGAAGAGCGGCGCGGTCTTGTCAATTACCGGGGCATATCGTTTGCCCGGCGTTCCGATCCACTTCTTCACATTAAAATGGCTCGTCGCCTGTCCGCTGACCGGAAGAAGACCCGCGATCTTGTCCAGTCCGATTCCGTAAGGAGCAAGCCATTGCGGATCCATTCCGATCATCATGGTCAAATATCCGCCCGCACTTCCCCCGCTTACAAAGATCTTCGAGGGATCGCCGCCGTATTTCGCGATATTCCGATACGTCCAGGCAAAGGAAGCGGCCGCGTCCTTGATATACTTCGGATATTCCGCCTTGGGGCCCAACCGGTAGTTGACCGCAATAATTGCAAGTTTTCCCTTTTTATAGAGATCCGTTTGCATATAAGCTGGAGGAAGATATTTACTTCCCCCGGAAAGTCCGCCGCCGTGGAACCAGATCAAGGTCGCGAATCCTTTCGAATCCTTCGGATAGCAAAGATCCAGAAAACATCGCTCTTTCTGATAAGGATCGTTTTCCGCCTTGATCGCTTCGTCCGTATAATAAGGGATATTCTTCACCGTCTCTGTATTGGACGTCTCCTCCGCATTAACGCAAAGAGGAACAAACAGAACAAAAAACACCGCAAGCAATCGCATTTTCATAAAAGCTCCTTTTCATAAATGGAAAATTGGGACACGGAAAAACTCCTGATCCTCATTATAAATGATAAAAATCTCTTCCGCAAGAGCAAAAATATTTTGCCGGCAGGGTTGATTTTTCGTCCGCTGCGATTTATAATGAACCTCAATTACGATGATTGAGATCACACAGGCCAAGGAACGGTAAAAAATCGGGAACTTGCGTTTACGGCCCTCTTTTTTAGCCGATCTCATTAACGATTTCACAAAACCAATATCCATCCCGAGAGAAGACTTCAAAAATACAATGCACCGAAAAAAAAAGGAAAACTGGGGCTCACAGCTTGGTGTCATTCTTGCCGTTGCGGGAAGCGCGGTCGGATTGGGAAATTATCTTCGTTTTCCGGGCCAGGCCGCACTTTACGGCGGCGGCGCGTTTATGATCCCTTATCTGTTTTCTTTTCTCTTTCTCGCAATTCCCTTAACATGGTCCGAATGGGCTCTTGGCCGATACGGCGGGAAACATGGATACAATTCCGTTCCGGGCATCTACTGGTTTACCGGAAAAAAACGCTTCTGGGGATATTTCGGAACCATGGGAATCGTTGTTCCCCTTTTCATCAATATGTATTACGTCTATCTGGAAGGCTGGTGCCTTGTTTACGCGATTCAGTATTTCGGAGGAACCCTTCGCACACTCGGACTTCCCTCCTATACACTCTTTGAATCGGTTTCTCCCGGCCTTGCGCTCGGATCGACCGAACAGTACAGTCAATTTTTCGCCGGTCTTGTCGGAATGCAAAAGGACGGAGCCATTTTTTCCGGATCGATCTTGAGTCCGCTCCTGATCATTACGATCTTCTGCGTTCTGTTCAATTTTTTTCTGATCTACCGCGGAATCGCCAATGGAATCGAGAAATTCTGTAAAATCGCGATGCCGCTCCTCTTTGTCTGTTCGATCATTATCCTCATTCGGGTTCTTACCCTGGGAAATCCGACCGGACAGCCGGGCCAAAGCTATTTCGACGGGTTGGGCTTTTTATGGAACCCGACCCGTGATGGAAAATCACTCTTTGAAACCTTGAATAATCCAGAGATCTGGCTGGCGGCAACTTCTCAGATCTTTTTCTCCGTTTCCGTAGGGTTCGGCCTGATCTTGACCTACGCGAGCTATGTCCGCCCCAAAACCGATATCGCCCTATCCGGGTTTACAGCGACTTCGGTCAACGAATTCTGCGAAGTCGTTTTCGGCGGTTTGATGATCGTTCCTCCGGCGATCATGTTCCTCGGGATCAGCGCGCTCACTCCCGAAAAGCTGGGGAGTTCCCTTTCGATGGGATTTATTGTTCTTCCGAATGTTTTCGAACAGATGCCCGCCGGACAGATCTTCGGCTTCCTCTTTTTCGTCCTCCTTTTTCTCGCCGGGGTTACCAGCGCCATTTCCATGCTCCAGCCCGCAATCGCGATGCTGGAAGAGAGCTTTCTCATTAAACGAAAATGGAGTGTTCTGATCACATTCCTTTTTTGCGCGACGGGAACTTCTCTGGTCGTCTGGTTTTCCCAAAACGCGATGATGCTCGATACCTTCGACTTTTGGGCGGGCAATCTCGGGCTCTTTCTCATCGCAACCTTTCAAACCTTTATGATCGCCTGGATCTGGGGAAGTAAAAACATGTTCAAGGAACTCGATGAAGGAGCCAAAATTCGAGTTCCCCGCTTTATCGGATTCGTCCTCAAATATATTTCCGCTCCCTATTTAATTCTGATTTTCGCACTTTGGGCCTGGAAATCGATGGGAAGCCGTCTGCAGCAGCTCGGTTCCGACCCTGTTGCCCAGATCGCGTTCGGAATGTTCATTACAACAATCCTCTTTTTTCTCCTGGTGACCCATTTGGCGATGAAGTATTGGAAAAAATTCGAAGATCATTCCAAAGTTCTGGAAGAAATCCCTTCCAAAAAGGAGATCACAAAATGAATACTGGCGGTTGGATCTGTATGATTACCATGGTCGGAGCCGTATCGGCCATGTTCTTTTGGTGCTGCTGGAAGATCCTGCAAAATAAGGAATAAACCCTGTATCGGAACAACGAAAGGATAATGATGAAAAAGCAATTTCTTTGGATCTGCCTGATTCTTTGTGCTCTCTGTACTCAGATTGGTGCGCAAACCAGGCCTGCGGATCTTGGGATCAATCAAGGCGCCGAGATCCTTTTTCAGCATCCGCTTCCGGCGATGAGAGTGGAAGGACGTAAAAACGGGACCTACAACAACTACGAAATGGGAATTCCTTCCCTTCTCACAACAAAAGATTTCGCGTTTGGCGAGATGATCCATCAACTTCGGAATACCGTTCAGGATGATCGAAGAATCGTTCTTATTAACGGCCGCATTCTGATGTGCAGCAACAACTGGATCCGCGATTTCGTTCACGAAATGAAAGCGTTCCGGCATTGGGAATATGATCTGCGATCTTTTCTCGACTTTATTATCGATACTCAGCGGCCGGACGGATGCTATTACGAACTGATCAAGCAGATGGATGATTATCATTGGAAGATGGTCAATGAAAATTGCCGTGTTCTCTATCCCGAAGATAATCTTTCCCTGGTCCGGCTGGAGATCGAAGCCGATATCGAATATCTCGTTGTCGAAGGCGCGGTCTATTATTACCGCGCGACCGGAGACGATGCCTGGATGAAAAAAGTTCTTCCAAAGCTCGAAAAAGGGATCAACTACATCACTTCCGATCCCAAACGCTGGGATAAAGATCATCAGCTGGTAAAACGCGCGTTTACCATCGATACATGGGACTTTACCTATCGGCCCGACGCGGGAATCAATCGAAAGATCGAAGCCGATACTCCAATGGGAATCATGCACGGAGATAATTCCGGCGTCTATCAGGCCATGAATCAGCTCGCATGGATCAACAGCCGGTTCGGACAGGAGAAAAAAGCAAAAGAATGGCGCGATCGGGCAGAAAAACTGAAAAAAAACGTCTTCAAATATCTTTGGAACGGCAAGTACTTTATTCATCAGCTTCCTCTCAACGGTGCAGGACTTGATGATAAGGAAGATGTCCGTCTTTCCCTTTCGAATACCTACGATATCAATCGCGGATTGACTTCGCTTGAACAATCGCGGTCCATTATCGAAGAGTATCAAAAGCGGCGAAAAACGACAAAGGCGTTCGCGGAGTGGTTCACGATCGATCCGCCTTACGATAAACCTTTTGGGAAGCATGGGCCGGGCAACTATGTAAACGGCGCGATCTCTCCTTTCACCGCGGGAGAACTCGCCAAAGCCTCTTTTGAAAACGGATATGAAAAATACGGCTGGGATATTCTTTGCCGATTCGAACAAATGATAAAAAGGGACGGAACGATCTACTTCCTTTACTCGCCGGATACAGGTACCCAACAGGGCGGAGGTCCCAGCGCCTGGGGAGCCGCCGGACTTCTTTCGGCCATTGATGAAGGACTCGCCGGGATCAAAGATCGCGGAATCGGATATGATCTCATCGATTTTTCGCCCCGTTGGCCCATCACCGATTACAACGAACTCCGATATATCACCGGATACGAGAAAAGCGCAAAACTCGTCGATGTCCGATATATCTTGACCGAGCAGGGAATGCGGTATCATGTGATCTCTCCCGCCCGAAAGATCCGCGCCCATATTCTGCTTCCCGAAGGAAAAACGTGCGCCCGAGTTCGCGTCGACGGAAAGGATTTCCCGTTTAAAATCTCAACGGTCGCCCAAAGCAACTACGTCGATTTCGAACTTTCCGCCGAGGGAAAGGCCAATATGGAGATCTTCTTTTCGAAGAATCGATAAAAGTCCAATAAAGAGAACAGTGCAATGGATCAGAAAACCCTTTTTGAAGAGATTGGAACCCAACCGCTTGCGGCGCGCCTTCGACCGCAAACATTGGAAGAGTTTGCCGGACAGACCCATCTGCTCGGAGAAGGAAAAGTCCTGCGCCGATTGATCGAAAACGACCGGATCACTTCAATGATCTTCTGGGGCCCGCCGGGCGTGGGAAAAACGACGCTTGCCCGAATTATCGCCAATAAAACAAAGGCCGTTTTTATCGATTTTTCCGCGGTTACCAGCGGCATCAAAGAGATCCGAACGGTAATGGAAAAGGCGGAGATCAATCGCCGATACGGCGAAAAAACCATTGTCTTCGTCGATGAGATCCATCGATTCAATAAAGCGCAGCAGGACGCGTTTCTTCCTTTTGTAGAGAAAGGGAGCATAATTCTGATCGGAGCGACAACGGAAAATCCCTCTTTTGAGGTCAACGGCGCGCTTCTTTCCCGCTGCAAGGTTTTTGTTCTTCAGTCTTTAAAGACAGAGGATCTCGTTGCCCTGCTCGATCACGCGCTGAAAGATCCCCGGGGATTCGGCAATCAAAAAATCCTTATGCCCCCGGATCTCCTGGAACTTCTCGCCAACTTCGCCAACGGCGATGCCCGATCGGCTCTTTCCACGCTGGAAATGGTGATCCTCAATGGGGACACAGAAGGAGATACCGTCCGGATCACCCTGGAAACCGTCGAGCAATGTGTCTCTAAAAAATCACTGCTTTACGATAAAAAAGGGGAAGAACATTATAATCTGATCTCCGCGCTTCACAAATCGATGCGCAATTCGGATCCGGACGCCGCCATTTATTGGCTTGCCCGAATGCTTGAGGCGGGCGAAGATCCGCTCTATGTTGCCCGTCGGATCGTTCGATTCGCAAGCGAAGATGTCGGACTTGCGGATCCCCGTGCTCTGGATATCGCGATTGCCGCCTATCAGGCCTCGCATTTTCTCGGAATGCCGGAATGTTCTGTTCATTTGACTCAGGCTGTCGTCTATTTATCGGTCGCTCCCAAATCGAACGCGCTCTATCAGGCGTATGAAAACGCGAAGAAAGACGCGTTGACCCAGCTGGCCGAACCGGTTCCTCTTGTGATCCGGAACGCCCCGACCCGGCTCATGAAAGATCTGGACTACGGAAAAGGATATCAGTACGCCCATAATTCCGAAGATCGATTGACCAACATGCAATGCCTTCCGGACTCTCTTCTCGGCCGCGAATACTATTATCCCACCGATCAGGGAATCGAAGCGAAATATAAAGAGCGTCTGGAACAGATCAAAGAATGGAAAAAGCGGCATCAATCCTGATCTCTTTTGAAAAGACTTCTTAAATCATTGCGTTTTTCAAGAATCCTTTTCAGAAATCTTCAATAATAATGAAATAATTCCTTAATCGGCTCAAGTTGCGCGTTAAAATTTAACGATAAAAACGATAATACCGATAATAAGGGGACATTACGGACATTTTGTGTCTTCTTATTATTCACATGTTTTGTATACTGTCCATTTTCACTCAAGCCGTAAAAAATGCGGTAATGATCAGATTACAGGATATCCCATGAGAGAGAAGAATTCGCGATTTTGGAAGCCGGCGATTGCTTTTGCCGCTTTTCTTGCCGTTTTTATCTGGAATATTTCCCTTGACGCGGAAACGATCATTACGATCAATGCCCCTTCTTACCGGGAAGGATACGCGCCGGAATCGACCTTGGCGCCGACTCGCGATTTCATGATCACTGGAACGATCTCCGGATCAAACGCATCGGAAGTCGCCAACTTGACCTTCAATCTTTACAAGATGGAAAACGGAGAAAAGACGGGCGATCCCATTCGCGTCGTGAAGACCGATACCTATACAGCGAATCCCGCTCAAAATCTCTACAAAGAATTTGATCAGGTTACCAATACCCGGATTGAAAGCAAAGCCCAGCAGCAAGCGAATCTTTTGGCCCATCCGATGCCCGATCTCGTTTACGATGCCTCTCTTGACAATGAAACGGACAGGATAAAATCCCAATTTGATCCGACAAATAAAGCAGTCCTTATCGAAAACAGTTCCCGATTCTCCGCGATTATACTGGGAGGAGCGACCAAAGATTTCTTTACCAATTACGGCGTTTATGATAATGAAGGCAAATTGATCAAATATGAAGATATCGCGGCGGGAAAATACGCGCTGGAAATCGCCGCCTACGACAATACAGGCAATCAAATTACAGAGGCCAAGGTTCAGAACTCCCAAGGAAAAGAGATCACCGATACCGGACTGGAATTGACTTACGCGCCAAGCAATATCATTTTTTCCCGATACACAAGCAAAGAGCATGAAGCGAAATTTTCCGCGCTGGCAAACGCTCCTGCGAACGATACGGATAAATACAAGATCATGAAAGACTTCTTTCCGGGCTATTGGACCGATTACAATCGATACGGCACCTTCGGAGAAGCCCTTGGACGCTGGGAAGAAAACGACTGGATCGAATACGAGTATGCGCCTAAGACGCTTGGAATGATCTACGATATCAATTCGTCGTGCGCGACACTGAATGAGATCTATCGCGTCATTAAATGCGGACATTTGGAGAGCGGAGCGGAACAGGATGCCTCAACAGGAAAGTACAAGCTGAAAAATCAGACTTATCTTTATCACTACGATTGGGGGGATGAATCGCTCTCCTATACCCGTCGGGACGGATCCGTTGCCAATGTCTCCGGAAATCTGATCCTCTTCAAGGGTTCCGTTGATCCGAACAAAATCAATATGAATACGGAATACAATACGGAAGCCGAAGCGCTTGAAAACGCGAACAACAAGTATTCCCGTCTGGATCTTACCCGAGTCGATCTTTACGGATCCGATGCCGATCCGGAATCAGTTCAGGAAAACAGGGATCGGATCAATGATGTTAAAAAACAGGTGAGTCTGGTCAATACATATACATCCCCGAATTCTGTTCCCAATTCTCCCCGATCCCTGATCCTCGTGAAAACCGATCAATCGATCGGTCTTCACGGCGTATTGGCCCCTTTGAATATTCCTGCGGAAAATATTGAAACGGTGGAAACAAAAACAATCGGACTCTATCCGGGCAACGCTCCGACAGAATACGTCGATGTGTCTGTAAAGGAATATAAAGTCGCCGAAGCAAATGATCCCTGGATCAAGTCGGTCGATTATACTTTGAAAAACGCGAAAAATCAGCAGATCGCGGCGGGAAGCGCCGCTCCGGGCCTGCTTCGAACCATGTCCGACGGCTGGTCGAGCGGATCTCCGTCCCTGTTCGAATTTAAAGCCCTGCTGGATGAGGATCTTTTTACCGAAGAAGGGATCTATACCCTTTCTCTTTCCGGGAGCAGTAAAGACGGAACCGTCGAAAGGACCGATCAGACGGTCGATATCCTTATTACCCGCACCGGAATTTATTCCGCTGCGAATAAAAAACTCACTCCTAATCAGCAAGCAGTCGGCGATGCGATGCTCGATATGCTGATCGAAAACAATTCCGCGTCTCCGGAATTGTCGGAATCTTACAGGAACGCCCCGGAAAATGAAGCGCTGCCGATGCTCTCGCAGCTCTCCGGCAGTCAGCTTGTTTCCTCAATCTCAAAGCTCGCTTTTAATCCTCTCACCACGAGTATGAACCGGCTCGATACCATTCATAATGATTGGAACGACTGCTGTTCAACGGCAGCTTGCCGCGATTTTTGGGCGACTTATATCTATCATGGTCAAAATACGCATGGAACCGATGAAATTGATTCGTTCAAAGTCTCCGGCAACGGATTGGCCGTCGGATATGATCGCGCTTTCAATTACGCTCGGCTCGGCGCCGCGTTTGTCTATGAAGATTCCTCCGATCAGGGCAATTTCGGTGAAAATGAATTGGATGATATGTCCGCCGTTGCTTATGGAAAGTTCAATCTCAACGGAAAACTCTGGTTCAATGGAATGTTCGGATATTCCTGGCGGAATTACAAGACCGATCGGATCAATCAGTGGACCAACTTTTCTGAACGGCTTACCGGCGATTTTTCGGGAAACGGAATTTGGGCGAATTTCCGACTCGAACGGGAAGTCCTTCTTCCGAACGGCCTTCTGATCCCCTTTGTCGGATATGAAGCGAACTGGAATAATTTTAACGCGTACGAAGAAACAGGAGGATCTTCCGCGCTTTCTTTCGAGAAGAGAAGCGAAGATTACGGTTTTCTTCAGGCGGGCGCGCGAACCGATCTGCGGGGCGAGATCTTTGATCTCGGATTTCGCGCAATGTATGTTCATCGTGTCGCCGGACCGGATAGAGCCGAATACACCGCTGCGCTTACCGGAAAAGATCAATTTCAATACCGCTTCAATGGACTCGGTGTTCTCAACAGTACGGATTTCTGTGATCTGAATCTGGATCTCCGCTTCCGGCTCTCGGAATGGACGAATCTGTTCACCGGATACAACGGACTGTACGGAAACCGATCCAGCGGACATATGCTTACCGCCGGACTCAATACCCAATGGTAAGCGAATGTTCCTTCAAAAAGAACAGGGGCAGGTGTTGAATCTGCCCCAATTTGATTTTTTCCAGTAAAAATCCCGTAAACTCGATCCGTTTCCTGTTCCAGGGGTCCTCGTTTACAATTGCCCTTCATTTTTCAGATTTTTGATAATTATTTTTATAAGCCCATTGAAAGTCCTTATCTTCTTTGATATAATTTTACTTGTTGCCGTTGAGATTGAACGTTTTTGAATTTCCCCCTGCCTGCGGATCTTTCATATACATTATCCGAACTGTAAACAACCGATTTTGAAACCAGGGATAGCACGAATTTACACGGATAGTATTTGATAACAAAGACATTTTCTCACAAAATAAAGGCTTCGGATATCAATGGAATTCATCCGTGTTTATCGGTGTAATCCGCGGTTTCAAACAAAAATCTGTTTCCAGTTTAAGTCCATTACTTGACAGAAAGAATTTTCCCATGAAAAAAATCACCTTGCCGATTCTGTTTTTTCTTTTAACCGCCTGTTCCGTATTGTATGCGCAAAAAGGCCCGGAAAAAACAGCTCGAAAACCGGTGGATTGGCTCCAATACGGAATCATCTATCAGATCAATACCCGGGCCTTCACTCCGGAAGGAACGTTGAAAGCTGCGGAAAAACGGCTTCCCCATATCGCCGGGCTCGGAGCAACCGTTGTCTATATCTGTCCGGTCTTCTGCGCGGACGACGATATGAATAAAAAGTACTGGTCTGCACGCCAAAAGGGATCCGGAATGGAAAATCCGAAAAATCCTTACCGAATCAAAGATTATTTTCATGTTGATCCGGAGTACGGAACGGACGAGGATCTGAAATCGTTCGTCAAATCCGCCCATGATCTCGAATTAAAGGTAATGTTCGATCTCGTTTATTTTCATTGCGGCCCGACCGCCGTCTTCCTCAAGGATCATCCCGAATTTGTCCAAAGGGACAAAAACGGCGATTTCATCACGGGAAGCTGGGCTTTTCCCCGTCTCAATTTCAATTCCCCTGAACTTCGCGAATATCTTTATTCCAATATGGAGTATTTCCTGAAGGAATTCGATGTCGATGGATACCGTATGGATGTCGGCGATCTTGTTCCTCTCGATTTTTGGGTGGAAGGCCGAAAGCGAATGGAAAAGATCAAACCGAACATCGGGACCCTTTGCGAAGGAATGCGCGGGGATGATCTTCTTTACGCGTTCGATGAGTGCTATGGATTCCTGCTTCAGTTCCAGTATCCGAAAGTCTTCGATAAAGGGCAGCCGGTCTCTTTGATGCGCGAAGCCAAAGAAAAAATGGCGAAAAAGCCCAAAGGGGCCCAATACATGCACTGTGTTGAAAACCACGATTACGCGAATCAGACGGCAAGCATCGCCAAGGGAAAGCTCCGTCCCCGTTCCGAAGAACGCTGGGGCGAAAAACAGATGGACGCAATCCTCGCCTTCCTCTTCACTCTGGACGGAACTCCCATGATCTACTGCGGACAGGAGATCGGGGATAAACGTCCCCATTCCATCTTCGGAAAAAAGAACGAATTCCATATTCATTGGAAGGAAGACGCAAATACCGACTCGGCCAAGCGAAGAACCGATCTTGTGAAGCGCCTTGCAAAGATCAGAAAAGAGAATAAACAGTTTACCGAAGGGGATCTCGTTTGGCTCGACAATTCCCATCCGGAAGATGTTCTTTCCTACGAACGGATCCTCGGCAATACGAAGTCCATGATCCTGATCAATTTCCGCGGCAAAGATCTCAAAACAACGATTACCGAAAAGGACGGGTCCAAAAAGACGTTCGATCTCGCTCCGTACGCATGGAAGATCGTTCCCCCGATCGAATAATTTCCGGTATCGCACTGCACCAAACAGAAGCATTGAATATCCGCCCTTTCATCGTTCTTGCAAAATTTCAGTTCTCTCCATTGAACTTTTGTAAAAGTCCGATAAACAATTTTGAAAATAAAGGGAATGGAAATTGATTTCCGTTCCCCTGCAAGAACCGATCGCAAACGGAGGTCCTCCATGAAATCTGAACCCGAACTTAACGAAAACAAACCTGCCAAAGAAGTATTTTCCAATGCCTTCGGAATCAAATTCCTTCACTTTACCGTTGTGAATCTTGCCGTAATCGGGCTGATATTTCTTGTTTATCTGATTTATGCAAACTGTCGGCCAACCCCGGAAAAGAGAATTCACAGTATAATCGCGGGCCGGGACAGTGTACTGGGCAGCTATCTCTTATCTCTGGACGAACGAATTCCAGAAAAAGGTAATGAACTTCTTAATGTGCTGAGTACCCTGATCAATGAAGTCGAGGACGGAGATCTTCCCGAAAATTATCGTTTGGCCAACCAGAAATTCATCCGCGCACTTCAGGACTGGAATAATATACGAAATCATATCCTCAAACTTCAAAAAGAAAAAGTAAAAAAAGACGATATCATACGCCGAATGATTCAGGAATTGCGGAAGAACGAGCAAACGCTTGAAAATGCCTGTAATCTGCTTTTCAATGAAGATCAAAAATATGGAAAAACGTATCGGATGCAAACGCTTGTTCCCCATTTGAAAAGTTTTTCCCGTTTTCCGGGAACACAGTCGCCCATCGAGGAAAAAGATCTGGGAACAATTCTTCTCATCGAACCGGGAAAAAAGCCGGGCGAAAAATTGACCTTTTTCAGAAACCGGGTCTCCTATACATTCTGCTGGTGTCCGAAAGGCAGTTTTCTCATGGGAAGTCCCTCAACGGAAAAAAAAGAGAATCCTGATGCGGAAAAGCAGCACAAAGTCGATATGGAACAGGGATTCTGGATGCTCGAATCGGAGGTAACGCAAGAGATGTGGGAATCGATCATGGGCAACAATCCGAGCGGATTCAAAGGAAAATATCTTCCGGTCGAACAGATCACCTGGTCCGATTGCCAAAAATTTCTTGACAAACTGAACCGCATAAAGAATCCGAAGCTGCCTTACAAAGTCGATTTACCGACCGAGGAAGAATGGGAGTACGCGTGTCGGGCCGGAACGCAAACGCCTTTCAGCTTTGGAAAGATCCTTAACGGCAATCAGGCCAACTGCAACGGACAGGAGCCGTATGGAACAACGGAAAGAGGCCCACTTCTGCAAAAAACGACTCCGGTCAAATCTTATGAACCGAATGCCTGGGGACTTTACGATATGCACGGAAATGTATGGGAATGGTGTTCCAGTTCATTCAGCAGCGATCCGGAACAGGACGCAAAGGTTCCGGAATCGCGCAGGATGAGAATGGTTCGCGGCGGCGGATGGCTCGATTGCGGTGAATACTGCCGTGCGTCCAATGCTTGGCATAATCCACCCGACGCCCATTACGACGGACTCGGATTCCGACTGGTGATCCGTCCGCATTAACCGCCCGCAGTATCGTCGTTCATCACCCGCTTTCCCGGCTTGGCGTGATCCCTTATTTTTCAGTGATCCGAACGTCCGCGATTCGGGTCCTTCCGCTCGGGGCGACCCAAAGATCGACAAGGACCTTTTTCGTATCGTCTCTTGTTTGAATTGCTTTCTCAATCTTCCGACCGGATCCCTCCTGAACAAAGTAATGCTCAATTCCGTAATGGACCCGAAATCCGTAATCTTTCAACCAGCCTTTCAAAACGACCTTCTGATCGGAAAGGTTCTCCGGATGTTTTATCCCCATTTTTTCAGGAATCCATACATTTTTCTTCGCATCAAAGCGCAATGTGGTATAAATCGTTCGGGGAAGCCGCTGCGCAGTTCTTTTAAAATCCTGAATTTCGGAAGTATCAAATACCTTTACACTTTTCCCGTCGATCCATTCACTGCCGGAAGTTGTACTGAACGAATAATTCAATATCACATAATCGCCGCGAAAAAGGGATCGGGGATCGACAGGAGCCGTTTCCACCGTGATTTTCACCGCATCACGAAAAGGAACGATCTGCGATCCGATCATAAACAAAAGCGATGCCGACATAAACAGAAAAGCAAATACGAGAAAGATCTTTTCCCAAGCCGACAGCGGACGATCCGGCTGAAAAGGGATTCTGTTTTCTTCTTCATCCGGCTCCGGTTCGGAATTGCAATACGAATCGGACAAGTCCTTTTCGATCTCAAGAGCCGGGGACAAGGGATCCGAAGCGGAAGAGGAAAGATCCGAGGGCAAATCGGGAGAAAGATCCGATAAGGAGATCTTGTCTCTTTTGGACCAGAACCATCCGGCGGCGATCAGAAAGATCCCGATCAGGGCAAACATCCCCGCCGCGCCCGGCATTCCGAAAGATTCCGCAAAAAGATCGATATATCGAAAAATGGACCAGAGAATAAAATAGAGGATCCCGAACCAGTAAAGAACCGGACCGGTCCAGAGAAAATCCTTTTGCCTTTTCTTTACTCCGCGGGAACCGGGGGTAAGTTCGGAATCCGATTTTCGTTTTTTATCGGAAAGCGGCGTTCGAAAGATCGCAAGGATCCCCCATAATGCCGCGCAAATCATAATGATCGAAGAAAGAACCGCGCAAAGAGTAAAGCTGTTCAATTCCGGCCTTAATACAAGGATCAAAAGCAGGGGAACAAAAAGAAGAGCGAATCCGCCCGGCAAAAATCGGGAAAAGATCTCCTGTTCCAGATTCCCGGATTCTTGTACTCGATTCTTCTTAATAAGCCGGACAAACCAGAAAGCAGCCAAAAGAAGAAAGACCACTCCTTCAACGATAATCGAAAACAGAGCGGTTTCTTTGTGATATTGATGTTCGAAAAACTTGGCAAAGGTCAAAAAGGGAATAAAGAAAAAGAGGAGAAGAGCGCCCCAGATTCGCGCGAGCCGGGCAACCGCGCCCGGCCAAATGTATCGAACAGCCATCAGGTTCAATCCGCCGAGAAAAATGAAATAAAAAGGGATCAGATTTTCCGGATGGATCCCATGAACCTGAAAGATTGTCCACCAGCTGAAAAGGAGAAAGTTGAGAATACAGACCGACGTCCATCCGTTTTTTCGACCGCAATAATATCCGAAGGCGGCGAGAATCGGCAGTGAATAAGCGCCTCCGGTGAGAAAAGGACAATACTCATAAAGATGGGTTTTCAGCGTCGATTGATCCGTAATCGCCGGCGGGATCCAAATGGCCAGCACAGCAGCGGCGAGATAATACAGAATCGGCAATTTGCGGCCGACCGCAAGGAGCAGGCAGCCGCCCCCCCAAAGCCAAAATCCCATGGAAAAATCGATATCGAAATGATAGATCTGGGCGATCTGCCAAATATTGACTCCGAACAGAATCCCGGTAAAAAAGAAGGAGAGTTCAGAAAGAATCCCCTTCTTACCGCATTTAAACAGGATCCCCAATCCGAAAAAGAGAGCGAGCGACCCGGACGCGATCAGTGTCCGAATGCCGGGCGAAAGATAATTCCAATTATGGCAGATCAGCAGAAAAACTGCAAATCCGAACATAAGAACGCCCAGAGTCGAAAAGGTAATGAGCCAAAGACGTCCCCGATCAATCGGATGATCCGCGGGAACAGAGTACTGGTCCAGAATTCGATCTTTGATCTCGGAAGAGAGCAGACCGTTTTGGGTCAACCAGGAAAGTTCCGACGCAAACCAGGAATACTGTTTCTTTTTGATCGAACGTTTAGCGCTCTTTTCTTCGGAATTCATGAAAAGCTCCTTCTGATTCAAAAAATGGAAAATCGAGGATCAGAACAGATCCTCAATCTCGATTATTCTACCGCAGAAAAAGAACAATGTCAATTATAGTGATTAGGGTTTAGTGATTAGTGATTAGCGGAGGGAATCGGGTTCAAGCCCTGATGTTTAATCACTCACTTCATTCTTTTCACTCTCCTCACTCCTCACGCCGCACGTCTCCCTATTTAAGCATTTCTCCGCGATCACGAGGGAACAGGGCGGCGAGGATATTCATGTCGATCGATTCAGAGAGGAATCGACAGCTCGCATCGGCCAGCAGGATATTCGCGCCGGACGGATGGCGGCTCCGCATTTCATACTGATATTTACTGCACTCGGCGCAAGTCCAGGTCGTATCGATCTGTCCTCCTTTTACAGTAAAATGGGCGCAGTGCGGACTGAAATTGATCGGCGCTTCCGTTTTCCGGAACACCGAGGTACCGAGGATCCAGTTTCCGTTGTCGTATTGACGCGGATATCCGATTTCATAAGAGGAGGCTTCCGTCACCAGCATCGTATTGGAGGTTCCGTCGAGGATTTCACTCATCGCGATTGCCCGGCTAAGGATCAGAATTCCGAGTTCATCATGAACAAGGGTCCATCCTCCTTCTTTTCCATAATCGGAGATCTTTTCCGTAATGATTCCAGCGTAATGGGAAGGAGCAAGTTTTAAAACCAGCGGTTCCCAGCTTGTACTGTCGTCCGGATTGTAATAATTGACCTCGCGGAGTTCAAGATCCTGATCGGAAGGACAGAGATACATCGGAATGATCGTTTTTCCGGAGGTAAGATTCGGTTCCTCATACACTTTTTTGGAAAAATTGATCATATTCTGAATATTCTGCTGTTCGCAGTAGGGAAGAATGAGAGAAGCCCAGCCGAAATGATTTCCTTCGTATTTGGAATCGGCCTTCATTTTTCCGCGCAGACAGCCGGGCGGAAAAGTTTTTAAAGAATCATGGTAATTGTGCATCGCGATGCCGATCTGCCGCATATTATTTGTGCAGGACATTCGCCGAGCCGCTTCCCGCGCCGCCTGAACAGCGGGAAGAAGAAGTCCGATCAGAATTCCGATAATCGCAACGACAACAAGCAGTTCCACCAAAGTAAAAGCCTTTTTTCGATCACATTTCAACATGAACATTCTCCTTGCACCATTGGGATCCGATGCCGATCCGTCTTTCCGCGATTCTTTTCATTATATCAGAAAACGATCACAAAGAAAGAATAAGGAAACGGTTTTTAAATAAATTTTCGGATCTCTTATGAAAAACTGGTCAAGAGCTGTTGAGATGGGGCCAACACCCCGACGAAAAGATCCATCCTTCGCAGATCCTTTCGGCCAAAATGAGATACTGGTAGGTCTTCTGACTCACGGAACCGTATTCGGCCTTCTCAACTTGCGTCAATGGCCGTCCAAGAATGAATACGATTATTTTTGATCCGTATACAGCGGCGAGGACCGTCCCGGCTTTTTACCGGATTCCCTGTTAAAAAACACGTTCGAAAAAACGGTTTTACACCAATACCCTCAAAGCTTGATCTCCAGTTTATCAGATTTCCCCTTTATGGAAAGGGGGGGAAGGAAAACCGCAAATGATCTCCCAACTTCGATCTTTCGAAAAGAAAAAAGAATTATCCCGATCATTTTCAGAAAAAAGATTTGACAGGCGGGAATATTTTTCGTAAAATGAACAGACAGAATTTTGATATAGAAATTCGCGGATAGTGATCGCAAATACAACCTGTATTAAAGGAGAAAACGATGGAACAGAAGATCAGTCGGCGCTCGTTCACAAAAACGCTTGCGGCAGGAGCCCCGCTCGGACTTGCCGCGATTCAGGCGTCGGGAGCGGAATCAAAAATCATCGGAGCAAACGATACGATCAGGGTCGGATTCGTTGGAGTCGCCAATCGGGGACGGCAGGTTCTGAGCGCGTTTTTGAAGTCGGACAAGATGCAGGCGGCCGCTCTCTGCGATGTCGATTCCCAAACGCTTGCCAACTCCAGGGAAAAATTTGCGCCGAACGCCTTGGCTGTCGAAGATTTCCGGGAACTGCTCGATCGAAAAGATATCGACGCTCTTGTCTTCGCAACGCCGGATCATTGGCATGCGTTCCAATGTATCGAAGCCTGCAAAGCGGGAAAAGATGTCTACGTGGAAAAACCGCTGAGCTCAACGGTAAAAGAAGGGCGCATGATGATCGACGCGGCGAAGAAATACGGACGAGTCGTTCAGGTCGGGATCCATCGCCGGAGTTCTCCCCTTTTCAAGGATCTTTGCGATCTTCCGATCGAAAAGAAAATTGGCAAAATCGCTGTTGCCCATACGGGATACACGAGTAATATGGCGACATCCGGAATGGGAAAAGCCAAGCCAACCGCCCCGCCGGCTTCCCTGAACTGGGATCTTTGGCTCGGGCCGAAAGGAAAACGCCCTTATCAGGAAAATATCGCGCCTTATAAATTCCGATGGTGGATCGATTATTGCTCCCAGATCGCGAATCAGGGTGTTCATCATATCGATGCGGTTCGTTGGCTCCTCCATGAAGAAGCGCCTGTTTCCGTCTGCGCGATGGGCGGACGATTCGCCGTCGACGATGATCGGACCATTCCGGACACCATGGAAGCGATCTTCCAGTTCAAATCCGGCCGATTGATCATTGTGAGCGTTTATGAGTCGAGCGGGAATCCGATTTTCGCGACCGATGAAAAATACCGCCCATTCGGGAACATGGAATTCCGCGGGATCAACGGAACCCTGTACGCGATTGACAATCGATATGTGATCAAACCGGAACGGGGCGGCCAATACCAGAATCACGCTCCGCGCATGAAAGAAGAAGTCTTTGAGCTTCCTGGAAGTCGGGAAGGCAATACCGACTTGACTGCAAAACACGCGAAGAACTTCCTCGATTGTATGCGAAGCCGGGCAAAAACAAACTGCGATCTCGAAAACGCCCAGCGAAGTACAACAATGGCCCTGATCGCGAATATCTCGCTCGCGGTCGGCCGACGACTCGAATGGAACGCCGAAAAAGAAGAATTCATCAACGATCCCGATGCGAATCAGCATCTTTTCTATGAATACCGCGCACCCTGGAAATTGGAAATCTGAAAGGAGAATCATTGACTATGAAAACAATATCGATCAGTAAGTCCCATTATTCCGTGATCAAGGAACCGCTTATCCGCCCCTTCGGCTTTAAGGGGGGCGCGATGACGGAAATTTGGCAAACTGTTCTTACCTTTCAAAGCGCTTCCAATCGAACGATCGGATTGGGAACGCAAAATGTCCTCTGGAGTGATGCGGCCGTATTCGCGTCGAATCCGGAAGACGAAGCGAATCGAATGATGTATGATCTCTCCTGCTTTGCCGCCTCGCTGGTTCGGGGGCGATCGTTTACAACGCCATTATCCCTTCTTCAGGAGATCTTTGATGAAGTCCATCAAAAGGGATGCGAGATCACCGGCCGGGCCAATCTCCGAAAGACGTTTACCCTGAACGCGCTTGTTCCTTTGGACAACGCGCTTTGGACCTTGTATTTCCGCGAAAACGGATTGAAGTCTTTTGATCAGATCATTCCGGAATCATGTCGTCCGGCGCTTTCGCACAAGAACGATCGGGTCGCCGCAATTCCCCTGATCTCTTACAATGTTCCTCCTGAAGAGATCAAAAAAATTGTTGAAGACGGATGGTTTTTCATGAAGATCAAGATCGGACAGCCGGGAACGCAGGAAGAGATGCTCGAAAAAGACAAAGCGCGTCTTTCCGCGATTCAGGAGACGATCGGATCCATGGAAACGCCGCACACAAAAAGCGGGAAACTTCCCTGGTATTTCGACGCCAACGGCCGATACGAAAAGAAAGAGACGCTCGTTCGACTTCTGGATCACGCGGAGAAAATCGGAATGCTGGATCAAATCGCGATTGTGGAAGAACCGTTCCCGGAAGAAGCGGATATCACCGTCGGCGATCTTCCCGTCCGGCTGGCCGCCGATGAAAGCGCGCACACACCTGAAGACGCGGTAGAAAGAATGGATCGCGGATACAAAGCGATTGCCCTGAAGCCGGCCGCGAAAACGCTCAGTATCTCCATGCTGATGGCCCAGGCCGCGCACGAACGGAATATTCCCTGCTTCTGCGCCGACTTGACCGTTAATCCGATTCTGGTTGACTGGAATAAAAACGTCGCCGCGCGCCTCGCTCCGTTTCCGGAACTCGGAACCGGTCTTCTGGAAAGCAATGGATCCCAAAATTATCGAAATTGGCCGAAAATGCAGACCCTTCTTCCTTATCCGAACGGATCCTGGATCGAGCCCGTCGACGGTCTGTTCCATACAGACGAGGAATTCTTCGAAAAAAGCGGTGGAATCTTCGACGATCCCAAGTTTTCCTGATATCAAAACAGACCCGATTTAATTACTGTACTTTCCCCGATTTTGTGCCGCTGGAATATTTCCTTATGGACGCTGGCATATCGGCTCTATTTTTTGCACTGCCCTTACAGGGCGCTGCTTTTTTTGGAACCGTTGACCCGGGGTGCCGCACAAACATTTCATGTTTGTGCTCTGCCCCGGGCTG
>JAUNSU010000052.1 GCA_030539035.1 Planctomycetia bacterium
AAGATGCGCAATGGTGGAAAGCCTCCACATTTTAGGTAAATAACGGGAAATATGGATCTGTTCAATACCACGATCGCAGATTTTCTGGATACCGCAAAGCAGATGAGCTGGTTTGAGATCGGAATGCTGATCTGCTTTGGATTCAGTTGGCCGTTTTCGATTCATACAATGCTTCGAACCGGACGAACAGAGGGAAAAAGTCTCCTTTTTCTCCTCCTTGTAATGGTCGGATACGTATTCGGGGTCCTGCACAAGGCGTTTTATCATCTTGATGTCGTGATCCTTTTATACGGTTTTTTGTTTGTTGTGGTCCTTGCGGATTTCCTGATCTGTATTTACCTTCGACGGAAAGAAAAACAGATCGGACAAAAAAAGGCGGACGAATGAATCAGGCAATGATCATCGGAACGGCGACTTCGATCGCCAAGCATGTCTCCTTGACAGGTGCGAAATTGCTGGTCGCGCTTCCAGTTGATCCGGATCACCGGAAACGGGAAGGCGATCCCATTATCGTTTTTGACAAGCTGGGGGCCGGCGTGGGAGATGTTGTCCTGATCTCAAGCGATGGATCTTATACCGGCAAGGAAATATTAGGGACCCGAACCACGCCCGGCCGCTGGGGAGTGATCGGTATTATTGAACAGCGAAAGAAAGATCGGAACGAATGAATCCTTTTGGCATTTCAACGGATCTTGATGAACTGGTCCGGCTTGTGATGAGTGATTTGAAGACCGTTGGTGCTTTGAATCCCGCACCTGCTGTTCCGGTCGTTCCGGCGTCGGAAGAAAAAGTCGAGCCGGTCCTTCGTCTTTCCGATAAACTGATTAACGTTGCCCTGATCGAATCGAAAGATGATCGAAAAACCAGACGCTGGATCGTTCCGCGCCGGGCCATTTTGACACCGTTGGCTAAAGAGGAACTTCGTAAACGGAAAATCGAACTCGTTTACGAGGAGGGTTCAAGTTCCTTGAATCCCGATGTTCAAAAGGCAAATGGATCCTTTCTGATCGCGCTTCACGGCATAAAAAACAATCCGACCCTTTCGGCGTTGCTTGATCGTGTTCGGAAAAAAGTGCCTTTTGCGCAGATCGAAAAGAGCTGTATTATTGAAACAACGGAAGAGATTGCCCGCCAGCTGCTCGATCAGTCGATAAGCGCGGCGGTGATTTTGAGTCCTTATCCGGCACCCGCCTCTTTGCTTGCCAATCGCAGGGAAGGAGTTCGGGCCCTGATCGCGTCGGATCCGAATCAGTTTAAAGCGGACGCACCTTTGATCGGAGCGAATACGCTGATTTTAAATCCGGAGTCCGTCGGTCTCTTCCGAATGCAGCAGATATTAAACGAATTTGTCGAGAAAGCTCCGTATTCCTTACCGGGCTTTCTCAAAGGAATTTCCTGATTATGAGAATAGGCAAGGTAGTGGGAACGGTAACCTTGGGAACGATTCATCCCTCCCTGATCGGAGGCCAGTTGAAGATCGTTGTCCCTTTTACGTTTCATGATCTTGCTTTCAAAGGAGATTCCGCCGCGCATTCGGGGAAACGGGCAACAGAGCTGGTCGTTTACGATGAGCTTTCCGCAGGGATTGGAGAATGGATCGCATTGAGTGAAGGCGCGGAAGCGTCGATGCCCTTTTATCCGAACAATAAACCGATCGACGCTTATGCGGCGGCCATTCTTGATACCGTGGAACTGGATCAGGAAATGATGGATCGTTTTAAATAGTTCAAAGAACAGGAAAAGACAGAATAAACAAGGCCGGAAACGAAAGGATCCGGCCGATCAGAAAGAGTTGATTTTGGATCCGTGCGGATCTTGATCCGGTTCAGGACCGGAAAAAAACGAAAATAATCGTGCGGATTTGAAAACCCAACCGGGAATATTCAAACACTGAGGAATAGAAAGATGCTCAATTTACATCAGGTTAAGGAAGAGATCTGCGATATGGGTCGCCGACTCTACAATAAGGGATTTGCGGCGGGAAACGACGGTAATATCAGCTATCGGGTCGATGAGAATCGCGTTGTCTGCACGCCGACGATGATCTGCAAGGGATTCATGAAACCGGACGATCTTTGCATCGTCGATATGGAAGGAAATCAGATCGCGGGCGTCCGAAAACGAACCAGCGAGATCTTTCTTCATTTAACGATCATGAAGGAACGGCCGGAAGTGAAGTCGGTTCTGCATTGCCATCCGCCTTATGCGACCGCGTTTGGAATTGCCCGGGAAGCGATTCCTCAATGTGTTCTTCCTGAAGTTGATATCTTCATGGGCGATATTCCGATCGCGAAGTATGCGATTCCCGGCGGACAGGAATTCGCGGATACCGTTCTTCCGTTTATCAAGAAGTCGGACGTCGTTGTGCTGGCCAACCATGGAACCGTAAGTGTCGGTCCGACCGTCGAAAAAGCTTACTGGATGACCGAACTGCTCGACGCTTACTGCCGGATCCTCATGCTGAGCCGTGAGTTGGGCGGAGTCCACTACTTCAACAAGAAGGAAGCGGAAGATCTTCTGGATCTGAAAACGAAGTGGGGGATCAAGGATCCGCGTGTCCAGGCCGAGAACTGCGAACTTTGCGCGAACGATATCTTCCGGGACAGCTGGAAAGAGACGGGCGTTGATCATCGCGCGTTTGATCCGCCCCGATTCAAGAAGGGGGAAAATGAACCGTGCGGCTGCGCGTCCAATCCGATCCTCGCGAACGATGTCGAATTAAAGAAGGATCCGCAAATGGAAGCCCTTGTTCAGGCAATTACCGACCGTGTCCTTCAGGCGCTCGGCAATAAATAAGAATTCTTAAAAGAACGAATTTTCAGGTTGAAAGATGAAGAAAACATCCGTAGGAGCAATTGAGATCTCAAGTATTGC
Organism: Planctomycetia bacterium; assembly: GCA_030539035.1. Lineage (GTDB taxonomy): Bacteria > Planctomycetota > Planctomycetia > Pirellulales > Thermoguttaceae > JAUNBG01. Next base: position 2,875 of record JAUNSU010000052.1, read on the forward strand.
GCGAGGATATCAGGTTCAGGACGCCTTGCTGAAAGCGGCTTCGGTCGATCTTCTGATTGCCCGAACGATTTGCGCAGGGAAATATCTGATCATCTTTTGCGGCGGAATCAGCGATATCGAAGCGGCAATGGAAACAGCGCTGGCGATCGGATCCGATGCGGTGATCGATCATCTTACGGTTGCAAATGTTCATCCGGCCGTCTTTCCGGCGGTCAGTCAATCCGTTGTTCTCGCTCCTGAAGAATTCGGAGCTCTTGGCATTGTGGAAACCTTCAGCGCAGTCTCCGCTTTAATCGCGGCGGATACTGCGGCCAAAGCGGCCAACGTTACCTTGTTCCGACTGAATCTCGCAATGGCGATGGGAGGAAAAGGCGTGCTTTTTATGACCGGAAGCATCGCCGATGTTCAAGCCGGCGTCGACGCCGCTGTCCGCCAGGTTGCCGATCGCGGACTCCTGTTGAACGCAACAGTGATCCCGCGTCCGCAAAAAGAGCTCTTTTCCGATTATCTCTGATTTATCCGTTCGATTGCATCGCCTGCTGGACGATCTCCAGATCCGCAGGCGTGTTGACTCCAAGGCATTCGATCTCTTTTAATATCGGAAGCGCAAGGACATTCTTTCCCTTTTCGAGCATGATCCGGGGAATGTCGGTGATGTAGTATTCATTCTGCGCATTGTCTGTTTTCAGTTCGTCAAGAGATTCCAGCATCTCGGCGCAATCGAAAACATAATAGCTCATGTTGATTTCCCGAATTGCCTTTTGCGCATCGGTTGCGTCTTTTTCTTCGACGATTCCCCGAAAATTTCCCTGTTCATCCCTCAATATTCGCCCCATCCCGAAAGGATTCTCTTTGCAGATTGTTCCGAGCAGACAGGAAGGGGATCCTTTTTCCGCTGTGCTGTCGAATTCTTCAAAAAGCTTTTGGACCGTATCGGATTGGATCATCGGACTGTCCCCGGCGACAACAAAGATCGGACCATCGGCCTTTTGCAGAAGATCGCGGCAAACCATGATCGCGTGTCCTGTTCCGCGCTGGACGGTCTGTTCGGCAAAAACGAGATTGGGATAATGAGCGAGAGCCGATCGGACCAGATCGCTTTTAAAGCCGACGACAACGAGGATTTCATCGATTCCTGCCCGGATCAGCGCATCCAGAACATATTCGATCATTGGTTTTCCGCAAACAGGAAAAAGGACTTTGGGGAGATCCGATTTCATACGGGTCCCTTTTCCGGCGGCCAGAACAACGGCTCTTTTTATCTTCATCGCAAGGATCCTTTCAGGAAAATGGGTAAGTTGGTCGAGCGATCAGAACGATATCATCAACGGGGATTTTCCGCGTCTTTCGAAGAGGATTCGAAGATCGTGATCGGGGGAAATCGCCCATTTCGTCTGTAAAATTTATCATTATTGTCCTTCGATCTTAAAAAAAGTCAACATAGTTCTTGCCTGTATTCCGTGAGTATGTGAAAAATACGGAATTCCTGATGAAAAATCAAACAACTTTATTTAGACTACTGGAAACATCTTCAAGCCCGATTATAATAATGGTATCGGTTTTGAACGGTTTCCGGAAGGAGGGCTGTTCCAGATGGCAAAACGGACAAAAACACGATCGACGGAATGGAAAAAGAGCACGGTTCCGATGGAATTCGGCCGGATCCTGATTACGGAATCCGGAATTCATCAGTCTCTTTTTCTTCGTGAAGTCGAAGGAAAGCGCGAACTTCCGATCTTCATCAGTTTTTTGGAGGCGGTTGGGATCGAACGAAAACTTCGCAAGCTCCCCGCTCGCCGTCCGTTTACGCACGATCTTCTCTGCGAAGCGGTTAAAGAATTGGGAGGCCGCTTTCTGGACGTTCATATTTACGATTTTTTGAACGGAACTTATTTCGCGCGGATCTGGATCAAGAAGAAAGAGATCTGTATTCCCCTGGAATCCCGTCCATCGGATGCAGTCGCTGTCGCATTGACCTGCCGGCCGCCTTTGCAGATCTTCGTGGAAGAAAAGCTCCTTCGAGTCGCCCCTTGAGAACCCCATCGTGATTTTAAGGGATCATTTTCATTTCTCTTTCCCCTTCGGCGGGAAAGTCGAAAATGTCAAAAGATCCGTAATTTCACGACAAAAAAATTGGAAAATGATGCAACAGGCAAAAGAGAATATTTTCAACAGCAGTGATTCCGTACGATCCGCCGGGCCGCTTAAACATGCCCATTCGGTTACTTTTTCCAAACCGTTTGTCCTTTCCGGAAGCCATGAACTTCCGGAGATCACAATCGTTTATGAAACCTTTGGTACCCTGAATGAACGAAAAGACAACGCAGTTCTGATCTGCCATGCGCTTTCCGGTGATTCCCATGTTGCGGCGCACGATGAATCCGATGATCCCGGCTGGTGGGATCTTCTGATCGGACCGGGCAAATCGATCGATACGAACAAGTATTTTGTGATCTGCCCCAACATATTGGGCGGCTGCCGCGGAACCACCGGCCCGGACAGTATCGATCCGCGGACCGGCTTGCGATACGGAATGAGCTTTCCGACAATTACCGTGGAAGATATGGTCGATGTCCAGAAAAAACTGATCGAAGATCATCTCGGGATCTCCCGTCTGCTGGCCGTGATCGGCGGTTCCCTCGGGGGACTGATGGCCCTTGTCTGGGGGATCCGCTATCCCGATAAACTCCTCTGCTCGATCCCGATCGCGGCAACGGCCCACTTGACCAGCCAATCGCTCGCGTTCGATATCGTTGCCCGAAACGCGATTATGAGTGATCCCCATTTTCACGGTGGACAGTATTACGATTCCGGACAGGTTCCTGCGACCGGGTTGGCGATTGCCCGTATGCTCGGACATATCACCTATCTTTCTCTCGAATCCATGCGGCAAAAATTCGGCGATGCCCGAAATAAAGGAAGGCACCTGAAAACGGCCTTCGAAACAAAATTCTCCGTCGGATCCTATCTCGCACACCAGGGAGATAAATTCGTCGAACGATTCGACGCAAACAGCTATTTGACCCTGTCGATGGCCTTGGATACCTTCGAGTTGGGGGAAAATCAGGAAAAACTGATCCAAAATATGCGTAAATCGATGTGTCGATGGCTCATGCTCAGTTTTTCGTCCGATTGGCTCTTCCCTCCTTTCCAAACAAAGGAGTTGGCCGATGCGGCCCTTGTAAGCGATAAAAGGGTCAGCTATTGCAATATCGAAAGCGATTGCGGACACGATGCGTTCCTGCTCCATAATGAACTCGATGTTTACGGCGCGATGATTCGGGACTTTCTCAAAAATGTCTATCGGGACAGTATCCGAAAAAACGGCGTTTCCGTTTCCAGTGAACCGGAAGAAGAGATTCATTTCCCCAAACCGCCCAAACATCGAATCGATTTCGACCGGATTCTGGATCTGATTCCGGCAAAAACCAAAATTTTGGACCTTGGCTGCGGAAAAGGCGATCTGCTGGCCCGTCTGAAAGAATCAGGACATGAACGTCTTGTCGGCCTGGAAATCGAGGAAGATCTGATCCTCCATTGCATCGAAAAAGGACTCGATGTGATCCAGGCCGATCTGAATGAAGGTCTTCGCTTTTTTTCAGATCAGCAGTTCGATTTCGTTGTCCTTTCAAAAACCTTGCAGACGGTTCACAACGTCGAACTTGTGGTGGAAGAAATGCTTCGGGTCGGAACACGCGCGATTGTCAGCTTCCCGAATTTCGGCTATTACCGCTTTCGGGCCGAATTGGATCAAAAAGGATGTGTTCCTCAAATTGATCCCCGACCCGGCCGCCATTGGTATAATCTGAACGACGTCCGATTTCTTACCATTCGGGATTTTCAGGAATTCTGCAAAGAGAAGAAATACCGGATCCACCAGCAGGTCTCTCTGGACACCGAACGGGGAATCGTCGTCGAAGAAGATCCCAATATCAACGCCGATGTCGCCATTATGGTAATAAGCAGGTAAAATAAGCAATTTAGGTAAAAATAGAGAAAAGGGGAGACTTGATAGGTCTCCCCTTGTTTGATTCAAAAACCGATTACTTGCCGGGATGTTTACTTGTTGGGATGTTTTTCATCGATATCTTCATGGCAGGAATCGCAGTTCATACGGGTCGAAGCATCTTTTTGATCTCCTTTGGGGGAATGGCATTTCGTACAATTTTTTGTTGAATCGGATACTTCCGCGAACGAGCAGGGATTCGCATCGGAGCTCTTTTGCCACCGATTGAGCAGAGAGACGGCAAAGCCGGTAATATCAGCGGTTAGTCGCCGGCATCTTTCTTTTCGACGGGGAGAAGAGATCTCGGCGCCTGATTCCGCGCGCCATTGAGTTAAAGAAAGATGGCATAAAACCGATCCGGCAACCGATTTTTCCAGATTATGGAACGAATTTTCCGCAGGAACGTATTTGGGCAAGGATTCGGTTTCGTAAAAGCGGAACAGCTCATCGACGATTTTTTTTGCCATCTTCGTATCGGAAACGAAAAGGGCAACCGCCGCCGCGCAGCCGTTGGCCGCTCCGCAGAGAGTTCCATAATCGTAGATTCCCCCTTTTCCGTATTTCATCATTCCGAAAGGGAAAGAAAGGAATTTTTGAGCCTTTTGAAGGTCGATCTCGCCGGTTTTTTCACCGACAGATTCGACAATGGCCCGAAAAGACGCATACATACAGCTTCCGTCGGGATAAAGATGATACGCCTTCTCCGCTGTCCGGATCGGATCCAGGATCTGATATTCCCAGGGATTGGCCGGACTTTGGGACGATTCGGCTTTTGGCGAAGACTCTCCGCTTGCGGAACTCGATGCCAGCGATCCGGAAAAAAGTGTCCCTATTGTTAAAAGACTGTTTTTAAGAATGTCCCTTCTTTCCATTTCCGATGATCTCTCCTTTGCAGAATATGATTTTTTCTCTTTAAGTACTCTTGTTTTTCCTGTTTTTGGTTTTCCTTTTTCCGGAGATCCCGAGAAAGGAATTCCGAATTCCGCAATATCGCGGCCTGAAGCGAACAGGAATCTCATTATTATAATGAGGAAAGGGAATTATCGCAAGGAGAGATTAAAATATTTAAAACAGCCTGTATTGTTTATAATACCAATTATGATAATTTTATTTATATTATCGGTATTATCCAATGTGAAATAATCGGATTGTGAGGATTATTCTCATGGAAACGATTTTAGGAAAATCTTGCTTTTTGCAGGTTATCGGGATTTTTTTCTAATGGATTAACCGTTATAATACGATTTAAAGATATAACGGATAGAACGATTCCATGGTCTATTCCGTTTATGCTTTGGGTTCCAGACCAAAAGGCAGGATGCCTCTCGAAGCGGAAGAAGCATAGAAAACTATTCCATGTAAATCAAGGAAGACGAAAGAAGAGAATTCGGGGAGATCATTCCCTGAATGGTGAAAGGAGTATCGTGTTGGAACCGATCATGAAAATTAAAACAGGGTTGCTCGCGGTTGTATTTGGATTAACGGCGGTATTTGCGGCTAACGGATGGACCGCAGGTGCGCCTGAACCCGCGCAAGGGCAGAAATCACAAGCCCCGACGATGGGGAATTCCGGTCGGCAAAGCGGTCCGGCGGGAGTATCCAATGATTTAGTGAAGAATCAGGATCTTCTTTTGAAGGCTCGTCGCTCGTTAATGCGGCGCGATGTTGCCTCCGCGGAACGGTATCTTAAGGAAGCCCAATCAATTAAGGTTTCTTATCGGGATGTCGATGATCGTCCGGATTACATTCTTCCATTGATCGAACAGTATAAGTCGATCGAACAGGCGGCGCGGGCAAAAGGCTTTACGGAAACGATCAAGCGTGATCTTGCCCGGAATTATCTGCAGCAGGCGGAAGCCCTTCGCCGTTGCCGGGATTTTGACAATGCGGAAGCACTGATCATGGAAGCGCGGAATCTGAATGTCGTTCTTGATGCCCAAACGGTGCAAAGCGGAATGGACATTGCCGCCGTTCTTCAACGCGTGCGCGATGATCGAACCGCACTTCAGACGATTCAGCAGAATCGGCTTCCGGAAGCGGCTCCGCTGACCCAGCTGTCCGAAGCGACGCGTAAACAGGTTGCCGAGATTCAGAAGCAGCTTGTTGTTGCCCGTCAGTTGATCAATGCCGGACAGTATGAGAGAGCCGAAGAACTCGGCCGTCAGCTTCAAAAGATCGGTGTTCCGGAAAATGCCTTCGTCGGCGGGGATTCGCCCAATCGTCTTTTGGGAGATATCGCTATTCGCCGCTCCGGTCAGTTCAATCAGGTTTCTGTTCCGCAGAACGGCGTCATCCGGCCGGTTCAGGCGGTCCAGCTCCAGGCAACCGGACAGAGCAACGGCTATCTTTATGTCAAGGAAGCTGAAGCTGCCCTTCGGGCCGGGAAAAATGATCTTGCGCTTAAAAATTTCAGAGACGCTCTTCGATACTCCGCTGAAATGGATGCGCAGACCATTAAACATATCAATGATTCCATTGCCCGCTTGAATAATCTGGTCAACGCAATGAGTTCCAAGCCGGTTGAAAAGACCTCCGTGAATTTCAATCAGGCCCCTCAAGCCGTTCAGACCGAAATCAGTGCTTATATTATGAAGTCCCGTCAGCTTCGGGAAGAAAAACCGAAAGAAGCGCTCGAAATGCTGACCAAACTCAAGGAAGAACTGAATCGCTCCAAATTGGACGCCTCCATGAAAGGACATTTCAGCTATTCGATCGATATGGCCATTAACGACACCAACCGGTTCATCGAAGAAAACGGTCCGATGATCGCGCTGGATAATAAGAATAAGGACGTTGAACAGAAACTTCGTGCGGAGCGCGAACAGAATCTCCAGATCCAGAATCAGCTCGCGCAGGATACCGAAAAGTTCAATCAGCTGCTCGAAGAAGGAAAATACGATGAAGCGATTATCCTCGCGAAAAAATGCCAGGATTATTCGGACAACAGCGTTGTTTCCATCCAGATGTTCCAGATGGCCCGAACGAAAAAACAGGTCGCTTTCAATGAAAAACTGAAAACCGATCGGGAAGCCGGATGGCTCCAGGGAATGAATGATGTCGAAAAGGCCTCCGTTCTGAATGTAAGCGATGATCATCCTTTGGATTACGGTCCGCTTTGGGAACGAGTCAAGAACCGTACTGCGATTGATACAGGAGGAAACCGCTCCGAAGCCGATCAGGAGATCCTGAACAAGCTCGATATGCGGATCACTCTTCCGTTTGATCAGCCGGTTCCGCTGGCAACAGTAATGGAATTCATCCGGACATCGATCGACATCAACCTTTTGATCGATAATCAGGCGCTTGCCGAAGCCGGAATCAACTCCGATATGGTTGTTGAAACGAAATTGGCCAACATTACCCTGAAGAATTACCTTAAGCATATTCTCGAACCCTATAATTTGACCTATGTCGTTGATGATGAAGTCTTGAAGATCACAAGCAAGAACAAACGAAGCGGAAAAGTTCGCACGGTGATCTATAATGTTACCGACCTCGTGATCGGGATCCCGAACTCGAACGGCTTGAATTCCGCATTGACGATGGAATCCCAATTCAACCGCGCGTTCAATAATGTTGCCGGACGGGGCGGGGTTGGCAAAAGTTCCGCCAATACGATTGCGGGTCTGAACACGAACCAGGGGAGCAATACGATGCTTTCACCGGACATCTTGGCTCAGATTGCCTCCGCAGGCGGAAAAGACGCTAATCTGTTCTCGGGCGACGGTGCCGCAGGCGGTATGGCCGAAGCGGAAGCCCTGAAAGAATTGATCATGGCCGTTGTTGATCCCGATTCCTGGGCCGATTACGGTGATCCCCAATTCTTCCAGTTGACTCAGTCGCTTGCCATTCGGCAGACCGAGGAAAATCATCAGGAAATCAAGGATCTGCTCGATAAACTTCGATCCTTGCTCGATCTTCAGATCGCGGTGGAAGTCCGATATATTACGATCAGCGATGAATATGCCGAAAGAATCGGCGTGAACTTCAACGCGAACTTCACAACAGATGCTCCGAGCCAGGAAGATTCCGACGGATATCTGATGCCGGCAGGAGAAGGGGTTTACGGACTTGCGTCCAGCGATGCAAGCGGCGGACGTCCTTTCACGGAAAGCATGAACGTGGAATTTTCGCAAAACAGCTATGGATTCGCCGTTCCTCAATTCGGAAACTTCGATCCTTCTGTTGGAGCCCAGATGGGATTCGCGATTCTGAGCGATATTGAATCGTACTTCTTCATCAGCGCCGCGGAATCCGATCGGCGATCGAATATCCTCCAGGCCCCGAAGGTTACCCTGTTCAATGGACAGACCGCGAATGTTTATGATATGATGCAGGTTCCGTTTGTAATGACCGTTATCCCGGTTGTCGGTGAATTCGCCGTTGCGCAGCAGCCGGTGGTTACCGTGATCAATGAAGGGCAGTTTATGACCGTTCAGGCCGTTGCGTCCCATGATCGCCGGTTTGTCCGAATGACCGTTGTCCCCTTCTTCAGTACGATTACTGACAAGGATCGGACCTTCAAATTCGAAGGAACGGATTCCACGGTTACCAACAGCACCTCCGCGTCCAAAGGAAGTTCGGAAACGACGAACATCACCGATGAACGGGAAGCAAGCGCCTCGACCGAATACGTGAAGAGCGGCACCACGGTTCAGCAGCCGATCATCTCGATGTTCTCTGTCTTTACTACAGTTAAGGTTCCTGATGGCGGTACCGTTGTCCTCGGCGGAATCAAACGGCTCAGTGAAGGCCGAAATGAAGGCGGTGTCCCGATCCTCAGCAAGATCCCTTACCTGAAGCGGCTCTTTACCAACTCCGCCATCGGCCGTGAAACCACGAGCATGATTATGATGGTAACCCCGCGAATCATTATTCAGGAAGAGGAAGAAGAATACGTGATGGGACCGAGCAACAGTATTTAGTTCGATCCGGAATCTTCAAGATTCGTGTTTGAATGGAATTCAGCATGAGAAAACCAGGGCGGGGACTTCCCCGCCTTTTCTTTTTTTGATCATCCGGACCGCACCGCGAAGGATTCCCGTTCTTCCCTTGTCTTTCCGGATAAAAATGGTAAAATCTAAAACAGCATTGACGTTTTTGCTGTATTATAAAAACTTAGAAACCTTTTAATGTCGGTTTTGATCCGATTTCAGCAGACGGAAGATCCTGATCCTTTCCGGATCCGGTTGTATCCGCCGGAAATCGGCTTGAAGAACCGAACGAGGGAGACCCGATTACAATGTCCGATCTGATTCCTTTTCATGGTGGTTTGAATGAACCTGTCTGCAATGCCGTTCCGGCGGAAAAAATCAAGGAATTTCAGGCGCGCGCCGGCAGTTTAAAGAAAGTGCCCGTCAGCGATGCCGATCTTTCGACCGTTTACCGCTGGGGAGACGGTGCTCTTTCTCCGCTTTCCGGACCAATGGATTCCGCAACGTTCAACCGTGTTCTGGACGAGTCCGTGATCGAATTTCAGGGAAAGAAATATGCCTGGACGATCCCGCTTTCCCTCCCGGTATCCGAAGATCTTGCCAAATCCCTCAAAGTCGGGGAAGAAGTTGCCCTGGTCAACGCAAAGAACGAAATCGTCGGATCACTGGAGATCTCCGATATTTTCCCCTGGGAAAAAGAGCGCTATCTGAAGTCGGTTTATCTTACCGATCGGACCGATCATCCCGGCGCGGATATGGTTCTGGTTCACGATGCGGATAAAACCTGGCTTTTGGGCGGATCGATTCATGTTCTTCCGCAAAAAAAGAATCCCGCGTTCGGCGAATATGTCCTTTCTCCGCGCGAAGTTCGCGATCTGATCGCCCGCCGCGGCTGGGAACGCGTCGTTGCATTTCAGACCCGAAATCCTCTCCATCGGGCGCATGAATACGCGCTTGTCTATGGACTGGAACATCTTCTTAAGGAAGGATACAATGCGGGCGCCTGTCTTAATCCTCTGATCGGGGAAACCAAAGGGGACGATGTCAACGCCGAAATTCGGATGGAAACCTATAAAAAGCTGATCGCCGACCGCTCGCTGGGCGAAGGAGACAGCGACCCTGATCTTTGGAAAAAGATGGGGGAAGAGGTTCCTGATCGCGTGATCCTGCTCGGACTCGATATCAAAATGTTCTACGGCGGTCCGAAAGAAGCGGTGATGCACGCCATTTACCGGCAGAATTTCGGGTTTACCGATATCATTATCGGGCGAAAACACGCCGATGCCCCTTATAAGGACGGAACCGCGATTTGGGGCGATTTCGATGCCCAAGAGATCTTTAACAAACTGAACGGCGATCTCAAGGAAAAACCGCTCAACGTTGGATTCGCCGCCTATTATGAATCCGTTGGCCGCGTGGATCTGATGGAATTTCATGCCGATGAAAAGCCGGTTTTCATTTCCGGTAAAAACGTTCGGGCCACCTTGCAGAAAGGGGAACATGTTGATCCCCGGATCATGCGTCCGAGCACATCGGCGATTCTTGCCAGCGCGATGAAGCAGTAAGCGATTGATCGTGAATGAAGATTTCCGGAGAAAACGGTCGGGAAACCCTTCCTTTGCTTTTTCTCCGGTATTTCAAACAGAAGCGTGAGGAAAGGAATTTATTATGCCGGAAATCAGAGCACTTTCCGCAAGTATGATCAATAAGATCGCGGCGGGCGAAGTTATCGAACGTCCGGCAAGCGTTGTTAAAGAGCTGGTTGAAAACGCAATTGACGCAGGATCCTCTCGAATCGAGATCGAAGTCGAAAAAAGCGGTTTCGATCTTATTCGAATTGTCGATAACGGCTGCGGGATCTCCAAAGATCAGCTCCGACTTGCCCTTTCTCCGCACGCAACCAGTAAAATTTCCGAAAGCGATGATCTTTTCAAGATCAAAACCCTCGGATTCCGGGGAGAAGCTCTTGCTTCCATTGCGGAAGTTTGCCATCTGGTCGTTCAAAGCCGTGTTCCCGACTCGCCGGAAGGAGCGCAGATCGAAAGCAACGGCGGTGTTTTTTCCGAGCCGGTCCCTTGCGGAATGGCGCCCGGAACGATCATGTCCGTTCGAAATATCTTCTTTAATGTTCCCGCACGGCGCAAATTTCTGAAAAGTCCGACAACGGAATTCGGACATATCTCCGATGCCGTTTACCGCCTTGTCCTCCCCAATACGGAGACCGCATTCCTCTTTCGGCATAATGGCCGGATTATCCAGGATCTTCCGAAAACATCAAAACCTCTGGATCGAATCGGAAAGCTCTTCGGCGATGAGGTCGCTCAAAAAATGATCTATGTCGAAAGTTTCCGCGGTGATATTCATATTCATGGATACGTGGGACACCCCGATTTGAGCCGGAATAATTACAATCTTCAGTATTTTTTCCTGAACAGACGGTTTATTCGGGATCGGTCCCTTCAGCACGCGCTTACGGAAGCCTATCGCGGTCTTCTTCCTGTCGGGCGGTATCCGGTCGCCTTTTTGGAGATCGATGTCCCCCCCGATTTCGTTGATGTCAATGTCCATCCCACGAAAATGGAAGTTCGATTTCTGAATGCCAGTGCGATTTATTCCGGTTTTTTGGGAGCGATTCGGGAAGAATTTCTTCGAAGTGATCTTACCAGCCGGCCGGGCAGTTCGCCGGACGATTCTTCGGAGAATACCGGAAAGGAATCCTTCAATACTCCGCCCTCCGCAGGATCTTCAATTCCTCCTTATTCGCAGGATTCGACACCGCAGAAGGCAATTGACGGCAAGGCGATGGAAAATATTCGATCCAAAGTCCTCAGTTGGTCCAAAGGAGGATCCCCGCCCGGCTCGTCCGCGTTTCCGGAATCGTCCGTATTGCCGATCGATCGAAATCCTTCTCGCTCTTATCCCGGACCTTCTTCACCGTCGGTTCCGATGAAAAGAGATTCGTCGGGCATTCCCGGCTTTATTCCATTTCCTTCCGATCGGGAACCGTCCGGACTTCGTTTGCACCGCCTTGAGCATCCCGCTTCTCCCGGAAAAACACTGATCCCCGAAAAACCGGGAATGAGTGATTCCGCAATATCGGAAAATACAGATTCGGAAAACTCCGGACAGATCTCCGTCAACAGTTCCCGCGGATCCGATCTCCCTCTTATTGCCTACGATCGCCTGGGAAAACCGGTCATCCAGATCCGGCAGCGGTATCTGGTCAAGGAAACCGAAGACGGACTGGCCATTATCGATCAGCATGCGCTTCATGAAAGAATTCTTTACGAAAAGATTCGAAAAATGATGGATCAGGGAGAGCTTGATTCTCAACTGCTCCTCGTTCCGGAAGCCGTTGATCTTTCACCGACAGAAGCCGCAATGGTACTGGAAAATAAGGAGATCTTTTTTGAACTTGGCCTTCAGATCGGCGAATTCGGCGGAAATACAATCATTATTAACGGCTATCCGGCGATTTTGAATCACGTTCCCCCCGCAGAGATCCTCTTTACGCTCCTTGCCGTACTCCAGGACGGAAACAGAAAGCCCGGCCGGGCCGATCTCCTCGATTCCATGATGCACCAAATGGCCTGTAAAGCGGCGATCAAGGCGGGAAACCGGCTTGATCCCGATACGATCTCCGGATTACTTGAGTTGGCCGATCAGGAGATCCAGTCCCATCACTGCCCGCACGGACGTCCTTCCACGCTGGTTTATACCTGCGCGGAACTCGATAAACTGTTTAAACGAACCTGATCAGATCTCCTCCTGTCCGTAAAGCGAAAGGGAAAGTTTGCGAACAGCGGCAAGATCCAATTTTCCTGTACCCAGAAGCGGGATCTTTTCCACCTGCCGGAAGTTCACTGCGGCGGGAATCCAAAGCAAAGGAACATTCTGTTCCGCCAGTTTTCGACAGATCTCCTCCGGGGAAAGACTCAAGGAAGTGTAAAGGACAACGATCTTTTCTCCCTTGCGCTGATCGGCAACAGAACTGACCGCGAAAGAGACCCCGTTCTCTTCTTTCCCGGCCCCCGATTTTTCCTTGTCCGCGTTTGCGGTTTTCTCCGCTTCTCTGAGAATTCCCGCGATTTTTTCTTCCAGCAGGACATGGGGAACCATCTCCCCGCCGATCTTGGACATTCGGGACTCCCGTCCCTTGATGAAGATGAATCCATCCTCATCTTTAATTGCGATATCGCCGGTAATAAACCATCCTTCATGGAACGCGGCCTCTGTTTTTTGCGGATCCCGATAATATCCGGCCATTACCGAAGGCCCTTTGACTTCCATCATTCCCGCCTGGCCGGGCGGTAAAACCTGATTCGTTACCGGATCAACGATCCGAACGGCAAATCCGGCGATGGGAGATCCGATCGATCCTTCTTTCCGGTAAACGTGATAAGGATCAGGATTTCGGGACGGAGGAAGATTGCCCGCAAGAACGGGGGAGAGTTCGGTCATTCCGAACCCTTCGGAAAGGACCTGTCCGAATTTTTCAAACCACGCATCGGCAAGATCCTTTGGCATTTTTTCCGCGCCGGGCACCACAACATCCGCGTGCGCGAAGTTCTCCTTCGGACACCGCCGCAAATAATTCCTTAAAAAAGTGGGCGTGGACGCGATCACATTGATTCCCTCTTTCTGCGCCAATTCGCCAATCGTTCGGGACTCCAAAGGACTGTAATGATAAAAACAGGGAAGGGAATTCATCAAAGGAGTCCAAATCCCCGTCGTATATCCAAAAGAATGGAACAGCGGAAGCATTCCGTAAAGGAGATCCTTTTTGCCAAGCTGATAAAATCGCATGAATGTATAAACATTTGAGGCGACGTTCGATTCTGTGAGCATTGCTCCCTTCGGAAGACCGGTGGATCCGGATGTAAAGACGATCGTATTGAGATCCTTCGGCTTGATCTTCGTCAATCCAAGCTTTCTTTCCAGAATCCAGGTCGGAAGAAGGGAATCGAACAAACCGCCCAACTTATCAAAGATCGAAGCCTTCTGGACAATATCTTCGATGATCAGCATTTTCGCGTTCAAATTGATGTTCGGGAGCTTTTGCAATAATCGGCGTGAAGTCAATATGTGCTTGATCCCCGTCTTTTCAATACAGTAGTTGTTTGTATCGTTGTTGAAGGTATAATTCAAATTAACCGGAATTCGCCGGTCAAAAACTGCCGCCGCGTTCCCAAGAACACCTCCCACCGCAGTCGGAAGGATAATCCCGACAAATTTTTCGTTTTTTGCAAGATAGCGATGAATGATTCGGCGAAAAACGAGAATGCGCAAAAGGGTTTGCTTCCCGTTCAAGCGCAATCCGGTGGAATCCGCGATTCTTCGATCCTTGGAATATTTGCGGCAATTCCGAATCGCTTGCCGTGCAACGGTCAAAAGTTGACGATCTTCCGGAAATCGGTTCGGATCCATTGCGTCGACTCCGAGTTCGACAACCTTGTCCCTTACTTCCCAGGCCCCTTTCGGCTGATAGAACGGCTTCCCGAAGGCAAGGGTCATCCGTCTCATGAGGCGCTGCGGCCAGCGAGCGGGAACATCAATCGACCGCGCGCAGGAAAAAATACTGTTCCAGAAATCTCCCAAAAAGAAGGGGACGATCGGAATATTCTCATTTCCCTTGAGCAGAGCCAAAAAGCCCGGCTCAAAAGATTTGATCTGTCCGGTTCGCGTAAGGGCCCCTTCCGGGAAAATCGCGACGATTTCTCCATTGCTCAACGCTTCCCGCGCTTCCCGAATCATATTGACGATCGATTTCCGGTCGCCCGGAAGAATCGTGATCAGATTCGTTTTCCGCGCAATATACTCCGGAAGACCTTTAGGAACAAAATCTTGGTGGGCAATAAACCGGACATTCCGTTTGCAGCTGCAATAGATCAAAAGCGAATCCAGATAGCTTGCATGATTTCCGACGAGAAGGACCCCGCCTTTCTCCGGAATATTCTCCAGCCCGATCACGCGCGGATGATACACATAGCGCAGGAACAGGTGAACAAGTACACAGATCAACTGGAAAAAATAGCCTTTGATCGTAATGATCGCAACTGGCAATGAAATGAGAACGCAGAAGAACCAGATCGCGTTTGCGGAAAATCCGCATATTTTCGGTTCCGTCAAAATTCCTTGAATCATCGAAAAAAAGGCCATCGCAGCAAAAGAAAAGAAATTATAAGCGGCTAAAATTCTTCCTCGACTCGCCTCCGGACTGTCCGTCTGAAGGCTCGTAAGAAGCGGAATATCATAAATACAGGAAGAAAGACCAAGTAAAAACAGGGTAATCCCCCCAAAGAAAAATCCAAAACTCATGGGAGAGGCAACGTTGGCTCCTTCAGGAATCGGAACAGTCGGCGTAAAAGAGAGAATAAACGCGAATAATATGATCATCGCGACCCCAATCGGAACCAGACCCAGCTCGACACGTCCGCGCGACCACCATCCGGCAAGCACCGCTCCGGCCGCCAATCCAAAGGTCAATCCGACCAAAAGAAGCATTGCGTAATCCTGTCGGACATTCAGGGTTTCCGTTGCGAATTTATCGATATTCGATTGAGCCAGCGCGCCAAGGCCCCAGAAAAAAGCGCTTCCCATCGCGATCCAGGCCACTTTTTTATGTTTAAACAGAAACCACAAATCGGAAAGTGTCTGTGTGAACGGATTTAAAGGAAAGCGGACTTTCGTATTCGCCGCCTTGATGGAAGGGATAAACAGACTCGAAATCAACCCAAATACGGCAACCCCGATAATAATGGCGGCCCACATCCACCAATTATGCATTCCGCCCGTTCCTTCGACCGGTTTATCCGGAGAAAAGGTCGTTAAGACGAAAAGAATGCCGCCCAGGATCTGCCCGAGAACACAGGCGACCATCGTGGTCATCGAATAATAGCCGTTTGCTTCCGAGATCCGTTCGTAAGGAATAATACTCGGAAGACTGCTGTATTTGGCCGGACTGAAAAAGGCCGCCTGTGCTCCAAGTAAAAAGAGAACGAAGAAAATAAAAGGGACATTTTGCGTTAAAATCGCAGCTGTTCCAAGAAGAACGATCAAAAGTTCCGCAATTTTACAGGCAATAATCACCGTTCGGCGATTAAATCGGTCGGTGCAGTATCCGGCGTAAGTGGTCAAAATCAAAAAAGGAACCAAAAAAGCGAGCGCACCGAACATACGGATCTGATCCGGGGAATCGCTCCACCCCACCGCGCATTTGCCGATCGGAACGATCAGCCAGCGAAAGAAATTATCATTCAGCGCGACCATAAATTGCGTAATAAGAAGCGCAATAAATCCTTTTGTCCAGAGTTTTCCTTTGGTCGCAGAAGTCTTTGGGGATTCTTCCGCCGTATGGTTCCTGTTTAAAGTTTCGTCCTGCATTTTATTTATATTTCCAGGTTAATTTTCGAGGGGTTTTAACAATATTTCTGTAAACCCGATTTTCAATCTCCAGATTTTACCTAAAAACTCCATTTTAGACAATACCGGTTTGACATTTTTTTTTATTTTGTCATTTTAAAAAAAGATTGTTTCTCTTTATCTTTTCGATTTTTATATCATGGGTATAATAGGTAAAGATATTTATTCAGAGGGCTTAATATTGCAACAGGAGAAAAAAAATGCTTAGAACAATGCTTAAATCAAAAATTCATCGCGTTGTATTGACCGATTGTAATCTCGATTATGAGGGAAGCATTGCTATCGATAAAGATCTGCTTCTTGCGGCCGACATATTGCCCGGAGAACAGGTCCAGGTTCTGAATATCAATAATGGAAGCCGATTGATCACTTACGCAATCGAAGCCCCGTCCGGCTCGGGAACCATTATGTTGAACGGCCCCGCTGCCCGCGCCGGTATGAAAGGGGATATTCTCGTGATCATTACTTATTGCCAAATGCAGGATAATGAGATCAAAAATCATATCCCCGCAATCGTGAAAGTCGACTCCCAAAATAAAGTCCGCTCGGCACAGTGATCCGTGATTCGAGATAAAAAACCGGGACCAAGCCGTTTTTTATCTCAAATCCCTGATCCCGGTCTCTGCAATCAGATTTCATTATAGCATCCAAGAAAAACGAATTGATCGGGCTCCGATTCAAAGCGGCTCAAAAGCCTTATCACCTCGGGAGAACAAACAGAAGCTTCCAGATCGAGATAAAAGAAAAATTCAAAATCTTTTCCCGGGATCGGACGGCTTTCCAATTTTGTAAGATTAACGCCAAGCGCCGCGAATCGGGCAATTGCGGAATAAAGGGCGCCCGGCCGGTGCGGTAAAGAAAGCATAAGACTGATCTTGTTTGCGCCCGGATAGATTTCCATATTTTTGGAAATGCAGATGAATCGGGTATAATTATTATCGCTGTTCTGAATCGAATCGTTGACGATCTTTAATCCATATAATTCCGCGCAATTTCGGGAAGAGATCGCCGCGATATCATCCCGGGCAGAATTGGCGGCGTATTTTGCCGCGATCGCCGTATTTTCACAAACAGTGATCTTGATCTCCGGATGTTTTCGCAGGAACTCACTGCATTGTCCGATCGCGTTTTCGTGCGAGATCACTTCCCTGATTTTGGAGAAATCGACGCCCGGCTTTGCCAAAAGTGTATGCGATACGCACATCTTCATGCTCCGGACAATATGGAATCGGTAATCTTTCATCAGATCATAGACTGCCCTTACCGATCCGAAAGAACTGTTTTCGATCGGAAGAATTCCGTATTCGCACAATCCATTTTCAACGGCCTGAAAAACCCCTTCGAAATGGCGAAAATAAACAATATCGGGAAGTGAGAAAAAACGATCGCAAGCGAGCTGGGAATAGGCTCCTTCTACGCCGGGACAGGCAACGCTTGCCCGGCTCGGGAATAATTTTGGCGTCTTTTCCAGCGCCGATTGAATATTTTCCGCCAATTTTCCTTCTTCTGTAAGAACGCGGATCTGATAGCTCCGGCTCAAGTCGAACAGAATGGAAAAAAGGACTTTCGCATAATCCTGGAAATCGTTCCCGGCCTGTTTTGTAATTCGGCTGAGGATTTCCCTTTCCCGGGATCGATCCAGAACAGGAAGGGCATTTTCCTTTTTGTACTTTGCGACCTCAAGCGTTTTTTTCATTCGTTCTACGATTAAATCGATAATTTTTTCATCGACTTTAGTGATATCGGCGCGAATTTCATCGAGATTCATTGTCTTCCTTCCTTTCTTTCCAGCGGAACGCGTAAGGGATAATCTGATCGACAGTCCGGACCAGATCCTCAAAGGCTTTGGGATTCAGAGATTGTTTTCCATCACAGAGCGCATGAGCGGGATCGTTGTGAACTTCCACGATCAATCCGTCCGCACCGACGGCCGCGGCGGCCATGGAGACCGGCTTAACCAGATCCGCAATTCCTGTCGCATGGCTCGGATCAACAATTACGGGAAGATGGCTCATCTTCTTCAATAAGGGAATGGCCGATATGTCCAGTGTATTGCGAACCGCGGTTTCAAACGTTCGAATTCCCCGTTCACAAAGAAGAACCTGTTCGTTGCCGCCCGCCATAATATACTCCGCGCTCATTAAAAACTCTTCCAGTGTATTGGCGAGTCCCCGTTTTAAAAGAATCGGTTTCTGAATATGCCCCAACTCTTTTAAAAGTTCGAAATTCTGCATATTTCGGGCACCAACCTGAACAATATCCACATCTTCGAACAGGGGAAGCTGCGAAAGATCCATGATTTCTGTAATAATAGGAAGGCCCGTTTCCTGTTTGGCTTCCAAAAGGAGCTTGATCCCCCGTTCCCGAAGCCCCTGAAAGGAGTAGGGAGATGTTCGCGGCTTGAAAGCTCCGCCCCGAAGGATCTTCGCTCCCGCCTTCTTAACCAGATGAGCGACGAGACAGATCTGCTCTTCCGTTTCCACCGAGCAGGGGCCCGCCATGAATTCAAAGGATCCGCTTCCCAATCGAATATTGTTCCCCAGTTCGATCACGGTATCTTCCGGATGAAATTTACGATTAGCGTTTTTATAAGGCTCCTGAATCCTTTTTACGCTCTCAACGATATCCAGTCCGCTTAAAAACGCGGTGTCCACAACCGAGGTTTCTCCGATCACACCAAGAATTGTATGATGGGTTCCCTCACTCACATGGACATCGACATGGAGCCCTTTCAGCCAGCCAATGAGTTGATCCACCTGGTTTTTCGGCGGCCGATCCTTTAATACGATGATCATTTCTTTCTCCTTTTTGATCAAAAAAAAACTTCGCAGTGAATTTCACTGCGAAGCCTTTTATTATTCCTTTCCTGAAGTCAAAAATGATCCTTCAGGAATTGTCTACAGTAAAATTCAAACAACTCCTTTCGCATAATAAAAGCAGTAAAAGAACTGAACTGTATACATTATTATTTTTTCCCTTTTGCCTTTTAATGGCAAATTTAACGGTCTTTAACGCGGTTTTTAAAGAAACGATGAATCCGAGGATCTTTAAAAACAAATGTTTCCTGCGTTCAAAAAAATATCGAACACAGAAAACATTTTAGCCTTTGTTTGCTTTTTGTAAAGGAGAGGGGGAATGATCCCGTTAAATTTACTCCCTGAATTACGGAAAGAGTTTTTCAGTCTACTTTATCTCCGTGAACCCGTGTTCCTTCAAAATGCAGTACAGATCTATTTTTAATGGGAGAATATAAAAAATGAAAAAAATGATGATTGCCGGATCATTGATTCTGATTCTTTTGACCGGATCGACGTTGGGAATCGCCGCGGATTCCCCGAAAAATCTCCGGACCAGTGAAGATTCCAACGATAAATACGCGCAGATCTACTTGCCGCCGATCTCTTATGTCGGACCGCCGGTTGTCGTTGGTCCCCCGGTCTATACAACGACTTATTATAATCCGCCGGTTTACCTGAATCCTCCGCCGGTGATCTTGCCTCCTGGTCCCATGATCATTCGATATCCCGGCCGTCCTTTTTTAAGAACCTTTATTCCGTAATCTTGAAATCGAAAAAATTTTGGTTAAAATGAGAGAATCGTTTTCCAATATCGTTTTTTAAAAGGAGTTTAAAAGATATGAAGACCTCTCTCGTTCTGTTCGTCCTTGTTTGGAGCGGACTTTGCCTGTTTTATTCCCGATCCGGCAAGGCGGATTCGCCGCAAGCCCTTCCCCATCCGCGAAAAATCGACCATAAGGACGACTATTTCGGAACCAAAGTTGCCGATCCTTACCGTTGGATGGAAAACGAACAGGATCCGGATCTCAAAAATTGGATCCAGGCAGAAAACAGAATCACTCAGAATTATCTGTCGAAGATTCCCCTTCGGGATCAGTTGAAAATAGAACTTACGGCCCGATTCAATTATCCCAAGTATTCTCTTCCGTTCAAAAAGAAAGATCTTTATTTCTTCTTCAAGAACAGCGGATTGCAGAATCAGTCGGTCCTCTATAAAACGAAATCGTTTTCCGGAAAACCGGAAGTTCTGCTTGATCCGAATACCCTGTCGCTCGATGGAACTGTAAGCCTTGCAAACGTTTCCATTTCCAAAGACGGTAAATATCTCGCCTGGTCGATCTCCCGAAGCGGATCCGATTGGCAAGAGGCTTTCGTGAAAAATATCGAATCCGGAAAAGATCTTGCGGATCATCTCAAGTGGATCAAATTCTCCAATCTTTCCTGGTATAAGGACGGTTTCTTCTACAGCCGATACGATGAACCGAAGGCGGGAAAAGAATTGAGCGGAAAAAATGAATTCCAGAAGATCTATTATCATAAAGTCGGAACCGATCAAAAAGAAGATCAACTCATTTTTATGGATAAAAAGAACCCTCTTCGAAATTGCACCGCGGAAGTCGATTTCGATGAAAATTGGCTTTTTATCATGGAAAATGAATCGACTTACGGAAATACCCTGCTCTTCCGCAGCCTGAAAGACGATCAAAAGGAATTCAAAACGATCTTTCCGGATTTTTCCGCGGAAACTTATGTCGTCGCTGTTCATGAAGGAAAATTTTATCTTTTAACCGATTATAAAGCGCCCAATCGCCGGCTTGTTGCCGTTGATCCCGCAGATCCCGCTCCCGATAAGTGGATCGACATTATTCCGGAATCCGATGTTCAACTTCAGGGAGCAGTTCCGACGGGCGACCGCCTTCTTGTCAAGTTTCTTCGGGACGCCGCCAGCGAATGCGTCTTTTACGATTATCAGGGGAAATCGCTCGAAAAGCTCGCTCTTCCCGGATTGGGGGATTGTTCCCTTTCCGGTGAAAAAGACGACTCTGAATTCTTTTACGCGTTTACCTCTTTTGTTTATCCGGCGGTCGTTTATCGATCCGATTTGAAGACAAATTCGAAAAAGATACTTTTCGATTCCGAGATCGATTTTGATCCGGAAAATTACGAAACGGAACGGGTCTGGTATAAGAGCAAAGACGGGACTCGCGCTCCCCTTTTCCTTACATGGAAAAAAGGAATGAAAAAGGACGGATCCAATCCGACGCTTCTCTACGGATACGGCGGTTTCAATATCAATATGGTTCCTTCGTTTTCGCCTTCGAGAACAGTCTTTCTCGATCATGGAGGGATCCTTGCCGTTGCTGTTCTTCGCGGCGGAGGAGAATATGGAGAGAAATGGCATAAAGCAGGAACCAAGCTCCAGAAGCAGAATGTCTTTGATGATTTTATCGCGGCCGCAGAACATCTGATCAAAGAAAAATACACTTCTTCGAAGAAGCTGGCGATTCATGGAGGATCCAACGGCGGACTGCTTGTCGGAGCGGCGTTGACCCAGCGTCCGGATCTCTTCAAGGCCGCTGTTCCCGCTGTCGGTGTTCTCGACATGCTGCGCTATCATCAGTTTACAATCGGCTGGGCCTGGGCCGCAGATTACGGGACCAGCGCCGACAGCAAAGAGATGTTCGATTATCTTTACGCGTATTCTCCTTTGCACAATATCCGAAAAGGCGTCGATTATCCGGCAACATTGATCTTGACCTCCGATCACGATGATCGGGTCGTTCCGGCCCATTCCTTTAAATTCGCGGCGGCTCTTCAGGAGAACAATTCCGGGAAAAATCCCGTCCTGATTCGCATAGAGACGAAAGCGGGACACGGACGGGGAAAGCCTTTGCAAAAAACCATTGAGGAAGCGGCCGATATGTATTCCTTTATCCTGTTCAATTTGCAATAGCACATACTGTAAAAATATTTTTGTTTGGAACCTCGGATAACCACGGATAAACACGGATGAAATTCCTATAAGATTCGGGGCTGAGATTTTTGATGAAAACGCGTTTTTACCAAAAAAGTATCCGTGAAAATCCGTGGTTTCAAAATCGGTCATTTACAGTTTGAGTGCAATAAGAAAATGGGAATTTGGACAAATTTTAAATCATGGACCCGGGAGATCCTGATCGGGATCGCGCAGGAAATGAGCGATTCGGGGCATCATTCGGAAAATCTTTCCGCTTGCACCCCGAAAATCGTGAAAAATCCGGGCAAGTATTCCAAAGATATTTTAGGCCGAAAAGGAGAAGAACTCGGAACAAAATATCTTATGGATTTAAACTATAAAATTCTGTATCAAAATATTAAATTCCCTTCCTGTGAGTTCGATCTTATTGCCGAAGATCCCAAAACGAACGAAATCGTAATGGTGGAGATCAAGACCCGGCGTTCCGATCACTTCTGTGCTCCTGAAGAAGAAGTCGATCAGCGCCGCGTGAAAAAGATGGTCGATGCCGCTTATGAATACGTTCGATGGTCGCGCCAATACAACTGTAATCTTCGGTTCGATATTATTTCCATTCTTTGGCCCGATAATAAGGAACCGCAAATCAATCACCTCATCGGCGCGATTGATCCGAGGTCCCTGTAATACACGAGCTTCCTGTAATACATAGCGGAATCTCATGCCGCCGATTCTTTTCCTCATTCTTTGAGATCGTTTTTGAAAAATCCTTTTGTATTGACTTTCGCGAACTCATCGTTTAAAATATGATCGTTTTGAGATACTCATACTGTAAAAATATTATTGTTTGGAACCACGGATAA
>JAUNSU010000183.1 GCA_030539035.1 Planctomycetia bacterium
AAGATCTGGTGGAAAAAGGATCTGTTCAACGCGGTTTGCGGAACGCCGCCGATGTATCTGTTCGACAAGGAGACCTTTGCGAAGATCCAGGATCAGCTTGCGGAAAGCATCAAGACGGCCGTTCCCGCCGCGAAATTAACCGGATCGGTTCCGATGATCGATTACCGATGGCTCACGCCGGATCGAAAGGTCCAGCAGTCCCGATTCGCCAACGGTGTCCGCGCAACGGTCAACTTCGGCGAACGTCCCTTCACCATGGATGACGGATATGTAATCCAGGGAAGAAAAGCCCGAATCGAAGAAAAGACAAACGCTGCTTCCGGCCAATAATATTTTAGCCGTTCTATTGACATGGGTCTTGCGGGCAAATATAATGGGATACATAAACGATCAAGGGATTTTTTGAGGCCGTGATTGTCCGGATCTCTCCTGATCGTTTTCCCCCGAACAGAAATAAGACCCTCCATGAAAACATTAACACGTTCGTTTTTCTTCCTGTTTTTTACATTGATAATGATTCTTCCCGCAGGATCCGCGGAGCCGGCCAAGCGTCCCTGGTGGGACAGCTTTCCCCGGATCATTCAGGATCCTTTAAAAGACGTTGTTTCCCATCACGGAAATATCTGGATGGGCGGCGGCGGATCCGATCCCTTCATGGGAATCTATCTTCAGCGCAGATCGACGATCTATTCGGAAAAACAGTTTATTCAGCCGTCCCGCGAAAAGAATATTGCCCGAATTGTCTGGTATGAAGGATTCGGAACGGCCCATACCTATATCAGCCAGTTCAAAAAAGGCCCCGACGGAAAATGGATCCGCGGTACAAAAGATCCCGGCTGGATTCGTATATTTGCCGCACACTCCAATTGGCAGAATTTCGACGGAACAGGCCTCGTCCGCTGGGTCGGAATCCCGAATCATTTCGAAGATGATCCGCTTCTTCGGCCCTGGACCTGTTCTCATCCCAAGTACGGATGCGGTCCGATGCGGTATCCCGACGGAACAATCGCAACCGGATTTATCGGAAAGGATTCGAAAGACTGGGATTATCTCTTCGGACCCGATGTCGATCCGCGGACAAGCCGAATCTTCGATGCCGGATGCTCCAAAGATGTCTTCGGTCAAGTCTTCTTTGAATACGGATACAATGCCGATGTCAATAAGATCGATCCGAAAACGCGCAAACCGAAAGGACCGCTCACCGGACTTGCCGCCGTTAAAGACGCACCGATCGGAACACCGGATCCCGGATTCACTTACGAAGAATGGAAAAAAGCAAAGTCGGCCGGATACGCCGGCGATATCATGTCCGGAAAAGATATTGCCTGTCCGATCTGGATCGATTATCTCGACGGATCAATCCGGCATGCGCTCGATGAGGCACAAATCGACGGCCTTTGGGTCGATAATTTCTCCGCCTGGGACAACTTCAATTCCCGACCGATCCAACGCGCCTTCGGAGAATGGACCGTTGCCGGTTTCCGCGATTTTCTCGTCAAAGAATGGATGAATAAACTGCCGCCGGAATATCAATCCAAAATTGATCCCAAAACATTTGATGTTCGAAAATATCTCGTCAAGCAGTATCACGATTGGGGCGGAACCGGCAATTCCCTGAAAGAAGTCGGAAAGAATTTCGCCTGGCGCGACCCCCGATGGAAAGAAGATCCGATCTGGCGCGCCTTCCTGATCTATAAACGACGGGCCGGATTCAACGGATTGACCCGATATTATGAAACCGTTAAGAAAAGAGCCGCGGAAGCCGGCAAACCGGACTTCCTCGTTACCGGAAACGATATCCCCGGCTTTTCTCTCGGATGGGTTCGCGATAATCTCGATATGGTCAGTACGGAAATGGGCTGGAATCACGGAAGCACCTTCGGCGCCAAAGGTCTTCTTCCCCCGCCGGACAGCGCCTATGTCGCCGTCTATCGGCTTGCCCGGGAACACGCGAAAAGCCGGTTCGTCAATGTATGGATGTATGTTCCGAAAAAATATTTCAATAAGGAAAATATCGGAAATGTCCTCCATTATCAGGGACTTGCGAATCACACGATGCCGAAAGCACAGTTGACTTTCCGGCATTACGGATTAACCGCGGGAACTCCGGAAGGAGTCGCCGAATACTTCGGCTTTGTCGAAAAGATCGAACCGGTCTTCCGGGATCGAACGCCTCTGCCCGGCAAAACCGCGATCCTTTATTCTTCCTCCAGTCAATTGTGCGATATGGCCCCGCTCGGCTTCTATAATATGATGGATCTCGCTCATTCCTTTTCCTTTTACGGATGGGGAACGGCCCTTGTCAAACGGCAAATCCCCTGGACCGCTGTTCCAGAATGGAAGTTGACTCTGGAAAAACTCCGTCAGTTCGATCTCCTGATTGTTCCAAGTGTTGACGTTCTTGGCAATAAAGAACTTGCTCTGCTCGAAGATTGGACAGGGAAGGGCGGACGCTTGATCATATCCGGCCCGTTCGCCGTTCGCGGAGGAGAAGAGGAAAACTTCGATCTGCGATCCAATCGCGAATCGCCCCTGATCAAAGCCTGGAATCAATCCGTTGCGAGCAAAAAAGCGGTTCCGCTCGGCAAAGGATTCGTCGTTGCGCAAAAAGCGGATCCCGGATACAAGTACTACAACGAAAAAGATCGGCGACCGGAAACTCAAAACGATATCGGCGCTCTTCTGAACCGGATCAAATCTACCGGAATCACTCAATTCGATGATGTGATCATTCCGAAAAATTTTCCGTTCGGTGTCGATATTACTCTGCATCAGGACGGAACACGGTTTTTCATCGACATGAACAATACGCAAATTGATCTTGATACAGACACGATTACTTCAAGCGGCCGATTCCAGTTCCAGGTTCTTCTTCCGAAGGATCTGATCGGAAAAGATCTGAAGCATACGGTTTACGCACCGAAAAATAAGCCGGAGATCACGATCACACCCGCGAAAAACGGATATATTTCCGTAGAGGTAAGCGACCTTGATCTTTATTCAAGCCTTGTTCTGGAAAAAAATTAACCTATATCGGAGATGCAAATGAATTGTCTATTTTTAAAAAACAGAATATTCCATTCGATCGCGCTTTCTGTTCTGCTGATCGGAATGTGCGGATTTTTGATGCTCGGATCCAATACGCTTTTTGCTGCGGAAACGGATCTCTTCCCTTTTAAGGCGGAAGGACAGATGTTCCGGCCTGCACCGGAACCCGCCGGTTCGCACGGATTCATTCGCGCCGAAGGAGATCAATTCGTCAACGATGATGGTCCTGTCCGCTTTTGGGGCGTAAACCTCTGTATGTCTGGAAATTTTCCGGATAAAGAGACGGCAACGGCAATGGCCCGTCGAATGGCCTGCTTCGGAATCAATGCCGTCCGGCTTCATCACATGGATCTGAGAGAGATCTGGGGAAAGAATTTTCCGCGCCAAACGGAAATCGATCCCGAAAAACTCGATCGGCTCGACTGGCTGATCTCTCAGTTCAAGCTCAATGGGATCTATGTCAATATCAATCTCCATGTCTCCAAAAAGATGCAGGAAGTCGACGGCTTCTCCGATTACAAAGATCGTCCGAATCACGATAAGGGGATCGACAATTACGAGCCGCGTTTGATCCAATTGCAAAAAAAGTACGCGAAAGATCTTCTTACACACGTGAATCCCTATACGAAAAACGCTTATATTAACGAACCTGCGGTCGCGATGATCGAGATCAATAATGAGAATTCAATCATCTCTTCCTATTTCACCTGGAATCTGGACAATAAATGCCCGGAGGTTTACGCCGCGCCGCTCCGCGTTCGATGGAATCAATGGCTCAAGGAGAAATACAAAACGACCGAAGAACTGAACAAGGCCTGGAAGCTCATCAATGTTCCGATCACCGTGGAACTCATCGAAGACGGATCGTTCGAAAAGAAGACGCTCCATCCGAAATGGCATCTTGAAAAGAATGATCAATCGGCCGGATCCCTGTCCGTTGCCGAGGGATCGCTCCTGTTCGAGATCATGAAAAACGGAAAGTACGAATGGCAGCCGCAGATCTATTACGCGCCGATTACGATCAAAAAGGGAATGCCTTACACGATCTCTTTTCGTGCCCGTGCTGATGAAGACGGTAAATCCGCAGAACTTTCCGTCTATCCGACGAAAGGCATCATGAAAGCCAAGATCGTTCTTCAAAAGGAATGGAAAGAATATACTTTTACGATGGCCGGATCCGATGATATTGAAAAAGCGCGAATCGGATTCACCTTGCTCAAGCCCGGCAAATACTGGTTCGATAATATTTCCCTCAAGACCGGAGGACGGCTCGGACTGTCCGAGAAGGAATCGCTCGAAAATGGAAACGTCCATTTAATCAAAAGAATCAATAATAACGATAATTCCGCGATCATGCGCGCGGATTACATGAAATTCCTGCTCGATCTGGAAGACGGATACTGGCAGGAGATGTATCACTATGTGAAGAATGAACTGAAGGCCCGGCCGCCGATCACCGGAACACAGCTCGATTACGGATCCGCTTTCGCGCAGGGTAAACTCGATTACGTCGATAATCATTCTTACTGGAATCATCCTTCTTTTCCGGGTGGTGCCTGGGACGGAAACAACTGGTTCGTCAAGAACAAACCGCTGGTCAATGAGCTGGGAACTTCAGGATCACTGGCCGTTCTCGGCGGTGATCGGATTATCGGGCGGCCTTATACGGTGAGCGAGTACAATCATCCCTATCCGAATCTTTACGCGGCGGAGGGATTTCCGATGATCGCGGCTCTTGCCGGTTTCCAGAACTGGAACGGGATCTTCATTTTCGCCTGGGGACATACATTCATCAATTCCAACGCGGCGGGATTCTTTGATGTCCAGGGAAATCCTTTTGCACTGGTTCATTTTCCCGCGTGCTATAATCTCTTTGTCCGGGGCGATGTGAAGAATGGAAAGAACGCGGCGCTCGCTTTGAAGACCGCTTCGATCAGGGATCTTCGCAAGGAATTTGAAACGGACGCTTTTTGCAAGGCGATTAACGGAGAGGGAGACGCGAAGAACAATCTTCTTTCCTCGCCGAGATCGAAGGTCTTTGAGATCTATTCCGGGGTCCGCTTGAACGATCTGAAGATCAAGGAAGGTTCGACCGCGGAACTTCCCTCGCTGGATCAGGAGAAGTACATGGAACTTGTCCGGGAAAAGATCGATCATACAAAGAGCTCAACCGGAGAGCTGATCTGGAACGCTCAAAAGGAAGGGAAGGGCTGCTTTATTGTCGATACGGAGAAGACGAAAGTTTTTTCCGGGTTCCCGGACGGCAGGACATTCACCTTGAATCCCGGCATTAAACTGATCCCGGGCAAATCGCATTTGGACTGGATGACGATTAAGGCGACGGAGCTTCAGGAGTTTCGATGGCTGTTTTGTGC
>JAUNSU010000053.1 GCA_030539035.1 Planctomycetia bacterium
TGTTTATCCGTGTCATCCGTGGTTCCAAACAAAAATATTTTTACAGTATGAGTTATTCAGTTCTTTGCAGATCTTTATTTTCTCAACAATTTCTCTTCTACACGGCATCGGTAATCGAGATGGCTGGCGTCTCCCATCGCGTTTGCGACCGATTTATTGAATTCCAACTCGGTTTGAAGGACAATTCCGCGTTCCATATCGAATCGGGCATATCCGCTGAAGAGCCGTTCGGCCAATTGCGCTTCGATCACGGGATCGGTAACCACCGAAAGAAGAATGGTCCGAAATCGAATAGTCGCCAATCCCTCATGAACATTTTCGAGAGTGAATTTTTCTGTTGCCTGATAATTCCGGATCGTTCCGTCGCGTCCTTTCAGGAAAAGAAGCATGGGAATGGTCCAGCTGTCCCCAACAGCAACCGGGGTATCAGGAAAAGGGACAAGGAGACGCGAATCTTTTTCCATTCCATGATATTCGCGAACGAGTTTGGTTTTTTCGGTCATCATCCCCTGCTGGTCAATGATAAATTTTTCGAGGGGTTTTCCAACGGTTTTATCGGTTCCAAAGACGGCGAATTCCCGCGGCGCCTTTTCTCCTTTTCGGCTGTCGTAAGCGATTGGGTCTTTCCCTTCTTCTTTTTGCTGAAGAATCATTTCATCAATAATGTGCTCGCAAAGAAGTTTTTGATCCTGATTGGGGGCTTTTTGGACGTTCCAGCGCCGCTTGATTTGGGATTTCGTTTGAACTTCCCGGGTCAATCCCGCGTAAATCAATTTTTTATGGACTTCATGAACGACATTCCAGGTCAACTCTGTTCCCGGCTCAAATTTATATGTGAGTTTATATTTTTTTTCGGGTAGGGAATCACCCCCCTTATTGCCGAACATTCCTGTTTTATTATTTTTCTGTATATTACTGTCTTTATTTATATTATCCTTATTGCTCGTATTTTCTGCATTCTTACTGTTTTCAACTTTTGGAAGCAGGGTCAATTTCCTTTCCCTAAGATACTTTGCCTGAATTTCCGGATCAACCTGAAGATCATCGACTTTATTAAGCGGATCGGGGATCTTCTCATTTTGCGATTCAGCGGGAGAATTTTGGAAAGCGGAAGAAAATTGCTCTGTTGCATTCCCCAAAGATTTCGCGATATCCACTTTGGAAATGGGGGAAAATGCGGAGGACGAGGAATCGGAATCGGAAAGTTTCCTGTTTTCCTCAAAATTTACGGAAATTCCTCTTTCCTTTTTCGGGAGATAGACGTACAATACGAAAAAGATTATTCCCAAGAGGAGGAAACATCCGGGCAGAAAAAACCTTGGGGAAGAAATCAGGGAATGAATGAGTTTTCGCATAATTAACACCGCGTAATACTTAAAAACAGGGGAAAAAACGGCAAATCCTTGCAAGCAGAATGCGAAATCCTTTGATGAAATCATCGGGTTCCCTTTCGGATGGAGCAGTTGCTGCAGGTGCCGTGAGAACAGGGGGCATTTGTTAAAAAAGGAAGTATAATCAAAAAAACAAAACCTGTCCAGTCCATTTTTAACGGGAAAAAGGATCGGAAACCGGGAAAATGGCGAAAAGAATCCGTTTTTGATACTGGACGGAGAGGCATAATTGTATAAAATGTAGTAAACAACGAACTTGGGAACTCGGAAAACATTAGATATTGAGGTAAAGAGAGAGAAATATGCAGCCTTACGAACGATTTACCGACCGTGCAAGGAAGGTGATACAGTTAGCAAATCAGGAAGCCCAGCGTTTTAATCATGAATACGTTGGAACGGAACATATCCTTCTCGGATTGATCAAAGAGGGTGGGGGTGTTGCGGCCAGTGTTCTGAAAAATCTTGGGCTGGATCTCCGAAAAATTCGCTTGGAAGTGGAAAAACAGGTAAGCAGCGGGCCGGATTTGGTCACTATGGGCCGCCTGCCGCAGACGCCCCGGGCGAAAAAAGTGATCGAATACGCGATGCAGGAAGCAAGAAGTCTGAATCATAATTACGTGGGAACGGAACATATTCTTCTTGGACTTCTTCGGGAGTACGAGGGGGTTGCCGCTCAGGTTCTGATGAATTTGGGACTGAAGCTGGAAGATGTGCGCCGCGAGGTCTTGAATCTTCTTGGACAAGGGGAAGCGGGAACCGAAAATAATAATCCGATGGGGCAATCGATCTCGATCGGGATCCCAGAACCGGGAACACACCATCCGCGGGAAGGAAAATCCAAAACGCCGGCGCTGGACAGCTTTGGACGGGATCTTACGGAACTCGCGCGCCAAGGCCAACTGGATCCAGTGATCGGACGGGAACAGGAAATTGAACGGACGATTCAGATCCTTTGCCGCAGAACAAAGAACAATCCTGTCCTGCTGGGCGAAGCGGGTGTTGGAAAAACGGCGATCGTCGAAGGGTTTGCCCAGCGTGTGATCGATCGAACAGTTCCTGAACTTCTGCTCGACCGCCGAATCATTGTGCTGGATCTCGCGATGATGGTTGCCGGGACAAAATACCGGGGCCAATTCGAAGAACGGATCAAGGCGGTAATGAATGAAGTGAAAAGAGCAAAGAACACCATTCTCTTTATCGATGAACTTCATACACTGGTCGGAGCAGGCGGCGCGGAAGGTGCGATTGATGCGGCCAACGTTTTAAAACCGGCTCTTTCCCGCGGTGAAATCCAATGCATCGGGGCAACCACCATGGACGAATACCGCAAGTATATTGAGAAGGACCGTGCGCTGGAACGGCGGTTCCAAATGGTCCTCGTTGAACCGACCAATCCGGTCCAAACGGTGCAGATCCTAAAGGGAATTCGGGAAAAATACGAAAAACATCACCATGTTGTAATCACCGACGATGCTTTGCAAGCGGCAGTGGATCTTTCGGAACGATATATTACCGGCCGATGCCTTCCCGACAAGGCGATCGATGTGATCGATGAGGCGGGAGCGCGCGTCCATTTGAAATCGATGACCTGTCCCCCGGATCTTAAGGAACTCGACGACAAGGCGGAAAACCTTCAGAAGGATAAAGATGTCGCTGTCGCCAATCAGGACTTTGAGAAGGCCGCGCAGCTTCGGGATCAGATCGACCAGATCACTTTGGAGAAAAACACTCGGCAAAAAGAGTGGAAAGAACGGCAGCTTGAGAAGAACGGGCGTGTCGATGATCAGGTAATCGCCGAAGTCGTGTCCAAAATGACCAGTATCCCGTTGACCAGAATGTCTGTCGAAGATACCAAGCGTTTGATCGGGATGGAAGAAGAATTGCATCATCGGGTGATCAGCCAAAATGAAGCGATTTCCGCAATTTCGAAGGCCGTCCGCAGAAGCCGAAGCGGAATCCAGGATCCCAGACGGCCGATCGGATCCTTTATTTTCGCGGGTCCGACCGGTGTCGGAAAAACCCTGCTCGCAAAGGCTCTTGCCGAATTCATGTTCGGCGACGAAGAAGCTCTGGTGCAAATCGACATGAGTGAATACATCGAAAAATTCAACGCGAGCCGGCTGGTCGG
Organism: Planctomycetia bacterium; assembly: GCA_030539035.1. Classification (GTDB taxonomy): domain Bacteria; phylum Planctomycetota; class Planctomycetia; order Pirellulales; family Thermoguttaceae; genus JAUNBG01. The sequence continues at coordinate 3,520 of JAUNSU010000053.1, forward strand.
CGCCCCTCCGGGATATGTCGGATATGATGAAGGAGGACAGCTTACGGAAAAGATCCGGCGCCGTCCTTACTCGGTAATTCTGCTGGACGAAATCGAAAAAGCGCACCCTGATATCTTCAATATCCTTCTTCAGGTCCTTGAAGAGGGGAGATTGACCGACAGCTTCGGGCGAAATGTCGATTTCCGCAATACGATTATCATAATGACCACCAACGCCGGAGCGGAAGCGATCAAGAACGAATCCGCGTTCGGATTCCAAAAACCGGACAGCGATGCATCCTACGACAGTATGAAGCAGAGGGTCAACGAGCAGATCGAGAAGGTTTTCCGCCCGGAATTCCTCAACCGGTTCAACGATATCATCACATTCCGGCATTTAACGGAAGAAGATCTCGGACAGGTTGTCGATCTGGAACTTGCGAAGCTCCGCATTCGTTTAAAAGAGAAGAATCTTTGCCTCCGCCTGAACGACGAAGCGAAGAATCTGATCATCAAACGGGGAAGCAACCTGGATTATGGAGCGCGTCCTCTTCGCCGGGCGATAGAAACCCTTTTGGAAGATCCGCTTTCGGAAGAAATTCTGAAAGGAGAATTCGAAGGAAAGGATGTGATCTCCGTCGAAGTGAAAGAAGTCGGAACTCAAAAGCAGTTCATTTTCCGCGGCCAGAATTTCTCTGAATTGACTCCGGAAGAACTGGAGCTGGACGATATTAAAAAGTACCGTGCGGCGATACTCGCGGTGCGGGAAGAGAGCGGAAATCAGGTTCCCAAAACCTCCGACATTCCGGCCTGATCCTGATCCAGCAGCGATAAAAGAGCAAGCCCGTAGAACGTATATTCAATATCGGGCTCTTTATCCCAAAAGGCGGCGCGAAAGCCGCCTTCTTTCGTTTGTAAAGATTCGGTGAATTCCCGAATCTTTTTCTCTTGAAATGGGGCAAGAAGACAGGGACTCTTCGGATCCCAAAGGGCGGCAAGCGCCGTAAATGTACTCAGCAGATCCGCGGCGGGAATGGATGAATTCGCGCGGAATCCTCCTTCCGGGATCTGCATTTTCCAAAGGAACCTGCAAGCGGAAGATAATTCGATCTCCTCCGATCCGGAAAGAGCCCGAACGATCATAATCGCCGCGGCCGTCGGATTGGTTCCGGAAGAGCGGAGCTTTTCCATTTCACTGAATCCTCCGTCTTCCCGTCGGTTCTTTCTCAAAAGTTGGAGGATCCCCGCGCGATTCTTTTCAGGAAGCGGAATCCCCAAAAAAGAAAAAGCGCTGATCGCAAGAAATGTATGATAAATTTCCGAAAAAGCGCTTTTTACGGAAGACGCGAATCCGCCGTCTTTTCGTTGGAGTTTATCCAGCGCATTTTGAAAAAACGTCTTTCGATCCAGAGAAACCTCTTTAAAGGGATCCGTTCCCGGCAATCCTTCCAGAAAGAGAACAGAAAAAAGAAAGGAATGTAGTTCCGCACTCGAAAGATCTTTTTGTTTTTGAAGAAATTCCGACAGAAATTGTCCGATGTAATTTTCCAGTAAACGGATCTGGTCGGAATCCTTTTCCAATCCAAGAAGGGTAAGAGCCCGCAGGGCGAAAGAAGTATAATAGATGTCCGCCTTTCCCCGGCGCCCGATAAATCCCCCCCGGGGATCCTGCCGGGAAAGAATAAAAGCCCGGGCCTTTTTCCGAAGTTCTTCCGGTAAATGTCCCATCCCCTGATGGAGGCGAAGTGTTAAGGAAAGCAAAGGATTATCATTCATTTCAATTCCATTCCGGTTTGTCGGTTTCGATCTTCGCGGAACCTGTCCGATTTACAAAATTTTCTGATCCGGATCTTCTTTTCCGGAAAGATCGGGATCGGAATTCTTTCGAAAACTCCGTCGGAGCTGTCCGCAGGCCGCGTTGATCCCGTCTCCTTTGCGGAAACGGACTTTTACCTGAATTCCCCCTTCTTCAAGGATCTCAACAAAGCGGTGAACAACTGCGCTCGACGGTGTTTTAAAGGAGAATTCGGGAACAGGATTATAGGGAATGATATTGACAATCGCAGTCCGGTTTTTCAAAAGACTCGCGAGCTGCCGGGCGTGTTCCGGACGGGAATTGAGATCGTCGATCAAGATATACTCAAAAGTTGTGCGCCGCCCGGAAGAATGAAAGTAGAAATCGGAAGCCTCAAGGATTTTCGCGATTCCAGTACGCCGGTTCTGGGGAATGATCCGATCGCGGATCTCATCATTTGGCGCGTGAAGAGAGACTGCGAGTTTATAAGGAACATTTGCGGCGGCCATTTTACGAATACCTTCCGGAAGTCCGACCGTTGAGATCGTGATTTTTCGATTACCGATATCCAGCCCGTCTTGCGCGGTTGCATCTTCCAAAGCGGAAAGGAGGGGTTCCAGATTGAGAGTCGGTTCTCCTGTTCCCATGATCACCAGATGGGTAAGCCGTTCTTCCGGCGGAAGAAGGGAATTGATCCGAAGGATCTGTTCTAAAATTTCTCCCCGGGTAAGATTGCGGATAAAACCATCCATTCCGCTTGCGCAAAAGGCGCATCCCATCGCGCAGCCGACTTGCGTACTGATACACCCGGTCCGATGATTGCGATCATCGCGGAGCAGAACCGATTCGACGCGATTGCCGTCGGCAAGTTCAAGGAGGATCTTTTGTGTTCCGTCGGGCGAGCCGGAAGTTGTAATGATCTCTCCGGAAAAAATCGAATCTTTTCCCTCGGGAAGATCGGAAAAAGATTCCCGCAAACAGGCCCGAAGATCTTTGGAAAGATCGGTCATTTCTGAAAAAGATCCGGTTTTTCGGGCAAAGATCCAGCGGCGGATCTGTCCCAATCGGTAAGAAGGGATTCCCATTTCCTTAAACCGGACAGCCAGCTCCGTTTTCGTATAATCGAGGAACGGCTTCTTTTTTTCCAGTTCAACCGAAATCATGAAGGATCCTCCTTTTGATAATTCTGCTTGAAGAGATCGATCTGTTTTTTTACCCAGGAACGATCCCCGGTCTTTTCGATCAGATCGCCGTAAGCGCTCAGGTGTTTTCCGAAATCGGCATTTTTTCCGGAAGGAAGTTCTTTTGGGCGTCCAAAGATCAGGAACTTCCAAAAGGTAATCAATACGGATAAAAAGACGAGATGCCAAAATAAAACCGCAAACGGAGTTGCCCGAAGGTAAAAGGGAAGATGAACTTTATGAAGTTCATCTTCGTTCAGGCGAAGGAAAGGACCATATTGGATATAGACCCCTTTTTCTTTTGATCCAAATCGGTCGATCAGCCGGTTTGCGAGCAGCTGCCGATCTTTTTGAAGAAGAGGATAATTCATCAAAAAGGATCCGGACTGAACGATGTAAAGTTTACCGGAACCGATTTTTCGTTCGAGGATCAGAGGTTTCCCCTCGACAGCAAGAACAGTTTTTGTCCCCTTCAAAGGAACAAGAATCCGGCAAAAACGGTAAGGTTCGACCGGATGAATTCCATTTGTCCAATAAGATTCCCCTTCCATTTTGAAGCCGGTTTTCACCTCTTTCAAAGCGGAGAATTTAAACCAGAGGGGCTCGGTCTTTTTTTCATCGAAAACAGAATATTCCGGATCGTTTTCATCCTTTTTCAGTTCTGCCTTTTTAGAAGATTCTTCCTGCTGTTTTTTCAATTCATGGATCAAGTCGACAATATGATTTTTTTCGTTTGCTTTTGCGGCGGCGAGTTGAGTTTCCACCCACCACCGATGTTCCCCGGGAACGATTTTCTGAATTTTTTCCCAATAAGGAACATCGGCGCGATAGCTGTTGTCGATAAAGATCAGAGTTCGCCCTTCATGCGCGGAAAGCCATTTTTCAACTTCTTTTGCAAATTCCGTGGAGGGCAGTTCCAGATGATTCCAGGAATCGTAAAACCAGAGGATTGTATCAAAATCGCCCGTCTTTTGCGGCAGAGGAAAACGCCAATAATACTTGACATGATATCCTTTTTCCTTACAGAGTTCCTGAAAAAGCTCGATCCCGTTCATACTGTCCGAATAATTCCGGGGAATGTAGGCGGTGTATTTGTCGTCCCATTTTTTTTCGCACCCTGAAAGAAAGAGCAGGGAAAAGAGAAGCAGGAGAATCCCCGCAAAAGGAGGAACCGTTTTTTGGCGGTTCTGAACTTCCTGAATTTTTCGCAATTCCGCCGAAAAGAGCGATTTTTCATTCCATACTTCCTCGAAATCTTCTTTTGAGATCTTCCATGTCCCATAATAGGTTTTTTCAAAGAGGATCATCGTTCTTTTATAAAAAAGGGCGAGCTGCCGGTAAACGCGGATCTCATTAAGATAATCGCGGTTTGTTCTTCCTTTTTTCATTCGAATCCGGTGATTCCGATCAAGTTCAATGAGCATAAAGCTGAAGTAATAAATGATCGCTTTCCGGTAATCTCCGGCCAGGTAAGCCTGCAATGCGCTTTGATCGAGATTGCCCAAATTCTGCTTGGCCTCCAAAGGAAGATTCTCCAATCGCCGCCGATTTTCCTCTTCCTCCTTTTTGTGAAAGGGATCGAAAAACAACTTCTTCTTTTGCAATTTCTTGTAAACAAACCAGATCAGTATTCCCAAAGCGATCAGCAAAATAATGATCGCCGCAATCCAGATCATCTGAAGAATACCGGATTTATTACTTTTCTTGTAAACTCGGGGGGCTTTATACTTAACCTTCTCGGGAGGAATGAATTTCACTTCGCGGTCTTTTCCCGAAAACCAGGGGAATCGGGACATTTCCTCGATTTTTTCATCCATATACTCGATCGTCTTCCGATCAGAATCTTCCTGATCGGAAATCGACGGATTGGAAATCGACGGATCCTGATCGGAAAGCCGATCCGGTTCCTTCGGAGATTCCTCAGATTGTTGAGAGATCGGAGCAGATTCCGATCGGGCCGAAGCGGCTTCAGAAACGCTCCAGGGAATCAGAATCAACACAATAAAGAACAGCCCAAAAGAAAGTTTACTCATGGAGAAACCTCCTTTCCTTTCTCATTCGGAAGAGGAGGAGGTCCGCCGCCAACAGCAGGAGGGATTCTTTCCTCGGTAAGATCAGTTTCCTCTTCCATATAAAGATCCGGCTGAGAAAAAGTGATGAGATCTTCCGTTTCTGTATACTTCAAAAATTCCGCTTTGAACGCGATATCGACATCCCAGCCCTCCCGAATAATCCGAATATTCAAATAGCAGAGAAAAGTATACACCGCATCAAAAAGGACAAAGACCCAGCAATAAATCGGAAAAATCACCAAAGAAAAAAGAGGATACCAGATCGCTCCTGTTCCAAGAAAGCCTTTTCCGAAAAAGAAAATGATATAAAAACCGAAGAACGAATAGAGAAAAAGAGACCGAAATTCAAAATTTTGCATTCCGGAAGCCGATTCCAGGCCTCCTCCCCGTTGAAATTGGGAGACGCGTTTTGAAGTGCATATTTTTCCCGAAGATTTAAAGAACGGGGGCTTTTCCAATAAAAGGATTTCGTTGACATATGATCGGAAAATAAAATAAATTCTGAAAAGGATCAAATAATAAAAAATTTGCGGCAGCAGAGAAAACCATGCTCGAAAAACCGAGCGAACCTGGATTTTTTCCTCCGGACGAAAAAACCATTCCCCAAGCCAGATAGTAAGCAGAGAACTTGTAAAATCACTTTCAAAGAACACGACCAGAAGAATCATGCAAAAAAAGAAGCCGAACGAACCGGGCCAATCGGCGGCGGGATCATAAACGGAGAGAAAATAAGGATAGAACAAAAAAAGATTCAACAGAAAGCAGGGAAGGGCAAGAACAAGAAAATAGAAGATCAGGACCGCCCATTTCTTTTGAATAATAATAAGGGCGAGATCCGCAATTTCATTGGGTGTCCGTTCCCGAATGGTGAACGCGTGTTGACTGAATTTTCCGGAATCCATTCTTGTTTACTCTCCCGTTAATCCGATTTTCTTTTGAGCAAGGATCCCAAGGACAACGATATAAACAAAAAGAAGAATCGAGGAAATGAGCGCGATTCCCTGTTTAAAGATCAAAGGAAGCCAAGGTGCCGGAGAAACAAAAGCCTCCAAAAAAGCGGCAAGGCAAAAAAGGCCAAAGGCGGTAATCATGATCGGAATTGCCTTATGAGCCGCGATTCGAACGGAATCGAATCGCCGGTATCCGTGCGTGGAAAAAAAGGCGAATCCCATTTTCATTCCGGCGGCGGCCGACATAATGATCGCCGTCAATTCGAAAGGTCCATGGGCAACCGTAAAGTTGGTAAAGTTGGATGAGATCTCCGGCCCAACGGCGCCTCCCGACATGAATCCAAAGATCACGCCGAGATAGATGCTGTTCGAACAGAGAATATAAGCGCCGCAGATCCCGCCGATTATTCCGAACGCAAAGCACTTCAATCCGATCCCGCCATTATTCCAGATATAAAAGCCCACCATGGAAAAACGTTCGGAAAAATCCATTGATTCAAATGATTGGGAGTACATCGCTTCCATCGCCGCAAGCTGGCTTTTATCAAGAATTTTTTCCGCAAAAGCGGAATCCAGATGGCATAAAAAAAAGCAGATCCCGAAGGGCCCCCAAAAAAGAACAAAGGAAAGCCAAAAAATCGGATCATGAAAAATCGACCGCGGAATATCCTCAAAAAAAATCCGCCGAATATTCGATCGCTCTTTTTGCGGCGTCCGGTAAAGGTGATGATACGCCTTTCCCACTATGCTGTTGAGATATTGAACCGTTTCCGCAGGAAATTGATAAGATTCCGCAAGAGCAAGATCAGAGCAAACCGATCGATACAATGCGGTAAACCGGGCAATTTTTTCCGGATCGGCAAGCGCGGTCGACCGAATCCGTTTTTGTTCGGCAACCAACGCTTCCAGTTCCTTCCACTCCGGCTTCCGTTGTTCTATGATTTCGGCGATTTTCATTCCAAGCGACTTCTCTGATCAGTGATCGAATCCTGTTGATTCATCGAAAAATTCAAAAATACATCCCGGCTCACAATATTATTCTCTCATTATACCCAATTTAATCCAATAAACCAGAGGTCCTTTTTTATTCTTTCCGCTTGATTTTTCATTTTTCAACTTTATAATCAGACCTTGACGGTCCTCTCCTTGAAAATGGTCCTTCGAACGTGTGTTCAAAGGAGATCCAATCTTACATTACCGGAATGTTCACTTTATCAGGAACAGAAATGGAACAAAAACGAGGAAACTGCATGAAAAAAAGAATTTTACTTTCCCTTTACTTCGGATTTTCCCTCTTTCTTTTTGCAAACGGACAGGAAGGAGGGCAAAAAATACTCGATCTTCCGGAAATTGCGAAATCCGCCGGATCCGATCAGGGATCGCGTCCTTTTGCGGAAAGTCCCTGGAAAAACTGGTCTTTTTACTCCGACGAAAAGATCAAAGGCGATCTTTCCTGGGAACCGGCCCAAGGACCGAACGGCGAAGATTGCATTCGGATCGTCTTCTCGGGCAATGGATTCTGGTCCTTAACCGGTCCCGCCCAAAAATTTGATCATAAGATCCAGTGCATTAACTCAATCGCCTGGATCAAGGTAAAAGAAGGGAAGGGGATCATGAACCGCCTGGATACCTATAAAGATAAAAAACGAACGCGCGGCATGTACAGCGGCGCCTTTTCCCTGATCGAAGACGGAATTGAGTGGACTTCCCTTCAGTCGTCCTGCAATCTCGCCGATGCCGATCTCTATTTTGCGTTTATCAGCGGATTTGGAAAGGCGGATCTTTTATTGGCTCCGATCAGTATTTACTCCGATTCCGTTCCCGATTACAGTAAACTGCCGGCTCCGGTCGGATTTCTCAAAAAACGGGTCGAAGAAAAACTGGACCGCGCTCCAATCGCTCTTGCTGGAGAGGACGGGGTTTATATCGGTTGGCGTCTTCTGAAAACAGATCCCGATTCGGTCGGATTCAATGTCTATCGCGCAAACGGATCCTCCGATTCCTTTCGCAAGATGAATCCGAAGCCGATCACGAAAACAACCGATCTCGTTGATCGAAGTGCCCGGAACGGGGAATCTTATACATGGAAGATCCAACCGATAATCGATGGAAAAGAATCGGGCGAGCCCAGTACGATTTCTCTTGCGATTCCCAAATCGAACGATGAAAAGAAGGCCTTTCTGTCGATTCCGATGCCGGATCATGATGGGGATCAGATCGACCGGATCTGCATGGTCGATTTGAACGGTGATGGGAAACTCGATTTTCTGGTAAAAAAAGGAACGTCCCTTGTAGACCCCTATATTAACTATTGGAAGAAGAGCGAACGGACAGTCGTTCTGGAAGCCTATGATTCTACTGGAAAATTTCTCTGGAAAAGGGATCTTGGCTGGTCTATTGAGCAGGGAATCTGGTATTCACCTATTTTTGCCTTCGATTTTGCCGGGGAGGGTTGCGTTGATGTTGCCGCAAAGACGGTAAAAGGAGATCCCCGGGACAAAAACGGCCGGGTCCATTCACGGGAAGAATTTGTATCGATCTTCGATGGAAGGACAGGAAAAACGCTTGCGGAAGCTCCTTGGCCCTCGAAAGACGGATTCATGTATAATCAGGGAAGCCGAAATTTCCTTGGAGTCGCCTATTTGGACGGCAATACCCCATTTTTGATCGCTCATCGGGGAACCTACGGAAAAATGAATCAGATCGTTTATTTGTTCCATGGAGACAAGCTGGAAAAAGTCCGATCATGGAACAATATGTATGAGCGAAAAAATCGGGAAACCTGGGGCCAAGGCGCGCACCGGCTTCACGCGGCCGATGTCGATGGTGATGGAAAAGAAGAACTTTGCATGGGATCCTTCGTTTTTGATGAAAACGGATCCGTTCTCTGGTCGCTCGGACTCGGACATCCCGATCAGATGTTCGTCGGCGATCTCAATCCGAAATATCCCGGAATGGAGATCTATTTCGGAGTGGAAACCGCAAATGAGAAAAACGGAATGTGCATGGTTCACGCGGCAACAGGAGAGTATATTTGGGGATATAAGGAAAAGACCTATCATATCCACGCAAACGGACTCTGCTCCGATATCGATGCCCGCTATCCCGGATCGGAATGCTTCAGCGGCGAATCCAAAACGCCCGGCGTTCCCGAGATCAAATTTTTGAGAACCGCCGATGGAGATCTCCTCGCAAAAGGACTCACAGAAAAAGAGGTCGGCGTTCCCGGACTCGGAGCAACTTCCGTTTGGTGGGATCAATCGCATCAGCGTCTCCTCTTGCGCGGAAATACGAAAAACGGCGTTCTGATGAAATTGACTTTCCCGGAGCAAAAGTATTTTTCGAATGTCTTTTCGGGAAAAGTTCTCGCAACAGGCGACTTTTTCGGAGATTGGCGCGAAGAGATCATTACTGGAACCAAGGATGAGATTCGGATCTATTCCACGAGGATTCCCGCTGCGGATCGGCGAACAACCCTGCTTCAGGATCGAAATTATCGGGCAACCACGATCGAAAATTTCAACGGATACGGATCGCTTCCGATTCCGTCTTTCGATCTTGCATCAACGCCGGCGCGGTAATTCATTAAACAGGACAAACAAGGTAATTTGCAGAACAGAAAAGAACCTGCGGACAGACAATATCCGCAGAACGATCCCCTCAATCCCCCTTTGCAAAATGCTCTTGACAAGGATTCGTCCTTTGATTATTATTCCTTCCGGAGTTTTTGGCCGAAAATCGCTTTCCTTCGAACTGATCGAAAGAAGACGAAAGAGAGCCAACCCTTTACGTTTAATAATAAAATGCAAAAAAACGGAAAAAATTTCGGAAAGAACAGTAAAAGCGAAAAATGAAACGGATCTTTTTTCTTTGCCTGATGATTTTGGCGGGCGGTTTGCTCTCTTGCGAATCGTTTAAGGGCCCGTTGCCGGAAAGTCCGGGAATCATGGGAGAAGTTCCGAAAAATATTTTGCCGAAAGGAGCGGTCTCCTTCGACGTATTGCTGGTTCAGGTTCCTTATCAGGATCGGGATCTTGTCCGCCAATTGTGGAACGATACAGATGAACAGGATCAGGATCAGGAAGTTCGAAAACGGCTCCATAATAATGGATTTCGGGCCGGGATCATCGGCGCATCGGTTCCGGACTCGCTTTCCCGTCTGCTGGCGTTGAAAGGACGCCCGATCCGCACGAAGCTGGAAGAAGAAGTGGATCTGGAAAAGGACGATACCGTTTCCAATTCCATTTCCAAGCCGATCAATATGATGGAAGGGCAAAAAAGCCTGATCGAAGTCCGGGAAGATGTTGTATCGGGAATTCCCGTCCTTACGATGGAAGAAGGTTCACTTACCGGAAAAACCTATGAGGACGCGCGGACGAATATATCCATTTCCATTCGCAATATTCCGGATGGATCCGTTCAATTTGAATTGACGCCGATGCTCCGATACGGAGCGCCGCAAATGAAAACAAAATATAAGTACGGGCAGCTGGTTCGAACGCAGGAGCAGCCGACAAAAACGTTTAATGAATTCAAGTCGATCCATCATCTTCGGCCGGGCCAATTTCTGGTAATGGGAGCGAGCGAAGAGACGACTTGCGGGCTGGGGCGCTACTTTTTCACCAACGGATCGGACGATCGGGATCAAAAACTTTTTGTGATCCGATTGACGATCACGCAGCATGATGAGCAGTTTTCCCGATTCCCGGGATTTCAGGAGATCTATAAAAAAATGGATTCCCGGAAAGAAAACGACCTGAAAGAGAGCGGTGATACTCCTTAAAAAGTGCAATTTTATTCCAAAAAAATCTTTTTGCACAAAAAAAGGTGTTGCATTCATCGCCAAAATTGTTAAAATTAGGAAAGTAGTGGAAATGATTTTGTTTTTCTAATGAAAATTTTTGTATAAATTTTCGTCTGTTTCTAAAAATGAGATCATGGTATTTGATTAACCCTCATGGAGAATAATGGCACCGAGGAGGATGGAAACGAGTAATAGAGATCAGCATGGGCCCCGTATCAACGAAATGATACGTACGCCCCAGGTAAGAGTCGTTGGCGAAGATGGAGAGCAGATCGGAATCATGTCCGTATCGGACGCTCTTGCCCGCGCACGCAAAGTCAATTTGGATCTTGTCGAGGTTGCGGCGGACGCAAAGCCGCCCGTTTGCCGTATTATCAATTACGGCAAGTTCAAGTACGAGCAGAAAAAACGGTCTTTGAAAAAGCAAAGTTCTGCACCCCTTCTGAAAGAATTGCGTTTGCGCCCCAATACTGGAGAACATGATATCCAAGTCAAATTGAACAAGGCAAAAGAGATCCTTGGGAAAAGGGACAAAGTCCTGATCACCATCGTTTTCCGCGGCCGGGAAATGGCTTATATCACGGAAGGATCAAAGTTGGCGGAAGATATTATCACTCGACTGGACGAAATCGCGAAAGTCGAAGCACCGCCTAAACAAATGGGAAAAAAGCTGGTGTTCACGTTGGGACCCAAGTAAAATTCCCGAAAGCAGGGACGCTGTTCGGATGAAAGATTACATTTTAATCGTTCTCTTTTTATTTGGCTTCTTTTTGTATTTGGCGGAAGATCGAATAAAAGCGCAGGAAACATCGGATAAACCTTATTTCCGTATGGACAGTGTTGTCCGCCTGGAAAACGATAATGTTCTTACTCAAATCAAAACCTCCACCATTTTCAGTGATGGAGCCGTTTTTGATTTCATCGGCGACAACGGTGAAATTACCATTTACCGGCCCGATTCGAAAAATTTTATTCTGCTGGATCCGATCCACCGGATCCAGACGGAATTGGCTCTTGAAGATATCGATCAGTTTCTCGACCGGATCCGGGAGCTGCTCGTCCAAAAAGATGACAAATTCAATCAGTTTATGGCCAAGCCCGAATTCGATTTTTCAAAAAGTGAAGACGACAAGGAATTTCTCTTTCAAAGTAAATGGATCGATTATCGGATTAAAACAGTTCCATTTGAAGATCCCGGCATCATCGACTCCTTCTTTGATTTTTCCGATGCGTATTCCAAATTGAATATCTATTTAAACCCCGGAACGACAACACCTTTTGCGCGAATTCACATTAATCAGATTCTCAAAAAAGAGGTCCGGTTTCCCGAACAGTTTACGCTTTCTGTTTACCCAGGCGGAAAACGGCTCTTCAGCAGAGCGGTCAAAATCGAAAGCCGGCATACAATCATTCGCCGCCTTTCGGAAAAAGACAAAGGCCGTATTATCCGCGCTTTGCATTTCGTCGAACAGTTCCAAAAACTCCCGTTCGGCAAATATCAAAAAGGACTCCAAAAAACACTCTGATCCGTTAATCTCGGATCAGTTTTTCCGTATCTTCGATCAGGCGTTCCATTTCCGAATCGAGATCGTTTTTCTGTTCTTTCGATTTAAAAAGACGGGATTCAAGGAGATCTTTTTCTTCTTCTCCCAGGGAATCAGGAAACAGATCCCGAACGGATTTTCCCTCCTTATTCCCGGCCAATTTTTCCTGCGCACTTCTTCCGGAGATCATCGGATCGTCGTAAAGCGGAAAGATAATCGCTTCTTCAGGACAAACACGGCTGCAAGCCGGACATCCATTCCGGCATTCATTCGGATGAAGAACAAAAGGCCGATCATCTTCGCGAACGGAATAGACGCCGAAAAGGCAAAAATTCAGACATTCCAGGCATCCCGCACAGCGATCGCGGTCCAGAAGAGGATACCATCGTTCCTCCTGATCCCCGGACAGTTCAAAAAACAGGGGATCAGAGTTTTTCCCGGAAAATTCCGATCCGAACGTACGTTCAACGCATTTGCTAAACTTTTCCAATACAGGAATCATGTCCTCTTCCGAAAGAACGGAAAGTTCGGAACAAAAAACGGAATCCGAAGAAACAGAAACAGGAATTTCCCCGGAAAAAGCGGATCTTTTACAGGAAATTTCAAAAAAATCAAGCAGGGCGAATACAGCCCGATCGCTGATAAAGGAAAAAATCAGAAGAGGTCCTTTTCGATCACGGATCCATTGAACTGCGTTCGATTCCGGATCCAGATCATAAAGAAAGGGAAGTCCGGCAAACCGAAGACGCGGGAACCGGACCGCAAGATGATTCAGAATATTCTGTTCCCTTTCGCTCCAGGAAGCCGAATTTGTCCGGGAATGGATCAGAAGAACAAAAGGGTCATTCATTGCTTCAACTCCAGCACGGACCACAAACTCGGCGTTTCTTCCGTGGGAAAGAGGGGATCCTGCTGCAAATTGAAATATCCGAGCTCCTGATCACGAAGGGAATAATGAAATCCCAGACGTGTATGCTCTTCCGGATCGTATCCGGTCAATCCCCCTGCCGGAATCGCGATGGAAAAGATATATCCCCCGTCCGGCAATTCCGCGGCCATTTGAAACGCGGAAACATCTACCGGATTGGGATGAGCCTTGGCCCGATGAACCGGAAGCCAAAAAGGCCGCGGAGCGGGAACGGATCCCTCCGATGCATTCGGAACAAATAAAAAACGATGGCAAAAACGGGTTCCCCTTTGAACATCGCGAACATCCCGTGTATCCAGTACAAAATGAAGTCCGTCGCTCTCTTCCATATTCGATAAATCCCACTTGAACGGTTGATTCTTTCCGCTCAGCAGAACAGTAAGAACAAGACCTTCCGGATGCCAGCCGATCCGGAAATCGAACTGAACCGGTTTTTGCTTCTTTTCTTCCGTCTTTTTCATTGTGATCTTACGCCGCATGTCCCTTTTACCAAATCCCTGATCCTGAATATCGTAATGGCAGCGCGCCGCAACAGACCAGGAAGCATCCAAATACTCGGGAACAAGCTCTTTTGGAAAACTTTTCAGCCGGGAACAGGGAATGGAAAAATTAAAAATAAAATTCTGCGGAATGGACGACATACGATGTTTCCTGAACTTTCCAAAAGAAAAAAAATCCAATAAAAACCAGCCTTGATTATATTCCATCCTTGATTTTTCGTCAACTCTTTACCCATTATTTTTTAAATTTTGACAATCTTTGCTGCGCATTGATTGACATTGTGATTCCAGTGTGATATATTCAGATCAGGTCTTGGATTTTGCCGGAAACGGCGGAAAAATTTCTCTATGAAAGGAACATCATAATGAGATCTGAACAGACGGCTTATCAAAAAGCAGGAAGTATAATGGGTCTTTTAACCCTCCTGCTTTTTCTCTCAGCGGACAATCTCATGGGACAGGTGATTCCGAAGGGGCCTCACGGCGCCGCTCCGGAAGCTTATCAGATGGAAGTACTCAAAAGTGTCCAAACGGAAGAGGAGGCTTCCGGTCAAATTCCCCCTGGAATCAGTCCCAAGTACTGGAATTTCAATATTCCCAAAGAAAATGAAATGTCCCCGGAAAGAATCGCGCTGGGGAAAAAACTCTATTTCGAACCGAGGTTGTCGATTGACGGGACCGTTTCCTGTGCAACCTGCCATGATATCACCCGCGGATTCGGCGATGCCTTGCCGGTCTCTGAAGGAGTCGATAAACCGACCGCCCAAGGAGCGGTCAAGCAGTTCGGAACGCGAAACGCACCGACCGTAATGAATATCACCCTTCTTCATTCGATGTTCTGGGACGGACGATCCCCGGGAATTGAGCATCAGGCGATGCAGCCGATCATCAATCCGATCGAAATGGGAATGCCGGAGCAGGAAAAGACGATCCTCGCAAAGATCAAGGACGATCCCGAATATCAAAAGATGTTCAAAGCGGCTTACGGAAGAGAAATCAATTACAAAGATATCGGGAACGCGATCGCCGCTTTTGAGCGAACCCTTATTTTCATGGACAATCCGTTTTTCCGGTATCTGCAAGGAGATGAAGATGCGATTTCCGAAGATGCCAAAGCCGGATGGATCCTTTTCAATCGGGAAGGAAGATGCAGCAGCTGCCATCAGATCAGTCCTTCCAATCCGTTGGGAACAGACAATAAATTCCATAATATCGGGATCTCCGCCTATCACGGCAATTTCGATGAGCTGGTGAAAAAAGCAAAAAAAGCCCTTGCCGAAGGAATTTCCGAAGCAAAGCTCGATGAATTAGCCCTTTCGACCGATATGGGCGAACTCGGCCGCTTCCTGATCACCGGAAACGAAAGCGATATGGCCGCGTTCCGAACGCCGATGATCCTGAATGCCGGTATTACCGGGCCCTATATGCACGATGGATCCGTTGCAACCCTTTGGGATGTCGTCGATCATTACAATAAAGGAGGCGTCCCCAACCTCTATCTGGACGGAGGAATTGAACCCCTTGATCTCACTGAAGAAGAAGTCGGACAGATCGTCGCCTTTTTGTTCAGCTTAACCGATGTTCGGTTTGCGGATTACAATGATCGTATCATGGAACAGCAGAAGAAATTGGCGGCGAAAAACCGGCCCGATCGAAATGAAGAGGTCGCTTCGAGAAAAGTTCTTCTCTTTGAAAACTTCAAAGCCGGAAAAACAATGAAAGGAACCGAAAAATGAATACGACATACCGAAAACAGAATCTCGAACAACAGACGGAAAATGATCGCAAGTCCTTTTTTCGTTCTCTGGAAAATCTGGACCGCCGTTCCTTTATGAAAGTTGCCGCCGCCTCCTTTGGCGCCGCGTCTGTACTCGGACTTGCCGATCACGGAATGTTCCAGCCGATCCGGATCACCGGAGCAGAGCAGGGGAAGAAAGAAGGATTTCGGATCGCTTACATATCCGATTCCCATCTTTAT
Source organism: Planctomycetia bacterium (assembly GCA_030539035.1). GTDB lineage: Bacteria > Planctomycetota > Planctomycetia > Pirellulales > Thermoguttaceae > JAUNBG01. The sequence goes on from JAUNSU010000053.1 coordinate 19,251, forward strand.
GTAAAAGAAAAGAATGATCGGTTCGCCAATGCCCTGATGAGGGCCGTTCAGGATGTCAACGCAATGGATCCCCAGCCGGATTTCGTCTTCTACGGCGGCGATCTCGCCCAGTTGGGACAGCCGGACGAACTCCAGCTCGGCGCCGATATTTTGAAAGATCTCAAAGCACCCTTGAAAATCATGGTCGGAGAGCACGACTGGTATTTCGATATGGGCGAAAAATGGCGTTCCCTGTTCGGAGAACCAAACTGGTCCTTCGATCATAAGGGCGTTCATTTCGTTTGCATCATGAGTGTTCTGGAAGAAGATTTCTGGACCCCCCGCGGAATGAACCCGCTGCAAAGAATGCAAACGGTTGCCGGACTCGATAATCATGTTCAAAAACCGTTCACCGTTGGAGAAAAGACCAGAAAATGGCTTGCGGACGATCTTGCGAAATGCAAGGATGATCAGCCGATTGTCCTTTTCTCCCATTCTCCGCTTTACAAACTGTATAAGAACTGGAATTTCTGGACAGACGATGCCGAAGAAGTCCAAAAGATCATCGGCCGTTTTAAGAAAATCACTGTAATACACGGACATACTCATCAAATCCTTACCAACCGGATCGGCAATATCCATTTTCATGGACTCCTTTCCACCGCTTGGCCTTGGCCTTACGCGCCGCAGGGAACGCCGGAGTTGACGATTCCGATGAATCGCCCTGATCCGTTCAACTCGAACGACGGATGCGGTGATGGAGAGATCCGCCTTTCCCCGGAAGGATTGGTCGACAAGGTCTATAAACTCTGGAACAGAAAGTCGATTCTGGTTCCTGCCGCCTATCTCGCTTCCGAGGGAGAAGATCAGCGGCCGCTTCGTCCGAACCTTCCTTCTTACTAATGGACCAAAGAGGTTCACGAAATTTTGTGTATTCGGATTTTCGTATTATTCACCTATAAGGAAATTTCAAAATGAAAAAGTTCAAGATAAAAATATCGATGATGGGAATCGCGGTTTTCGCGGTACTCGTTCTTTTGGGATTCGCTTTTTGCCCGATTTCGCGGCTTGAAGCGCAAAATGGAACGATCTCGACAGAACAAACCCCGGCCGTTCAAGCGCCGGCTCCCGCCGCGGCGCAAAATGCCCCTTCCCAGCCCTTGCAAAGACGATTCTTTAATTGGGGACCCGGCCGCTGGGGAGGTAATCTTCGCGGTACCCGTCCTTCTTCCGCTCCGCAAAGCGCTCCGGCCGCGGCGCAAAATCCTTCTGCCGTTCCGTATAATGTTCCGGCTGCAAGTATTTCAACGGAAGACCGTTCCGAAAGTCCCGTTCTGATCGCCGCGGGAACAGCGCCGAAAACCGTTGCGGCCGACGAACCGCAAACCGCCGATCCGAAAGGAACCGAAGCGCAAAAGGATTCCGAAGAGAAAGATCTTCAGAAAAACGCTTTTCCCGGCTCCTTCGCGCAATGGGACAATGCCTTCCATTATTCCTGGGTCGAAGAGGAAAAAGAACGGCATCAGATCAAGCCTCACGCGGACAACAAAGCCGTTGTAAAGATCACAAAAAGCCAAAAGGACGGACATACTTACGGTAATTATACCGAAGCCGACCTCCTTCTTTGGCAGGAAGAAACCGAACGGCTCGTGGTCGAAGGATCGCTGATCTTCCATAATGCCGATCTTCTCGGGAGTACAAACGCGACCTCCTGCGATATGTGCCATCCGGACGCCGAGGGAACTCACGCGGAAACCTATCCGAAATATCAGGTTCAATTAGGCCGCGTCGCCCTTCTTCGCGATATGGCCAACTGGTGCCTGAAAAATCCCTGCCGCGCGGAACCGATGAGCGGTGATGATCCCCGCATGCGCGCTCTGGAAGCCTATATGCAGGCGCAGCGGACAGGGAAAATCATGAAATACGGTAAACATTAATCGAAAGATTCTTTATAAAAAATGAGTTCGAATCCAGATCAAAAAGTTCATTCCCGAAAAAGCAACAGCAAGTTAATATCGATTCTTTTAATCGCCGCATGTTCGATTGTGATCCTTGCCGGGATCCATGCGGCCAAGATCATTCTCGCGCCGATCTTTATGGCGACGTTTTTTGCGATTCTGCTGCTTCCGCCGCTTCGCTGGATTCGTTCGAAAGGGATCTCCCAGCCGATCGCGTTGACAATCGTGATCTCGACGGTGTTGATCTTCGGAATCGGAATTACCTCGATAGTGGGAACCCAGCTGACGCAGTTTGCCCGCGATCTTCCGTTTTACCGGGACCGGTTCACCAACCAGCTGATGAATTACAATATTGATCTCGGTGAGTTCTTTCCTCTTTTAAAGCAAAAGGCGCCGGAAACGGAACCGGATAATCCGAACGGATCATTCCATTCCCATCCTTCCGGGAATCGGAATGGATCTCCCCGATATGGATCTGCTGAAATTCGGGCGCTGGAACAGATTCCATCGCAAACTCCGAATCATCGGGCCGGATCCGATCGCCCGATTCCCCTTCCTGATCCCAAAGAGAAGGAAAATAAAAGCTCCGACTCCGCTTTTGCGAATGTCTCTGATTCTGTTCCCGTTCAGGCAAGTGCGAAATCAGATGAAAAAACGGACCCTTCCTCAACCGAAAAGTCCGAAATCAAAAAAAATCCGGAAAAACAGGGGACAACAGCACGATCCGTCCCGGAAAAGCGATCTCCCTATGGACCGGAAGTTTCCGGCGGCTTCTTTGATTCTTTGGCCGGTCCGCTGGATAATCCCGCGAGCAGACATGCCCCCAATAAGAGAAATCTGGAAAGACCCGTTCTCCCGGAGGAAGAAGATCCGGAAGGATTGGAAGACCCCGGCAAAGAAGATCCCAATCGCGCTCAAGATTCCTGGACTCGCGCTTCCGAAGACGCAATGAAAGCCAGTTCTCATGAACTCTTCCGTTTCCTTGCCGGCTTGACCGGAGAATTGAGTATGCTGGCAAGCAATACGTTTATCATTATGCTCCTTATGATCTTTATGCTGGTCGAAGCCTCCCGCCTTCCCTTGAAAGCGGCAGTTGCCCTTAAAGGCAAAAAGAATTTCACCAACGATCGAATCCGGCAGCTCGCGATGGATATCCGGCATTACATGATGATCAAAACCTTTGTGAGTATTTTGGTCGGCTGTTTTGTCGTGATCTTATTACTCCTTTCGAATGTCCAGTACGCGATATTGTGGGGATTCGTTGCCTTCCTTTTGAATTTTATTCCGAACATCGGATCCGTAGTAGCGGCGATTCCTCCCATTCTGCTCGCAACCGTCGATCATGGATTGGCTCTTGGAGTAATCGACGCGGTCTTTTTCGTGATCATCAACTGCGGGATCGGATACATTCTGGAACCCAAACTTTTGGGAGAAGGTCTGGATCTTTCTCCCTTGGTCGTTATTCTTTCCCTTCTGTTCTGCGGCTGGCTGCTCGGACCGGTGGGAATGTTCCTTTCACCGCCGCTGGCAGTAATAATCAAGATCATTCTGAAATCGTTCCCGGAAACGGCCGGTATCGCGATCATGATGGCAAATACCGTCCCAAAGGAAGAATTGCCAAAGCCGCCGGAAGTGAATTCCTGATCCTTCAATTTTAATCCTTCTATTTTATCCTTGGAAAGGGGCTTTTGCCGTGCAGGAAAAACATCGATGCATCAGTGCAGGTATAATTTTTGTGGATATCGGATGTGAACCGATCGATCATTCACCCAAGGCGGGAGAGCTTGTTCCCACAACAGGTGTTCATCCTTCTCTCGGCGGCTGCGCGTCGAACGTTGCGATCAATCTTGCACGGCTCGGTGTTCCGGTCGGCCTTTGCGGCTGCATCGGAACCGGTCCTCTCAGCGATTTCGTTGTCAACGCCCTGAAAGATCCGTTGATCGATACCGCAAAGATCAAGCGGTCGCAAACCCAGGAACCCGGCTGCACAATGATCATCAACGTAAAAGGAGAAGATCGCCGCTTTGTAAGCACCACCGGCGCAAACGCCGAATTCGAGCTCAACGATATTCCGGACGATTGGTCCGCGGAATCCGATGTCCTTTATTTGGGCGGGTTCCTGATGATGCCCCTGCTCGAATCCCCGAAAACCATTGATTTTATGAAAAATTACCGCAAACAGGGAGGCAAGATCATTCTGGATGTCGTTCTTTACGGAGATCGTCCGTATCAAGACGCCATTTTACCCCTGCTTCCTTATGTCGATTACTTTATGCCGAACGACGATGAAGGACAATTGATCAGCGGACTTGAGGATCCCCTGGATCAGGCAAAATTCTTTGCCGACGCGGGCGCCCCGGTCTCCGTGATCACGTGCGGATCGAACGGATCCCTTTATTATTCGGAAAAAGAAAAATTCCGAACGGGGATCTTCTCCGTCGACTTTATCGGAGGAACCGGATCCGGAGACGCGTTTGCGGCCGGATTCGCGGCGGCTCTGCTCGACAACGCGGATCCTTATCTTCTGATGAAGCGCGCCTCCGCACAGGGAATGAGCTGTGTCCGGCATCGAAGCGCAACGGAATCCGTCTTTACCCGAAAGGAAATGGAAGCATTCCTCGCCGATCATGATCTTTCCGTTCAATCTCTTGAATAATACAGAAGATTTCCTGATTATTTCAAAAAATTCCGCTTTTTTTTCATTCCTCTGTTGAAAAGCGGTTTTGATTTCATTATACTTGACAGTTGAGTGGGGTCGAATGATGTTTTGGATCCTATGGGATCCGGAAAAATAATACTAATGATAATACGAAAAAGGAGTATTCAGAGAATGAGTTCTATTTCGAGAAGACGTTTCCTTGGCGGATCCCTGGTCGCCGGATCAGCCCTTACGGGCACAGGTTTCTTTCATCTTGGCCTTTCCGCCGCGGAAAAAGCGCCGGGCGCCAATGATACGCTTGGCGTAATGGTGATGGGCTGCGGGAGCCGCGGACTCGGCAGCCATGTGCGCGAATTTTTGGCGGATCCCCGCACGAAAATCGTTTATCTCTGCGATGCCGATAAAACGCACGCGGAAAAAGCGGCTTCAATTGTCGAAAAGAAGCAGGGATTCCGGCCGAAGATCGTCGCCGACATGCGCGATGCTCTTTCGGACAAGAGCATTGATATCGTAAGCTGCGCCTCTCCGAACCATTGGCATGCGCTTTGCGGAGTATGGGCAATGCAGGCGGGCAAAGATGTCTATCTTGAAAAACCGATCTGCCATAATATTCACGAAGGAAAAGCTCTGATCGCCGCCGCCAAAAAATACGGCCGTATGTGCCAGGTGGGATCCCAATGCCGGTCGAATCCCGCTCTGATCGATGGATTCGCGTTCCTTGCTTCCGGCGGAATCGGCGAGATCAATCTCGTTCGGGGACTCTGCTATAAACGGCGAAAATCGATCGGCGCTCTCGGTCAATATCCGGTACCGGAAGGAGTCGATTACAATCTTTGGTCCGGTCCTGCACCGATGGTCAATCCGGTTACCCGTCCCAATTTCCATTATGATTGGCATTGGCAGCGTCTCTTCGGAAACGGAGACTCCGGAAACCAGGGTCCTCATCAAACCGATATCGCCCGATCCGCTCTCGGTGTCGTCGATTTCCCGACCAGTGTGATCTCCTACGGCGGCCGGCTCGGATATCCTGAAGAAAGAAAAGATCCCAATTACGTTGATGCCGGCGATACCGCGAATACGGAAGTCTCCATCTACAACTATCCCGGCGGAAAAACGCTCGTTTTTGAGACCCGCGGTTTGGAAACCGAAGCCCTCAACGGCGCGAAAATCGGGGTCGTTGCCTACGGAACCGAAGGAACCTGGGTTCAGGTCAATTATAGCCTTTCGATCGCTTACGATAAGGCCGGTAAAGTGATCAAAGAGTTCAAAGGCGGAAAAGACAGCAACCATTTCAGCAACTTCATCGAAGCTTGTTTAAAGAGAGATTACAACTCCCTGAACGCCAATGCCCGCGTCGGACATCTTTCCGCCGGCTTGAGCCATATCGGAAATATCTCCTATTATCTCGGCGAAAAGAACAAGGTCTCTCCGGAAGAAGCGATCGCGGCGATTAAAAGTGTTCCTGGAAACGATAATAATCAGGAAACGCTGACCCGAACACTGGAGCATCTGGCCGCCAATAAAGTCGATCTGAAAAGGACCCCGATTTCTCTTGGCCCCATGCTGAAATTCGATCCGGAAACAGAGCATTTCGTCGACAACGAGGAAGCGAAGAAGATGGAAACGCGCGATTACCGCGGCGAGTTCGTCGTTCCCGACGCGGAAAAAGTCTGATTTAGTGATTAGTGTTTA
>JAUNSU010000184.1 GCA_030539035.1 Planctomycetia bacterium
AATTACTTTTGGTCAATGGGAATAAAAGGTTTGCAGCGGGATCGGAAGGCGAGCGCGGAGAATTCGGGCGAAATCATCCATCTCTTCATTTTTCAGTGATTCGACATAATTTTCGGCGGGAGTACGGGCAATCGTGTAGATTTGCATTCGGGTGATTTTGCGTCCTTTTCGAATAAAATTGCCTATTTGATCACATAAGGCGCTGATTTCGTCCGGATCGGGAAGAAGACCGTTTTTTTTCAGGAAAATCGTTTGTATTACGACCGGCCAGCGTGCGGAAGCGTAATCGATATTTGAAATAATAGTTGAATAAGGAACGGCGGACCGGCTGATCGCCCGATATCCCTTTTCTGTTCCGGCGTCCAGCTTGACCCAGATCTCGCCGCGGTTTTCGATCAGTTCATCGAGAGCGCTCTGAATCGATTCTTTTTGCAGCAGGGTTCCGTTGGTGATCAGGATCAATTTGACTTCCGGAAGATCCAGATCGCGCCGGATTCGGGCAAGAGTTCGAACCGCGGCGGGAAAATCGGGGGAAAGCGTCGGCTCCCCGTCGCCGCTGAAGGCAAAATCGCGAAAGTACCGCTTTTCCGGTTCGGTTTGCGCAAAATGAGGATCCGCAAAGATCCGGCCGGATCGAATCAGATCGACCGTGTTCCGAAGTTCCTGTTCGAACCGCGGCCAGTCGAGTGATCGATTGCGCAAAGATGATTCCGGTGCGGATGTTGCCGGCGCAGATGATGCCGGTCCATTCGATTCTTGTTTGGAGGATCCTGGCTTATCCGATCGGCGAAGGGAACTGGTCTCTGTTTGGCAGTAAATACATCGAAAATTGCAAAGGGCTGTCGGGCTCAAATTGATCCCGACCGAGATCCCGTTCGCTCGGCGGCTTACGACCGGATAGACATAGATCTGATCCCGGAACGAGGAGGGATGATGCTGGGTAAGATATTCTTTTTGCATTGCAAACGACGGATTTTGTTAATTGTTAATGGCTTAAACTGTAAAAATATTTTTGTTTGGAACCACGGATGACACGGATAAACACGGATGAAATCATTATAAAATTTGGGACTGATATTTTTGATGAAAATGTGTTTTTACCAAAAAAATATCCGTGAAAATCCGTGCTATCCGTGGTTTCAAAATTGGTTATTTACAATTTGAGTTAATGAAAAAGCCTGTTTTCTGCTTTGCGGCGAGGCGCCGCTCCCAGTACGCGCTGCCGCGCGTTTGCCGGAGACCCGCTCCCGTTGGTCGCTCTCTTCGTTGACAGTATTTCCCCTTCGGGGCGCCGTTTATTGGATGTTCCGCCCGGGTGAAGTTCCCTAATAAAAAAACGGCAAAACCGGCAGGAGAACAAAAAAGCCGATTTTGCCGAGGAGCACGAAATTCTGATGTAAATCGGAATTTACATTATCACTTCGAAAAACTCTTAGAATTCTTTGGCATCGATCCACTTCATGAGCTTACGAAGTTTTTTACCGACCTGTTCGAGCAGATGATCATGGTGCTGTGCGCGGGCGCGTTTGAATGCGGGCGCATTGACCTGATTTTCGAGCAGCCATTCGCGGGCGAACTGGCCGTTCTGGATTTCGGTGAGGATTTTCTTCATTTCCTTTTTGGTTTCTTCGGTGATCACACGGGGACCGCGGGTATAATCGCCGTATTCGGCTGTATTGGAAACGCTGTATCGCATGTAGTTCAAGCCGCCCTGATAGAAGAGGTCGACGATGAGCTTCATTTCGTGCATACATTCGAAATAGGCCATTTCGGGCTGATATCCGGCTTCGACCAGGGTTTCAAAACCGGCCTGGATCAGGGCGCTGACCCCGCCGCAAAGGACGGCTTGTTCACCGAAGAGGTCTGTTTCTGTTTCTTCCGCGAAAGTGGTTTCGATAACCCCGCCGCGCGTTCCGCCGATTCCCTTGGCGTAAGCGAGTCCGATTTTCTTTTCGTTTTCGCCGGCACCGGGTCCGAGAGCGATCAGGCAAGGAACGCCTCCGCCCTTGACGAATTCAGCTCGAACGAGATGGCCCGGACCTTTAGGAGCGATCATGATCGCGCTGCAGCCGGCGGGAATGTCGAATTGTCCGTAATGAACGTTGAAACCGTGGGTCGCAACCAGAACGGCCCCTTTCTTGAGATTCGGACGGATCTGATCCTTGAAGATTTTGCCCTGGAGCTCATCGGGAAGGGTAATGACAATGATATCCGCCTGTTTGACTGCTTCCGGAATGGCCATCGGCTTGAAGTTGGCTTTAACAGCGGCTTCATAATTGTCCGTTCCTTCGAGTTCGGCGACAATTACATCGCATCCGCTTTCCCGAAGGTTCTGCGCATGGGCATGGCCCTGGGAACCATATCCGAGAATCGCGATTTTCTTTCCCTTGAGTGCGGAAAGATCTGCATCATTGTCGTAATAAATCGTACATGCCATCTTAAAAACTCCCTTAAACTTATCTAAAATTGTTTAACGTAAAATTCCGATTCCGTCCGGGACCGGATTCGTTCCGTATTCGCGGATACGTTTGATTTTCATGGATTGACGAACTTGCCTGCATTTTTCGATCTGCGGTTTTGCACCTTAATCCCTTTTTTCATTCTTTTTTCGATCAGAGACTGGTCTGATCGGAAAAGGATTCCTGTTCCTGCCGTGTTCGAGCCAGCGCGATTCGGCCTGTTCGGACCAATTCGATGATCTCGAACGGACGCATTACATCGATAAAGGCTTCCACTTTCGATTCCTTGCCGGAGATCTCCAGCATCATATCGGTTTGGCTGACATCGACGACATTGGCGCGAAAGATCTGCACGAGCTCCATTACGGCGCTCCTTTGCAGAGGAGAGGCCTTGACCCGAATAAGGACAAGGTCCCGTTCCACGTAATCCATCGTGCTGAGATCTTCGACTTTGACGACCGTAATGATTTTTGCCAGCTGAAGGCGGACCTGATTCAGGACATTATCGTTCCCGACGACGACAAAGGTCATTCGGGAAAAATGGGGATCATGGGTTTCGCCAACCGCGAGGCTGTCAATGTTGTATCCGCGGGCCGCAAACATCCCGGAAATATGGGAAAGAACTCCCGGAACATTCTGGACCAGCGCTGAAATCACATGCTTCATCATGGTAATCAACGGGCTCCTAAGTGCAAAATTGAGAAGGGAAACAGTGGTTTTTCCCTCCCTTTGATTTCCTAACCCCTTAATAATACACTAAATCTTTTTTTTCGCAAGGAGGTTGCCCGCGTTTACCGGTGAATTCTATTGATTACGCAAGCCGGAAAGGAAAGTTTTATGAAATTTTTTCCAAAATCATTCCGCTTTTTTGCGGGAATGATCGAAGGGATTATGGACATCGATCGGCCCTTCCGGGAAGGCAAGCGTTGATAATTCCTGATACATCGGGCAGTTCGACCGCATTGGAATCGGAAGAGACCGGTCTTTCCACATGATCATGGAATCGTCCGGCAGGTTCCATCCGTTGGCCTCATAATACGGAACCAGCGGTTCCTTGCAAAAAAGAATCGCGTAAGGATATCCCGCCATCCGGCAATCGGCAAGCGTTTGTTTTAAAAGATCTTTTCCATATCCCTTTTTGCGATAGTCGGCCCGAACGGAGACGCCCTGAAAGCTCGCCGCGATATATCGGAAATTCCAACTGGTTGAGATCGTTCTCTCAACAATCGCAATATGTCCGATCAGATCTTCGCCGCAAAACGCGAGTTCCGTAAAGATCGGCCGTGCATCATGCCAGCTCCTCTTTTTTTCGAAGATCCTGGCCCATTCCGGAAAGATCCCGATTAAATACTCCCGGATCCGAAGATCAAGACCGGGATCAATTTCTTCTTCTTTGTATCGATGAATAATGATATTATCTTGCACTTCCGCTTCGTCCTTCGATCAGAAAAATCCCCGTCCGTCCCTTTCGGCAACTTCGCGATCGCGAAGATAAAGGGCCAAAGTCGATTCAAAATCTTTAGCCGTGATCTTCCAGGAAGGAACATCTTCCGACCAGGATTCCGCGTGCTTCATCAAAAGCCGATAGAGGAATTTAAAGAGGTGCCGGGGAACCCGGAGCTGTCCGAAAGTATCGATCAGGCGATGCCGGTCAACTCCGTCGAAAAAGTCGAGAATGGAAACCGTCTTTTCGTCGTCAATACAGGCTTTCATCCGCGCGTTGACCAGATCGAACAGGGCTTCTCCGCTCCAGGAAAGGGACGGGATCACGTTCTGCTTGTCCAGCCGCGCTTTTTCATTGAAATCTTTCGATTCCTTTTCCATAAACCGGTAAAGCTCAATGGGCAAAAGAAATTTGAGTCCCAATTTTTCGTGCTTGAGAAGTTTATTGTCCATCAGTGGCCAAATCACCTCTTTCATCAGATCAGGAGATCCATTGATCAGATAGGGTTCGTCCACCTTATCGAAGAGGACGATGATCCCGTTGAATCCCGTATTGTTCAGAATCGCGATAAATCGGGAAAGGAGATTGTATCGATTCTCGGTACTTCCCTGCATGGGAAGCGTGAGCGAAGAATAATCTTCCGGAAGAAGGCGCATAAGGGAAGCGAAAAGTTCCCTTTTGTCGGGCCGTATCATCCGAAGGGTCCTGGAAACAGAACTCGTTCTCCAGAAACGGCAGAACAGCTTCCAAAGATACGGTCCCCAGGCAATGATCAAAAAAAGAAGGAACCATTGATAGGATGAAGTGCTCTGATACCATTTGAAATGGGTAAAGACCGTCAAAATCGCGGCGGATCCGAAGATGCCGATACCGAAATCGCGCCAGGAGAGAAAAAGGCTTTTCCAGAAGGAGCCGTGCGACTTGCCGATCAGCCGCTTAAAACGGCTGTACGGGGATTCTTCCCGGCATTGATCATAGGCGGCGGCAAGGGAAAGCAGATCCCGGCTCTGAGCGGCCGTCAACTTCGATAAATCGATCGGATGGGGATCTACCGCCGCCGGATAATTGCACTCGGTCGGCTTGAGAGCCCGATCAACAAATTGAGTGATCCCCAATGAAAGAATCGCGTCCAAATGATCCTGGAGCTGAATTTTGTGAAAAACCTTTGAGATCTTTCGTCCCCGGGAAAAGCGGTTCCGAAATTGATCCAAAAAAGGATTCATGTCGGAATAATCGATTACGAAAGGCCGAAAATCGGGATGATCCGCGTTGAACTGCTTGAGTTCATAGATCATCTGAAGACGAAGAGCCGTCTTTCCGGATCCTTTTTCCCCGAAAACGAGAGCGGTTGAAGGCTCTTGCGGGTTGCCGTATAATTTATCCCAGGAGGGATGCCGCATCGTTTTGATGCAGGAATCCTTGAACACGGGATCTGTTTGCGCGTCTTCTTCCGAGAACGGATTCGTTTCCAATCCATAATGTCGAA
>JAUNSU010000185.1 GCA_030539035.1 Planctomycetia bacterium
GGAAGCACCGTCCCTGCTGTAAGGCCTTGAAGATCTTCGTTCGCCGGATCTCGAATCTTCCGATCGGGAAGCGCCGCCTTTACCGAAAGATCTTGCCGATCCGCGATATCCGGAACCTGATCCGCTGCTCGAAGAGCCGGATCGTCCGAATCCACGGGACTCTCTTTTCTTTCGATTTTTTTGCCGCTGCTCTTCTTCCGCCAAGCGTGCTTGTTCCTGCATCCGTTCGCGATACTCTGTTTTTTCCTGTTTTTCCTTTTCCGTTTTGAGTTGAAGTCTTTTGATGCGGGATGTTTGTCTTAAAGAAGCCGCTTTGGGGGGATAGGGAGGGATCAAACAGTCGGGACCATTGCCGATCAGATCTTCCCGATGTGCTTCTTTGAGTGCGGTTTTTACGTCGTGATAATACTCCGGACGATAGTACATCAAAAGCGCCCTTTGCAATCGGCGTTCACGAAGTCCGCGCGGGACATAGATCTTTTCTTCCGTGAACGGATCCAGTCCTGTATAATAGATACAGGTTGCGATTTCAAATGGTGTTGGAATAAAATCCTGAACCTGTTCCGGACAGATCCCGTTCTTCTTCAGATACTCGGCGACCTGGACCATCGATTGATAATTCGAGCCCGGAAGACCTGCGATCAAGTAAGGAACAAGATAGCATTCCTTTTGATTCTTTTCCATTAAATCGGCAAAAAGTTCGCAAAATTCCTCGTACTTTTCAATAGGCGGTTTTTTCATCAGGCTCAGAACAACGGGATCAACATGTTCCGGAGCTGTTTTCAGATGTCCTCCGATGTGGTATTTGATCAGTTCTTCAATATACTCGGGGGAGCAAAGAGCCAAGTCCGTTCGGACACCGGAAGCAATATTGATATTTTTGATTCCCGGAATCGCACGGGCCTTTCGCATCAGTTCGATCAGCGGCTGATGATCCGTATTCAGATTCGAACAGATCTCCGGATAAAGACAGGAAGCTCTTTCACAGACATTCCGCATCTTCTCATTTTTGCAGCCGAGCTTGTACATATTGGCCGTCGGTCCGCCAAGATCACTGATCGTTCCTTTAAATTCTTTCGATTCAGAAATTTGGGTTAATTCCCGCAAGATGGATTGTTCACTTCGGCTTTGAACAACCTTTCCCTGATGTGCAGTAAGAGAACAGAACGCGCACCCGCCAAAGCAGCCGCGTACGATCGGAACGGAATCCCGAATCACTTCATAGGCTGGTATTTTTTCTTTTCCGTAAAACGGATGCGGCTTCCGCGTATAGGGAAGATCATAGATCCGATCCATTTCCTCTTCCGAAAGCGGGATCTGCGGCGGATTGACGACGATTGCTTCCTCCCCATGTTCCTGAAGAAGCGCTTTCGCGTTGAAAGGGTTCAAATTTTCCCAGATCGTTCGGGTCATCTTTGCAAAGAGTTCTTTATCTTCCGATACTTCTTCAAAGCTGGGAAGATGGATCAGACGGTCCGATTCCCCAGGCAGATCTTCCAGCTTTCCGATTCGCCAAACGGTTCCCCGGATATCGCGCAAACTTTCAACCGGTTCCCCTGCGTCCAGGCGTTTGAAGATCTCGACCAAAGAGCGTTCGCCCATTCCGTAGGAGAGGAGGGCGGCCTTGGAATCCATTAAAATAGATCGGCGGACCTTGTCGCTCCAATAATCATAATGGGCAGTGCGGCGCAAACTGGCTTCCACTCCGCCGGCGATTATCGTAATTCCGGGATAGGCTTCCCGGGCTCGTTGACAATAGGAAAGTGTTGCCCGATCGGGCCGGCAGCCAATTTGCCCTCCCGGTGAATAAGCATCCTCGTTCCGAACTTTTCGATTCGCCGTATAATGGTTGATCATGGAGTCCATATTTCCCGCGCTTACACAAAAACCAAGGCGGGGTTTTCCAAACTTCTTCCAGTCTTCTGCGGAATGCCAATCCGGTTGACTCAGGACGGCAACTCGAAAACCTTCCGATTCCAGTACTCGTGTCAAAATTCCCGCCGCAAAAGAGGGATGATCGACATAAGCATCGCCGGTGATAAATACAATATCGACTTCGTCCCAACCTCGCGCTTGCACTTCCTCCATTGTCAATGGAAGCGGTTCCGGACGCTGTACTGATTCCTTCATTTTTAATCCATTCTGATAATCATACAAAACTCACTCAACTCTTTCGAAGTATGTTTTCGAAAATCCGATACCGTGAACGGCCGGCGAAGTGATTGTAAAAATTGACTTTTCCCGAGAGATCCGTCAATATAAATAATTTGCCAAATAGGCGTGATCGACCGCTTCTAATACTTTCTGAACCAATTCGAAAGAAGCTCCGGCGCGATTGTTCAGGATGATTCGCACAACGACTCCTTTTCGGTTCAGATCATCGATCATTTTCGATACTTTCGCAAGATCCGCCGATTCCCCGTTCCACTGGAGATCCCCGTCCTTTTGCATTACGAGATCGATGTTTTTCCGAATTTCGAAGTTCGCTTTTTCCAGGACATCATCCAGAAGGATATGCTTTCCTCCCTGCTGCCAGCTTTCATCGGCCGCCGACATGAAGGCAAGGATCCGGATTGTTTCTTCATTGGAAAAAGGCGTTTTTCCCGTTCGGAAAAATTTGCAGATCTCAACGAACATCGGTTCATATCCTTCGTAATCTCCACCTTCGGTGATCCCCTTCTCGCAGAAGACTCGCGCTCCGTATCCCTTTCGACCGTCCCGCAGTCCGCGGAAGGTTCCAATTCGTCCTTCCTTCCATATTCCGACCGCAAGATCTTCCGAGTCCGTTTTTGTGCGGGAAACGGAAATACATTCCGGGCCCATAATGGTGAACAGGGTTTCTACTCCATGAATTCCATACCAGTAAAGATCCGGATGCTTGGGGTTCAAGGAAGCTGGGCTGAACGCTTCGCACCCATAAATCGTCCCCAACGGCTTTTCATTTCTCATCTTTTGACAAAAAAGGGAATATCGAAGCGAACTGCCGGAAAAAACTGGAACGCCGTTTTCTTTGGCGAGTCGGAAGATCTTCACGGCATCCGCGAGAGATCCGGCCATCGGTTTATCGATGAAAAGCGGGATCTTGGCGTTGATTACGGGAATCGCCTGTTCGAGATGAGGACGTCCGTCAACGCTTTCCAGCAAAATTCCATCGACATGAGGGAGCATTTCCTCAATGGTCGAATAGATCTTGACACCGGCCTCTTCACAATTTTTGGCGTAGACATCACGTCGGCTCCAGGCGGATTCATTATCCGGCATTCCCCCTTTGTAAGCGGCCGTAATTCGAAATCCCTTGAAGTATTTTGCCGATTCCGGATTTTTGTACTTGGGATTTTCCGCGTTGAACAATCCCAGCGCGGCGGGAACATGGGAAGTTGTCGTTCCGATAATTCCGATACGAAAAACCTTACTTTCGGACTTTACATCTTTAGCTCCTGCAAACCCTGAAAGGAGCAGGACTGAAAAAAAGACAATAAGGAGATTTCTGAGAGGCTTCATAAACAGATCCTTTACGGTTTTTGGCGGGTAATGTTTTCGGTTCAAGGTTTTTCCGGTTCGGCGGGAGTATGTCCTTTTCGGTAAAATCCAAGGCGTTCCAAGGCGGCATAGACTTCTTCGAGGGTTTTTTCCCCGAAGTTCGGAATGCTCAACAGATCCGCGCGATTGCAGTTGAGCAGATCTTCGACGGAAGTGATCCCCTGTTCGTCCAGGCAATTCGTTGTCCGGACGGAGAGCCCGATTTCGGCGGTGCTCATTGTTAATTTTTGCATAAGTGCTTTTCTCTGGATCTCGGCCGGATTAAGTCGTATTCTGGTTCCCATAATTTCCCATCCTGAATGATTTACAAGAAATTTTTAAAATAAGGGGGCGGGAAACATTCCCTTTGCCGCCTCCTTGCCACAAAAATCGCCCAATTCCATTTTTTTAAACTTTTGATCGCGGTATTCGCCCATAAACGCCAATATCGCAAACATTACTCCTCAAAATGCGGATGTTCTTCTAAAAATCGTGTAAAATCGCAATTTATGAAGGGAATCTTCCCGCACTTCGAGCCTTATTCTTATACCAGAATATCAAAAGAGAGCGATCTTTTCAAGGGATAGACCCGAAAATTCCATAAAAAACAGATAATACTGAATAAATACGGATTCCCTTTTCTGCTTTTGTGATATAATAAGAGAACTTGAAATTTAATGAAAATATTTTTGATATATGATATTTTTAAAGTATTTTATTATTGATACTGCAATCTTTTGCAATTTCAAATTTTCAAGAAAATTTCCCCATTCTTTCGGATAAATTCAAAAAAAAGTAAAATTTTTTGAATTTTATTCGGTTTTTACTTGACAACGGGGATGAAATTATTTAGATTGCTGTTTATTGGGATGTTTTGTTAATATTACAGGAATATAAACAAAGTTTAAAATTCAGGAACTTTTCTGAAGGATGATGAAACGGAAATGACCGAATCTGTTGTTTTTAATTGTGGTTTTTTAGCGCGCGAACTCAAATTGACTCCTGAACAGGTCCAAAAAGTAATCGATCTTTTGGAAAAAGGGATGCCGGTTCCTTACATCGCTCACTATCAAAAGGATGAGGCGGACGATCTTTCTGAAGAAAAGATTCGTGCGATCGCCGGTAAATACGCTCATATCAAGGCGATGTTCGAGCGGAAACAGTCGATCTTGCGTAATCTTCAAAATGATCAGAAGTTGACGCCTGAGCTGGAACGAAGTATTCTCGACGCAAGAACGGAACGGCGTTTGGAAGATATTTATCTTGCTTATAAGCCCCGAAAGCAAACGGAAGCCGATTTTGCCCGTGAGAAGGGACTCGAACCCCTTGCGCTTTCCATTCTTCAGGCAACGGAAGCTTTTGATATCGAAAAAGAGGCCGCTCTGCTTGTTGATCCCGCGAAAGAACTGCCCGATACGGAATCGGTTCTTAAAGGTGTTGCCGCCATTTTATCTGAAAAATTCGCCTGGAATGTCGAACTCCGCCAGCGTATTCGCGAACATATTCGCCGCTTCGGGCTCTTCGTTTCCAAAAAGATCGAAGATCCGGCCGCGAATTCGAACACTTCCAAATCCGCGGAAGAAGATCAGTGCAAATCAGGCGTTCCGGAAAATGCGGAGAATCCGGTAAACGCGGCGGCTGAGGTGAATGCCGAGTCCGGAGAATCTCAGATTACTGAAGCTCCCTCCGCGGAAAATGCGGATGCGGAAAATACCGAAGTAAAAGGAGATGATCCGGCAGTCTCTTCGACTGCGGAACCGGAAGAAAAGGCTGCTCCGGAACCGGAAGCCGCCCTCGATGGAGCTTCCGATGAAAAGTCCGAATCAGTGAAGTCCG
>JAUNSU010000186.1 GCA_030539035.1 Planctomycetia bacterium
ATGATGCCGGTGATGATGAAGACGATGATGAATGGGATGATGAAGACGGCCTGGGGAATGATGATGAAGACGAGGAAGATTGGGGCGATGATGCGGACGATGATGAAAATTGACGTTTCCCTCCCCTGAGCCTGTTTTTTATGATCTGAGTCGGAATTTGACGCCGTAAAATGCCGCCAATTCCGGCTTTGTTTCTATTATTAAAGTTCAGAACATTAGTATTTATTAGCCGAAAATTTTTCACGGAACAAACGTATATCATGGCCGCAAATCTTACCCCCCAATATTTAAAAGCTGAAGAAAACTACCGTAGGTCGCAAACTCCGGAGGAAGAGCTCAAATGGCTGCAGATCATGTTCGCCGAGATCCCAAAGCACAAGGCGAGCGAAAAAATGCAGATGATGCTCAAGACGAAGATGTCCGATGTCCGAAAGGAAATGGAACAATCGCGTCTTGGCGGTAAAAAGGGGGGAACAAAATCCTTCAAAATTCCGCGCCAAGGGGCGGGAACGGCCGTGATTATCGGCGGACCAAACGCGGGAAAGAGCCAGCTCTTGGCTGCTTTTACCAAGGCAAAGCCGGAAGTTGCTCCTTATCCGTTTACGACGAACGCGCCCTTGCCCGGGATGATGCCCTGGAATGATGTTTTTGTTCAGCTGATCGATACGCCGCCGATTACATCGGAGTTTCTGGAACCTTATATTCTCGGATATATCCGAAGTGCCGACCTTGTTCTTCTTATGGTCGATCTTGCCGGAGAGGATGGAATTCAGCAGTGCATTGATATTCTGGAGCGGCTTCAATCTTCAAAGACCCGGCTTGGCAAAGAATCCGGACTTGATGAGGAGGATGTTGGTCTTTCCTATACAAAAACGTTTGTCGTTCTCAATAAAATCGATGATCCGGACGCAAAAGTCCAAAGAGATCTTTTCCATGAATTTTGCCCCCTGGATTTTCGGGAATTTTCGATTTCCGCAAGCGATTTGACCGGAATGGAAGATCTTCGGAACGCGATTTATGAATCGATGAACGCGGTTCGGGTCTACACAAAGCAACCCACCCAAAAGGAAGCGGATCGGGATCAGCCCTTTACTGTCCGGACAGGCGATACCGTCCTTGATCTTGCGGAGATGATTCACAAGGAGTATGTCGCCAACTTTAAATTCGCACGGGTCTGGGGATCGGCCGTTCATGATGGTACTACGGTAAAAGGGGACTACGTGATCAACGAGGGCGATATCGTTGAGATCCATGTTAATCAGTGAAATCCCCGCTCTTCCGATTTGATTCGGAATGGAAAGGAGTAGAAAAAGATGGAATTATTGAATCGGCATCGAAAGAGTTTTTCTTTCCTCTGTTTTTTCTTTCTAGTTTTCGCGTGTGCGATTTTCGCCGTTTTTCGGGGAGGGGATTCGCAAAATGCGGTTGCTCAGGTCGGAATTACAGCGGAAAGTGATCTTTCCTCGCTGCACGGAACGATTCGGATCTTTTTTGAAAATCTTTCCGATCCCAATAAAGGGGCCAAAAAAGCTCTCGAAGAGATCTTGAAAAACAGTCCGATCAGCAGTGATGAAAAGCTCCTTGATGATCTCGCGTCCAGGGTTAAGGATATCAATACACGATTCGGTGCTTACCTCTCGTTTGAAGAAATCGGATCCAAATCGATCGGAAGCGATCTGGTTGTGATTCGATATCTCTATAAATGCCAAAATTATCCGGTGGTCTGGTATTTTACTTTCTACCGTCCAATCGTGAAAACGGGGGATACGGCCCTTTCGCGGCGCTGGATGCTGATCGGATTCCGATATGATTCCAATCTGGATGTCTCCTTGCGCGATTCAAGTTTCTGATTCCGCGGCCAATGCCGAAATCCTGTTCGCGGGCAATTTCCGGGATCGCGGTCTGTTCATGATCCTGTTCGTTTGAAAAATGAGGGAAAAATATGCTGGATCCATCGCAGACATTTGAATCCTTGAATACGATTGCGCCGCAGACCCTTTTCGTGCAGCTTGGACTTTCCCTTTTACTCGGTCTTCTGGTTGGCTTGCAGCGGGAACGGGTCAAAGCAAAGTTCGGGATGAGAACCTTTCCCCTGATTACCCTGCTTGGAACGCTTTGCGCTCTTCTTTCAACGCAATTCGGTCTTTGGATTCTTCCGGCCGGTCTCTTTTGCTTGACCCTTACCGGACTGGCGTCGGTGGTTTTACCGATCAGTATGCACCAGATCCAGGATCGGACGAACGGAACGGAGAAGACCGAACCGGTTTATGAATTTGGAACGACGACCTTGATCACGATTATGGTGATGTTCTGCGTTGGCGCGATGCTGGCCAATCCGCGCTGGACTCTTCTTGCTCTGGAAATAGGGGGAATTACCGCGGTTCTTTTGCAGTTTAAGCTGGAACTTCACCATATTGCCGAACGGTTTGGTGAAAACGACATGAAGGCGATCATGCAGTTTGTAATGATCACCTTTGTGATTCTTCCCCTTCTTCCCAACAAAAATATGGGACCTTACGGTTCCTTCAATCCTTTTGAAACCTGGCTCATGGTCGTATTGATTGTGGGAATGAGTCTAAGCGGATATATTATCTACAAATTTTTCGGACAAAATGCGGGCATCTTTATGGGCGGGGCTTTTGGCGGAGCAATATCGAGTACAGCGACAACGGTTTGCTATTCGCGTATGGTTGCAAGCAAAGCGATTACCGCTCCGATCGCCGTGATCGTCCTCTTGGTCGCCGCGTCGTTCCTGATGATTCGTTCCCTTCTGCTGATCGTGATTATTTCCCCGCAATTCATGCAGAGATGCTTTGTTCCCCTTTTTATCATGATGATCTGTTCGGTTGTTCCGGCTCTTTTTCTTTGGCATCGGGTCCGAAAAACACCGTTTACCATGGTGGAACAGGCAAATCCGACTCAATGGAGTTCAGCTCTTACGTTTGCTTTCTTATATGCCCTGATTTCGTTTGCGATGAAGGCGGGATCTCAATACTTGGGAACCGGCGGATTGTATTTGATCGCGGCCGTTTCCGGGTTTACAGAAACCAGCGCGATTACGATCTCAACGGCGCGAATGGCTCTGAATGATCCGGGAATGATGGAAAACGGATGGAAAATCGTGATGATTGCCATTTTAGCCAATTTTTCTTTTAAATTTCTCGCTTCTGCAATGTTGGCGGGCTGGAGATTCGCGCTGCGGGTCGTTTTGCTCTTTTTGCCTGCTGTTCTTGCCGGTATTTTGCTCCTTAAATTTTACTGATCTCTTTTCCGGCTTTTTAAATTTTTCTTTCCCCCACCTTGTGTGGTCCTTGAAAAAGACGCGTTGTATGATAAAATTTGGACGTATAGTTCTTTTTTCCCGTTTTTTTTGATAATGGTTGCAGAGGATAATTCATGTTGATTGCGCTTGGCTGGGATCATCGCGGTAAAGTTGTTGCGAAAAAATTGTTGACCGAAGTTTTATTTCCAACAGGTCCAATCGTTGACGACTCAAGTATTACCGATATTCAGCATCAAATCATACAAAAAGATGCGGCCGATATTTCTTTTATCGGTTCCCTGTTCGATAATGCCGATACGGAATCGGGTGTTCGCACTGTCCGTTCCGGGATTTCCTGTTGGGATGGCGCGATTATCATTCGCGGATCGATGAATGAAAACGAAAAACTCTTTATCGGAACAAAAATTATCCCACTCACCGATCCGGAATACCTCGAATTGCCTGAAAATAATGGGGAAAGCCAAAGCAGCGGATCCATTAAGCAGATCGATTATCCCGACATCGCCGCCGCCGTTGCCAAAAAGGTAAGCCTGGGCGAAGTGGATCACGGAATTCTCATCGGCGGAACCGGGATCGGAATGTCGATTACCGCGAACAAGTTCAAAGGCGTTCGGGCCGCTGTCTGCTATAATGAGGTCGCCGCGGAATTAAGCCGCCGGCATAATAATGCCAACGTCCTCTGTTTGCCGGGAGAAATGCTCGGTAAGCTGATGGTTGCAACTATTGTCAAGAAATGGCTTGCGACTTCTTTCGAAGGGGATCGGCATCAGCGCCGAATCGAAAAAATCAATAAAATTGAAGAGGATACCGGACTTTAATGGGCAGAAACCGGCTTTTGATCGAAAAAAATGAGCTTCGAGCCGCAATGCGAAGCCGGATCAAGTCGGTCGTTTCTTCTTCCGGGTATTCAGCTCCTCAGGCGGTCTCTTCTGTTTTAAACCGTCTGTTCTCATTGTCCGGAATGAACGACGGATCTTTTTGTAGTATTATGATCTACCTGAGTCTTCCGGAGGAATTTCCAACTCTTGCAATGGTATTGGATCTCTTTTTTCGCGAGGGAAAAGAGGAAAATAGATCCAATAAGTCCCTTCGTAATATCGCGGTTCCCTGGTGTTCGGGCAAAGATCTTCAACTTTATCGCCTTGATCCTTCCGCCGTTTATGAAAAAAACGGATCTGTTGTTTTTGAGGAAATGCGCGATGGCGCTTATCATATTCTGGAGCCCGATGAAGATTTGCGCGAAAGGCCTGATCGCAAGATCAATCCCCGGGATCTTGATCTGATCCTGGTTCCCGGCCTTGCCTTTGATCCTTCCGGAGGACGATTGGGACGAGGAGCGGGATTTTATGATCGCTTTTTACAAAAGACGCGGGAAGATGTCCTTCTTGCCGGATTGGCTTTCGATGAACAGATCGTCGATTCCGTTCCGTGCGAGCCGCATGATCGTCTTATGGATCTGGTTCTTACCCCCAGCCGTTGCATTAGGGCCGCCAAGGCAAAATCTCAGCTTTTTTAACCGAATTTCCGCTGCTTCTTACCGAATAATGTGTTGAAATCTCCTTCTCTTTACATTACAATAGTAAATAGATACCATATATAAAAAGGAGATTTTTGATGAAAACGAAGATATTGTTCCTTCTTTTGCTGCTGTTTACAATCCCTCTTTTTGCCGCGGAACAAGAGGGGAATAAAATTCCGAACTCGGAAAAAGAACGGAATTTTCAAACCGCCGCCCTTTTTCAAGGGAAGAAATACGATCCGTTTTTAAAAGAGATTGATCGGCAAATTCAGGATCTGATCGACCGGCGGATCACGCCCGGCGCGGTCGTTGTTCTGGGACGTAAAGACCGGATCGTTTTTTGCAAGGCTTACGGAAATCGGCAAGAATATCCCAAGCCGGAAAAAATGACCTTGGACACTCTCTTTGATCTTGCGTCGGTCTCCAAGGTTGCGGCGACCGGTTTGTGCGTCAATATCCTTATTGACCGGAAGCAGCTTGATCTGGATCAGTCTGTCG
>JAUNSU010000054.1 GCA_030539035.1 Planctomycetia bacterium
GATTCTTTCGTTTGGCGGCAAGATCTTTCGCGAGATCCCGATTGAGATCGTAAGTGGACCGGACATTCTTCATTTTGAACAGGCCGGGAGCGGGAACCGATCGGATCTCGTCCAACGCAAGAACCGGAGCAATTTCGGAGACCGCAAGATCACCGTCTTTATTTGCCAGCCAGCGGAGCATCCAGCGAATTGTACTTCGGATCAGCTCCGGATTGTAATGATGCTTATCATCGATTTCGGTGAGATCCATTTTTTCGGGGGATCCGAGGCGTCCATAGATCCGCTTTGCGAATCGAAAAGTCTTCCATGTATCCTGGATCGGAAAGAAGTCCCAGGTTGCCGTGCAGAGCTGCGTCGGTTTGGGAGCGCGCATAATGCAGTAATCGGCGTGATCCATTCCGAATCCGATCTGTCCGAAGATATTCTGTTCCGCGTCCTGAGGACCCTGTACATACATCAGATCGTCGAACATATTGCAGATATAGCAGCAAGGGGCCGCGGCCCGGATCCGCGGATCCAAAGACATGATATAAGAGGTCTGCGTTCCTCCTCCGCTGATCCCGGCCGCTCCAAATCCGTTCTGAATAATATCTCCGCGTGTTTCCATGTAGTCCAATGCGCGGATCATGTCCCATACTTCGAAGGTCGCCGTATTTCGTCCGAGCAGAATGGATCCGCCGCCGATCACATTATGCGCGGCAACACTTGCGATCAGATATTTGCCGTCTTCTTTGAGAAGCTGCCAGCGGTCTCCCTGATCGATCGGATCGATAATGAACATCGCCAGTCCGTTCTGGGCTCCGAGAACACAGAGCATCTGCATCCATTCGGCTCCTTTTCCGTTCGGATTATGTCCGCAAACGACCAGAACGCCGGGATAAGGCGCTTTGTATTTGCTCTCAAGAGGAAGAAACATGGTTCCGCTTACATAAAAGCCGGGAACACTTTCGAACAGGATCTTTTCGGCTCGATATTCTTTTTTCTCAATCCGGCCGGTGATGTTCGCGTTCAGCGGCGTTTTCTTCCAAAGGGGACCGAGCTGTTTAAAAAAGTAATCGATCCGTTCTTTTTGATACTTTTTGATATCCTCGGGCGTTTTCAGCAGTTCGTATTGCTTTTCCCAATCGATCTGCTTTTCATCAATACGGGCAAGAAGCCAGTTTTTCATCATTTCATCCGGCTTTTGCAGTAATCCGGACTGGATCAGAATTCCGGCGGACAGAGTGTCCGCGGAATCTTTTTTATCCGTTTGCGCACCCGCATAAAGGGCAAAGGAAAGAAAAAGGAGGATCATTGCACTTCTTTTTAACAATACAAACAGGTTCCGTTTTTTCATTTTTCTCCTCTATTGCGGTCTTAAATTTTCCTTTTCGCTCTTACCGGTAAACGACCGTCGTTTACAAATTTCACTCAAACTGTAAATAACCGATTTTGAAACCGCGGATTTCACGGATTTTCACGGATCCTTTTTTGATAAAAACACATTTTATCAAAAATATCAGCCCCGAATTTTATATTGATTCCATCCGCGGTTCCAAACAAAAATATTTTTACAGTATGAGGAATTTCATTTTTTGATGAATGCGGTCAAATCGCAGATATCGTAATAATTCAGAACACCGTGAATAAAGTCGGTGATCGGAACGGCGATCGGAGATTGCTCGACAACGGTATTCCAGCCGGGAAGGGCGCTTTCGTCAATCGTGATCTTCTTGAACAGATCCGGTTCGGCGATTGCCGCGTGAAGAGCGACCGTTCCGGCGTATCCTTCCGCTTCCAGTTCGATCTTGGCGTTGTAAGTCTCTTTCAAATACCGGGCAACGGAGAGAAGATCTTCCGTTCGCATTCCGACATAAGATTTCCCGAGCAGATAGGCCATATAATAATCGCTTCCGTCGGTTCCGAACCATTTATACAGATAATACTTGCGTCCGACCGCCTGCGTTTCTCCCCAGCCGCGAAGATCGACGGCGAAAACGGAATCCTTATCGGCGAAGAGTTTATCCGCTTTGGCCGATCGGCGGCCGGAATCAGAAATAAAGAGGGTAATCGTTTTCGCTCCGGATTTCACGTTCGATCGAACCGGAAGATAGATCTCCTTATCCGTTTCCAGAATGAGATCGGATTTGAAGTTCGGCGCGGATCGATCCAGTTTTTTCGCCTGGGGAATATCGGCGAGAGGGCGGATTCCCGCGGTTTTGCGAATCATGTCCCGTGCTTTTTCCGGTGTGATCGATTTCCAGAGATTCTTTCGTTTGGCGGCAAGATCTTTCGCGAGATCCCGATTGAGATCGTAAGTCGTTTTCGCTTTCGGGAGATAAATCACGCTTGATTCGGAAATGGATCGGATCTCCTCATCGGTAAGAACTTCCATTGCGGGATCTTCAAAGATTGCCTGATCCCGTCCGGCCAGCCAGCGGCAAAGCCAGCGGACCGATCCTTCGCGCAGACGGAGAGTGAATCCGTGATTTTCATCCGTTTCTATGAGCGACATCCGTTCCCCGTATCCCATTCGGCTGTAGATTCTTTTGGCGAACCGGAAGCTCTTCCAGGCATCTTCGATATTGAAGAAATCCTTGGAGGCGGTGCAGAGCATCGTCGGACGGGGCGCGCGCATAATGCAGTAATCGGCGTGATCCATTCCGAATCCGATCTGTCCGAAGATATTCTGTTCGGCGTCCTGAGGACCTTGAATATACATAAGATTATCGAAAAGATTGCAGATATAGCAGGCGGGAGCGGCGGCTTGAACACGGGGATCAAGGGCCATAATATACGCGGTTTGCGTTCCTCCTCCGCTGTTGCCCGTTGCGCCGATTTTATCGGGAATAATATCGGATCGGGATTGCAGATAATCGATTCCGCGCATCATGTCCCAGATCTCGAAGGTCGCCGTATTCCGGCCGAGCAGAATGGATCCGCCGCCAACCACGTTGTGAGCGGGAACGGTTGAGAGCGTCGGTTTTCCGTTCGCTCCCATATGCTGGAACCGCTCTCCCTGATCGATCGGATCGATAATGAACATCGCCAATCCGTTGATCGCGCCGAGTGCGCAGACCCGTTGATAAAGATCGGATCCTTTTCCGTTGAACGAATGGCCGCAAACGACCAGAACGCCGGGATAAGGCGCTTTGAATTTGGACTCAAGCGGGAGAAACAGGGTCCCGGTAACGTAGAAATTCGGAGTGCTTTCGAAAAGGATCTTTTCGACCCGATATCCGTTTTTCTCGATCTTTCCTGTAATTTTCGCGTTCAGCGGATCCTTTTTCGACCACATCACACCGAGCTGCTGAAGGAAGTAATCGATCCGTTCTTTTTGATATTCGGCGATATCCTCGTCGGTTTTGACTTTTTCGTATCGGGCATCCCATTCCAGCTGCTTTTCATCAATACGGGCAAGGAGCCAGTTTTTCATCATTTCATCCGGCTTTTGCAGTAATCCGGACTGGGTGAGAAAGGATTCGGCCCGTTTGGCTTCAAGCGGATCTTTTTGATCTTTCTTTTTTGTTTGCGCCGAGAGGGAAGAGGCGATTCCCAAAACGAGCAAAAGGGATAATAAAGCACGAAAACCGGTTTTAAACATAAAATACTCCTTGCTTGATGAATAAACAGTTTGAGTTAATCACTTCATGCGAACGGCGGGAGACTCCGGACACACTGGATTATATCATACCGAAAGCGGAATCCAAAATCAAGACAAGGCCCAAAAAATATTACTCATACTGTAAAAATATTTTTGTTTGGAACCACGGATAACACGGATAAACACGGATGAAATCAATATAAGATTCGGGGCTGATATTTTTGATGAAAACGTGTTTTTACCAAAAAAGTATCCGTGAAAATCCGTGGTTTCAAAATCGGTTATTTACAGTTTAAAAATATTAAAAAAAGACGCCCTCCTTTTCCGGAAAGAGAAAATTCTGTCCAAAAAAGGGGAGCGTTCTGAAAAAATCGGATCCGCTTTTACGCGCCGACGGGAGCGGATTCGATCAGAATCGGATCAGCTGTTTATTACGGAAAGATCGATTTCTTTCTTGATCAGGGCGAACGCGGCCTGGTTTTCCAGCTGTTCAATCGTATTGACCGCGTTGGTGAATTTTGTTCTTTCGACGATTCGATCGCCGATAGTAACGCAGATCGTCCCGTCTTCCTGCGGTCGGGAAGAGAACGCGGCGTCCAGATTGACGCGGCCGGCGTATCCTTGATCCTTCACGTATTGGCTGATCATTCCCAAAAGGAGCTGACCGGGGCAATTTTCCTGCTTGGCGCAAATGGTAACCGTGATCTGCAAAGGATTTTCCACGGATCCTTTCATGATCGGGATCTTTGCGTCGAAGAGCTGGCTGCGATTCTGGTAGATCGTATGAAGACGGTGATGCGCTTCCTTGGATCCGGGACATCCGCCGAGATGTTCCTGATAGCAGCGGGAAACCAGATAGTTGTCCTGCGATTTCTGAACCTGATGGGTCTTGTCGGCCGCATAAAGTCCGAGCTGGCGTTTTTTGCGGATCGCGTCGGTCGCTCCGATCGGCTGTCCGGCCCCGGAAATACATCCGCCGGGACAGGCCATTACTTCCACGAAATCGTAATGAACCGCTCCGGATCGAATATCGCTGATCAGTTTCTTCGCTTCCGCGAGTCCATGAACTACGGCGACCCGAATCTCTTTTCCGGCAACATTCAAATTCGCTTCTTTCCGATGTTCCATTCCGCGAACCGCCTTGAAATCGACGGAGGCAAGCGGTTTTCCTTCGACCTTTTCGACCGCGTATCGAAGAGCCGCTTCCATTACGCCGCCGGAAGTTCCGAAGATCACGCCCGCTCCGGTTGCGAATCCCATCGGCATATCGAACGCTTCCGGTTCCAGGCTCATGAGATCAATTCCCATGGAGTTGATCATTTGGGCCGCTTCGCTTGTTGTGATCACAATATCGACTTCCGGAACGCCGTCGACGGCAAATTTCGGAAGAGACGCTTCGAACTTTTTCGCCGTACAGGGCATAATGGAAACGACGATGAGATCTTTTCGTTCGCAGCCGAGCTGTTCGGGAAGCACTTTTTTCGCGACGGATCCGAACATGGCCTGCGGCGACCGGCAGGAGGATATATTGGGAAGGAGTTCGGGGAAATAGATCTCGGCGTATTTGACCCAAGCGGGGCAGCAGCTCGTGAACATCGGGAGATCTCTTTGTTCCGTAAAACGTCCGAGGAACTCGGTTGCCTCTTCAAAAATGGTCATGTCCGCCGTAAAACTCGTATCATAGACATGTTTAAAGCCCATGAGCTTGAGGGCGGCGACCAGTTTTCCGGCAACGTTTTCACCCGGCCGGGCTCCGAACTGTTCTCCGAGAGCGACCCGAACCGCCGGCGCGATTTGAACGACAACCGTTTTTTCCTTGTTGTAAAGGGCATCCCAAACGCGATTTCGATCCTGCTTGGGAACAATCGCTCCGGTCGGGCAAACCGCGGCGCACTGTCCGCAGTTGACGCATTCGACTTTGCCGATCTCTGAGTCGAAGGCAGGGGCGACTTTCGCTTTGGATCCCCGGTTGGCGAAATCAATCGCGCCGATCCCCTGAATTTCAGAACAGACGCGAACACAGTCGCCGCAGAGAACGCACTTATTCGGATCCCGTTCCAAAGAAGGGGAAGAATGGTCGATCGGCTGATGTTTTCGAAGCGATTTGAAGCGGATCTTGTCCACTCCGAGCCGGGAAGCGATATTCTGAAGCGCGCAGTTCGCACTGCGAACGCAGGTTGGACATTCCCGTTCGTGATTCGCGAGGAGAAGTTCAACGCTGATCTTGCGCATCGAACGGATCTCTTTGGTATCGGTGTGAACGATCATTCCTTCGCCGGGCATCGTGGAACACGCGGCCATGATTCCCCGCCCTTCCACCTCTACCAGGCAAAGACGGCAGGCGCCGTAGATGCTCAGTTCCGAATGATAGCAGAAAGTGGGAATATCAATTCCGGCCTTTCGGATCACTTCCAAAAGATTCCGTTCGTTTGTGAATTCGACTTCCTGTCCGTTGACTGTCAATGTTTTTTTATCCGACATGATATTCTCCCTTTTTATTGAATGGCCTTAAAGCGGCAGGTTGCTTTGCAGGCTCCGCATTTGATACATTTGGTTTCGTCGATTTTGTGGGGCTTTTTGATCTCCCCAGAAATCGCGCCGACAGGACACTGTTTTGCGCACGCGGTGCATCCCTTGCATTTTACGGGATCAATTTTCGGGAAAGCAAGAGCTTTGCATTCCCCGGCGGGACACCGTTTTTCGAAAACGTGAGCCTCGTACTCCTTTCGGAAATAGCGCAAGGTGGACAAGACCGGGTTTGGAGCGGTCTTTCCGAGTCCGCAGAGAGAACCGAGCTGAACGGCTTTTGCCGTTTCTTCCAGGAGTTCAAGGGTAGACGCATCAGCCCGTCCTTCGATAATATCATCCAGCAAGGCGAGCATTTGCCGCGTTCCTTCACGACAGGGAACACACTTTCCGCACGATTCATTTTGCGTGAACTGCATAAAGAATCGGGCCACTTTGATCATGCAGGTCTGCTTGTTCATTACGACCAGCCCGCCGGATCCGACCATCGCTCCAACGCTTTTGAGGGAATCGAAGTCGAGAGGAAGATCGAGCATATCGGGGATCAGGCATCCGCCGGACGGGCCCCCGATCTGAACCGACTTGAAATCTTCGCCGGTTACCTTGCCCGCGTTGTCGGTAACCCCGCCGCCGATATTGTAAACGATCTCGCGAAGAGTTGTTCCGAACGGCACTTCGATCAGTCCGGTGTTGGCAACGTGTCCGGTCAACGCGAACGTCTTTGTTCCCGGCGACTTTTCGGTTCCGCACGATCGGTATTTTTCCGCGCCTTCCCGAACGATATAGGCAACCGAGGCAAGTGTCTCCACATTATTGATTACGGTCGGTTTTCCGTACAGACCGGATTGCGCGGGAAACGGCGGCTTCGGCATCGGCATTCCCCGTTTGCCTTCGACGGACGCGATCAGAGCGGTCTCTTCGCCGCAGACAAAGGCGCCGGCTCCTTCCATGATTCGAATTCGGAAATTGAATCCGGTTCCGAAGATATTATCCCCGAGCAGACCGTATTTTTCCGCGTCGGCAACGGCATTTCTCATTCGTTCGACGGCCAGCGGATATTCCGCGCGAACATAAACGACGCCTTCATCGGCTCCGATCGCTTTTCCCGCGATCATCATTCCTTCGAGAACAGCATGCGGATTGCCTTCCATTACGGATCGATCCATGAACGCGCCGGGATCTCCTTCATCGCCGTTGCAGATCACGTATTTTTTCGGACCGGGCGATGCAAGGGTGAACTTCCATTTCAGTCCGGTGGGGAATCCCCCCCCTCCGCGTCCGCGAAGTCCGGAGTCGATCATCAGCTGGCAAATTCCTTCCGGCGTATTTTCCAGAAGCGCTTTTCGGATTCCGAAATATCCCTCCCGGGAGATGTACTCTTCAATGTTTTCCGGTTCGATCGTATAATTGCGGAGAACAGTTCTTGATTGACGCGCATAGAAAGGAACATCATTTTCCTTCCGGCAGCGCTTGGAGGTTGCGGGATCTGTGTAAAGCAGCCGTTCGACAATTTCTCCGGAAAGGAGAGTTGTATGAACGATCTCGGCGGCGTCTTCCGGCTTGACGCGGCAGTAGAAGATCCCTTCCGGTTCGATCCGGACGAGAGGACCCATTTGGCAGAAACCCTGGCAGCCGCTTTTCGAAAGATAGGTTCCGTTGAACGGATGATCCAGTTCCCCTTCGAGAACAACTTTGGCCTTCTTGCCCGCTTTTTCAAGTTCCTCCTTAATCGCGTCGCGAACGGCAAGCGATCCGTTGGCGATGCATCCTGTTCCTCCGCAAATGATGATCCGATGTTCCAGTGCGGAAACGGACGTTTCAAAATGCCGGGCGATCTCTTCGAGCGTATATTCTTTTTTCTTGACTTCGGTATTCATTATTTTTCCTCCGCGATGATCTTATCGATGATTTCAACGGCTTTTTCCGGAGTGGTCTGTCCATGAACGACATCGTCGACGACCATTACGGGAGCAAGCCCGCAGGCTCCCAGACAGCTTACGAGTTCCAGGGTAAAGAGCGCGTCTTTGGTCGTTCGAACCTCTTCGCTCAATCCGAGTTTATTCTGAATCGTATTGAGAATATCGTGAGATTTTTTGACATGACAGGCGGTCCCGTCACAAAGGCGGATGATATGTTTTCCTTTTGGCTCCAGAGAGAAATGGGCGTAAAAGGTTGCAACTCCATAGACGTGGGCAACCGGAACGTCCAGTGAGGTCGCAACATAGCTGATCACATCCTTTGAAAGATACTTGTAGACTTCCTGCACTTCCTGAAGAATCGGGATCAACCGTCCGGGATCGTAATGATTCTTTTCAAGAATCGTATTGACAGCGGCGAGATGGTGAACCATTCCTCGCGTTTTTTCCATCGTTTCCTGCATTTTTAACTCCTCTTTGCTATCGTGTTTGATCAATTCCTGTTTATTTGATCCATTCTGCAAATCATACGTATTTTATATTGACGCTTTTGAAAAATTTCGTTTCCAGAAGCCGCGCGATTCTTTTGATCACGTTTCTTCTCAATTCGAGATCAAGGGACAATTTCGGATCCTGATGCGCCTCGTTGATCTTCGTTCCGACCATGATGTCGATAATATCATTCTGAAGCATGATATTGACCAGGCGGCCGGCGGCGTTCGGACTGGAATCCGGATCATAATCTTCAAGGTATTGTGCGGTTTTTGTAAGGGTAAAGATTCCTTCGGTTACCAGATCAATCCCTTCGATCGAGGACGACGGCGGCATGTCGGGATCGACGTTTTTGAGGTCCATGATCAGTTTTCGTCCCAGCTCGCGGGAAATGATTTCCGCGGTGGTTCCGCCGCTTACGACTTTCGCTCCGTCGAAATCGCGAACGATTCGCGCACATTCCGCATCGCTTCCCGGATCAAAGGGAGGTCCTGTAAACAGAATCATTCGGCGCGGTTTGCGAAAATAAAGGGTCGCACAGGTCATGTCGTCCCGATTTTGCATATCGATCGTCTTTCGGCGCGCTTCATACAGAATATTTTCGCTCAATTCAAACGCGGAGATCGATTCCTTTTCCTGCAAAAGCTTCTTTACGTAAGCCGAACAGCCCCGAACGCGCCATCCGAGAGGCCATTTTTCACTTCCCATTCCCGATTGACTGATCCCGTCGGAAAAAAAGATCAGACGATCGTCCGGTTCGACATGAAAATCATAGATCTTCATCTTCCGGTCCTGCCAATGCGGCGATTCCAACTCATGGGAGGGGATCTCGATGCCGTCTCCTTTCCGGTAAAGGAGAAAGGGAGGATTTCCCATTTCGACGACACGGGTCGATCCGTCCAGACCCGACTTCACGATGGTAAAGGTCGCATAGCTGATCTTGCGGACTTGACAGACGGGAAGGGCTCCCATCATGATCTCCGCCGCGTGAAGAATGCTGAACGAGCTTTCCGCCGCGAATTTCAAGGCCATTGTTGCCGTCATCGACGCCAGAATATTCGCTTTGACACCGCTTCCGAGCCCGTCGGAAAGGACCGCAACGATCGATCCCTGATCCGGGCTTTTACGGAATTTGAAAGCGTCGCCGCAAATATGTTCTCCGCTTCGGGATCGTTGACTGAACCCGATGTCGATGAACAGCGGGGGGACTCTTCCCCATAGTGTATCATCTGCTTTCAAAGGTGTCCGCCTCCTTCTGATCCGCGTAATCTTCGGCGATGGAACGAAGAAGGATCTCCGTTTCCGCCATGTGTTCCCCCAGCCGGCAAGCGATGTCTTGAACGGTCGCCAAATTCTTGTTGATTACTTCTTTGGCCCGTTCCGCGATCTGTTCCCGGCGGAACTCCGTATTGGTAACGTCGAAGAACATCGCGCCGATCGCCTGTCCGGGATCGATATTGAAGATGTCCAGACTGAGCAGTTTCTTGCCCATTCGGATCATATCTCTTTTCAGTTCAATTCCCGATCGAAGCACCTGTTCGAAAAGTTCGGGGAAGGGAACCAGCTTATCGAGAACGGCTCCGCTCATTCCGGGAACTTCATCAAAGACCTCAAGCGCTTCCGGACCGGCAAGTTCGGCAAACCTGCGATTGCATTCGATCAGGCGGAGCTTGCTGTCGACGATCACAACGGCGGCGGGAACACAGCGCAGAATCGCGTTCGACTTTTTCTGCGCGAGTTTTCGCAGCCAGGAGACGCACATATTCGGTTCCGCCTTTCCCGCGATCAGGGCGAGGGCAAAATTATGGCAGGTATCGTATCCGCAGCCGCCGCAGTTCAGTTCATCTTCCGGGCGAGTTTTTCCAACGGACCAGAGCGCCTGCCGGATCTCCTGCAAAGAAACGTCCTTTGTCCCCACTGCCGCCCGCTGATAATCTTCATCGATTTTCAGAACAGGACGCGGAGCGGGATCCCGCTGGGGTTCCGCGCTTCGAATGATCCGGAGCCGTTCAAGCAGGCCGGGCGATCCGTGCTGAGTACCCGGCCCGTGAACACATCCCCCGATACAGGCGAGGGTTTCTATAAAAACCGGCTCTCGTATCTCTTCCGGGGAGAGACCGTCAAGAGTTTGCCGAAGAGCCGGAATGCCCGAAACGGTTGCGAAATGGATATGATCGCAGCCGCCGCACAGTTTGATTGTATCGTTCATGCCCCCTTCGATCGGATAGAGGGCTCCTTCTTCCGCCGCCGCAAAATCGAAGTGATCCTGTTCCGTTTCTTTGATCGTCCAGAGATCCAGATTTGCGTCCCGGAACCAGTCGCGCAGACGGGGATAAAGCAGCGCGGCGTCGATCAGTTCGGGATGCCGGTCCGCTTCATTCATCTTGGCGATGCAGGGGCCGATGAAAACAATTTTCGCGTTTTGTCCGTATTTTTCCTTGAGCAATCGCGCATGGGCCAACGCGGGGGAAAGAACGGGCGAGATCGATCCGGCAAAGTCGGGAAGATATTTGCGAATCATGTCAACGACCACCGGACAGGCGGACGAGATCATCACGCCGCTTTTCAGAGATCGCAGTTTTTTCGCAACGTCTGCGGAGACGATTTGCGCGCCGAGTGCCGTTTCGCTCACCCCTTTGAAGCCGAGGGACTTCAGAGCGGCGATCATCTTGCCAGCCGGAAGACCTTTGAATTCACTGACCCAGGAAGGCGCCAGCGATACATAGACCGGGTCGGGAGCTCGAAGGAGTTCCTTGACCGCGGAAAGATCGTTCCGGATTTTTTTCGCGTGAGCCGGACAGACTTCGACGCATCGGCCGCAGGCGACACAGAGTTCGGGCATTACCGATGCGTGTCCTTCTTCCACCTTGATCGCTTTGACCGGGCAATGCCGAACGCATTTAAAGCAGTCCTGGCATTCCGCGTTTGCTGTGTAGACAGGGGTCTGCTGATTCATCTTATACCCGTTCCTCTTTCATTGTGTCCCGTGCTTTACCGCCGTAAACCATGTCCAGAATTTCCAGAAGATCGTCCTTCTTCACATTTTGATGAAGGACGCCGTTGATCGTAATGTTGGGCCCCTCCGCGCATTGACGCGCGCAGTTGCTTCCGCAAAGATGGATCTCCGCTTCCAATTGATTCTTTTCGATATAATCTTCGATCAATTTCAGGTTCTCCTCATTTCCGCGCACATAGCAGGAACTGCCCATGCAAATTATGATTTCTGATCTCTTCATTTTTTATTCCGTTCCGTATATTCCGGTCCGTACAGGATTAATTGTTGACTGATCACTGATCCTTAATCACTGATCACTGTTTTCGCCTTCATCCCGAAGAACGAGTTTACTGGAGAGAACGGCAAATCCGCCGGCCAGAACTTCCCTTTGAACGATTACATCGTCCGGAAGGGAAAGGCTGACATTGCCGAAATTCCAGATCGCTTTAATTCCCAAATGAACAACTTTTTCGGCGACTTCCTGCGAACAGGAGGTTGGGACACACAGGACCGCGATTCGGGGAGGATCCTGCTTCAGGATCTCTTCCATACGATCGGCGGCGAGAACTTCATGTCCATGGACGTAAGTTCCCGTCTTGTCCGGATTGCTGTCGAAGACGGACGTGATCTTCATTCCGAATTCCTGGAATTCCGTGAAGCCCAGGATCGCGGATCCGAGCGCGCCAACGCCGACCAGGGTCGCGCTGCAAAGCTGATCCCAGCGAAGGAACCTGCGGATCCCTTCGATGAGATCAGCCGTTTGGTATCCTACGCCCGGCTGGCCTTTTACGTTCGTCAGTTCGAAATCCTTTTTCACGATCACAGGATCGAGGTTCATGTATTCGGCCAATTTGGTCGTTGATACGGTCTCCTCGTGTTCGGCGGCAAGGAGATCCAGCTTGTGAAGATAGGTCGGCATACGGCGAATGGCCGGGGTGTTCTGCAGTTTGATCTTTTTCATTTGTTTTCCACTGTCCTCGTATAATAGGCCTTTTTGAAGAGATCCTTGATCTCGTCGATGAGCGGATACCGCGGATTGGCGCCGGTGCATTGATCGTCGAACGCTTTTTCCGAGATCTCATCCAGTTTGGCAAGGAAATCTTTTTCAGGAATACCGTATTCCTGAATGGTTTCGGGAATATCCAGATCCTTTTTCAGATCTTCAATGGCACCGATCAGGGCTTCCACCTTCTGTTCAGGCGTCATTTTATCATTGGTCAATTTGAGGAAGTCGGCCAGATCGGCATACCGTTCCTTGGCTTCCGGAATTTTGTACTGGGAGAATGTTCCCTGCCGGGTCGGTTTGCTCGTTCCGTTGAACCGGATCACGTGTCCGATCAGGAAGGCGTTTGCCAATCCGTGCGGAATATGGAAGGCGGCGCCGAGTTTGTGCGCCATCGAATGGCAAAGACCGAGGAACGCGTTCGCAAAGGCCATTCCGGCCATCGTAGAAGCGTGATGAACCTTTTCACGGGCCTTTTCATCATCCGGATTATGATAGGCTTGAGCAAGATACTTGAACACGAGCCGGGCCGACTCTTTAGCCAGCGCGTTGGTGTATTCGCTTGCCATAATGGAGACGCGGGCCTCAATCGCATGAACCAGAACATCCAGTCCGCTGTAGCTGGTCAATTTCTTCGGCATGTTCATTACGAGCTTTGTGTCAACGATCGCCATGTCGGGCGTGAGCTGATAATCGGCGAGCGGATATTTGTTTCCGGTCTGTTCATCCGTAATTACGGCGAACGGGGTTACTTCCGACCCTGTCCCGGAGGTCGTCGGAATCGCGATCAAGGTCGCTTTTTCTCCCAATTTCGGGAACTTGTAGACCCGTTTGCGGATATCCATAAACCGCATCGCGATATCATCAAACTGGACGTCCGGATGTTCATAGAGCAACCACATGATCTTTGCGGCATCCATGGGGGATCCGCCGCCGATCGCGATGATCGTATCCGGCTTGAACGAATTCATCCGCTCCAGACCCTTGTAAGCGCAGCCGAGAGTCGGATCCGGTTCCACGTCCGAAAAGATCTCCATCTTGATATTCATCTCTTCCAGAAGTCCGACCAGATCGCCCAGCATGCCGGAATTGTACAAAAAGCGGTCGGTAACGATAAATGCCCGTTTGCGTCCGTCTTCGCTGAGATCGTGAATCGCTTCATTCAAACATCCGTATTTGAAATAGACTTTTTTAGGAACTCTGAACCAGAGCATGTTTTCCCTTCTTTCCGCGATGGTTTTAATGTTGAGTAAATGCTTGGGGGCAACGTTTTGGCTGACCGAGTTTCCTCCCCAGGTTCCGCATCCAAGCGTAAGCGAAGGATCGAGTTTGAAGTTGAAAACGTCGCCGATCGCACCTTGGCTGGAGGGCATGTTGATCAGGGTTCGGCAGGTCTTCATCCGATGTCCGAATTCTTCGATCCGATCGAGATTATGCGGATTCGTGTAAAGAACGCTTGTATGTCCCAATCCGCCGAAATCGAGGAGCTGCTGGGCCCGTCGAAGGGCGGCTTCGAAATCCTGTTCCCGATAAAGAGCGAGGACGGGCGAAAGTTTTTCCGCGCTGAACGGATACTCTTTTCCGACTCCGTCCGTTTCTCCGATAAGAACCTTCGCGTGATCCGGAACGACAACTCCGGCCATCTTCGCGATCTTGACCGCACTTTGTCCGACGATCGCCGCGTTCAGCTTTCCGTCGACAACGATAATCGCGGCGACTTTCTTCGCCTCTTCCGGAT
This sequence comes from Planctomycetia bacterium, assembly GCA_030539035.1. Lineage (GTDB taxonomy): Bacteria > Planctomycetota > Planctomycetia > Pirellulales > Thermoguttaceae > JAUNBG01. Next base: position 14,254 of record JAUNSU010000054.1, read on the forward strand.
TAAGAATATAGGCTCCCCGTTTGATGAATTCCGCTTTGACCGCATCATAGATCTTGTTGACAACAACAACCGACTGTTCCGACGCGCAGATCATTCCGTTATCAAAGGTCTTGCTTTGAAGAACCGAGCTGACCGCCATTGGAATATCGCAGGTATCATCGAAGACGGCCGGCGTATTGCCCGGTCCGACGCCAAGCGCCGGAACACCGCTGGAGTAGGCCGCTTTGACCATTCCCGGTCCGCCGGTGGCGAGAATCATATTGATCGCGCGATGGCCCATCAAATGCTGGCTCTGAACGACCGAGGGATGTTCGATCCATCCGATGATATTCTCCGGAGCACCTGCCTTGATCGCGGCTTCGAGAACGATTTTGGCCGCGGCGATCGTGCTCTTACGGGCGCGCGGATGCGGACTGAAAATAATGCCGTTTCGTGTTTTCAGGGCAAGAAGGGATTTGAAGATTGCGGTCGAGGTCGGGTTGGTGGTCGGAACGATCCCGGCGATAATTCCAACCGGTTCGGCAACCTTGATGATCCCGAATGCTTCATCATATTCAAGATCGCCGCAGGTCTTTTCCGCTTTGTACTTATTATAGACGTATTCCGAAGCGAAGTGATTCTTGATCACTTTGTCTTCGACAACACCCATCCCCGTTTCTTCAACGGCCATCTTGGCAAGAGGAATCCGCGCTTCGTTCGCAGCCAGCGCCGCAGCGCGAAAGATATCGTCGACCTGCTTTTGCGTGTAGGTTGCGAACAGCTTTTGAGCCCGCTGAACTTTTGCGATCACCTCGTCCAGTTCGGCGCGTTCCGCAGCTTCCTGAGCTTCCCGTTCTTCTTCGGTCAACATTTTCTTGACCTCTTTTCCCTTTTCCGCATCATTTGTTTTGGCCATTGTAATGTCCTCCCTTTATAAAATTGTTTGCAGTTGAATAAAGATCAACGTTGTATACGAATCATCTGAATACCGGTTCAATCTTTTTGTTTTGTTTAAATATATATCGATAACTTTATACTTATTTAGTATCGGTCAAAAATCTTGTGCAAATAAATATATATTGATAAATCTTTATAGATACTTTTATACGGATAGTTATTTCGCTATATGTGAGTAGTATATACCAACTTTTCAGTTCGTCAAGGGAAAAAATCTTATTTTTCGATAAATAATTATTTATTTCTTTTTTTTTGATAAAATTGCCGTTTTCCGCTGGTTTAAATTAAAATTTTATTATAGAATAAACACGTTTTCCTTATATTGAAAAGAATTCAGAAGCGAAATCTTTTTCGTTTGCCGCGATTTTTTTTCAAATCAGGAATTTTCGTTTTCAGTATGTTCGAAAAGATATATTTTGGAACAATTAACATTTATTGGAAAAAAGTATAAATAATTGGGAGATTTATTATGGCGTACACAGAAACAACAAATCAATCGTATTTCAGTCGAATTGGTAACGCTTTCAAGGGAATTATTGCGGGCATCGCGCTCGTAATTGCCGCCGTTGTCCTTCTTTTCTGGAACGAAGGCCGAACCGTAAAACGCTATAAAGCACTCAAAGAAGGAAATGCGGCGGTCGTAAACGCTGATGCGGCGAAAGTCGATCCCGCCAATGAAGGGAAATTGGTCTATTTGACCGGAAAAGCTCTTACCGGAGAAATACTGAAAGACGATGATTTCGGGGTTTCCGTCAACGCGATCAAGCTCCGCCGGGAAGTCGATATGTATCAATGGATCGAAAACAGTACATCGGAAACCAAAAAGAAGATGGGCGGCGGGACAGAAACGGTTACCAAATACACCTACGCAAAAAACTGGTCCCCATCGGTGATTGATTCCTCTTCCTTTAAAGAGAGCGGACATGCGAATCCAGGTGCGATGGCCTATCAAAGTACGGAATATTATGCTTCCGAGGTAATACTCGGTGCTTTTAAACTTTCCAATTCCCTGAAGAATTCCATTGGTCCGGAAGAAAAATACAATGTCGCGAATCAGAAGAAGGAAAAATCCGTCGTAAAAGAACCGGAAAAGGCGGATCCGGCTAAAGAGACACCTGCCGCGGAAAAATCGACGACTGTTCCGGAAAAAAAGAAATCGGATGTTCCTGCCGCTCCGAAAACGGATAAAGCGAAAGAGAATCCGATCAAGTCTGTCTCTTATCTTGCGGAAAGTGATTCGCTTCCGGCGTCTGTTCCCGCTGCTTTGGCGGATAAGAAGGAATCTGTTAAAGAGTATAATGGCGGTTTCTATATCGGCCGTGATCCGAACAGTCCGGAAATCGGCGATCTCCGTATTGTCTATTCGGTAATTTATCCCGGCAAAGAGATCAGTGTTGTATCTCAGCAGAAGGGGAACACCTTTATTCCTTATCAGACGAAAAACGGATCTGTTGAGCTTCTTCAGAACGGAACGGTCAGCGCCGACGATATGTTCAAGGCCGCCCAAAGTGAAAACAAAATGATGGGATGGATTTTGCGTGTGATCGGCGTTGTGGTAATGTTTATCGGATTTAATTGCGTACTGAAGCCGCTCTCTGTTCTTGCTGATGTTGTTCCGTTTATCGGATCGATAGTGGGAACAGGAAGCGCTGTTTTCAGCTTTTTGATTTCGATGGCGATCTCGCTCGGAACGATATCGATTGCCTGGTTCTATTATCGTCCGCTTTTTGGAATTCCGATCTTCGTTGTCGGATTGCTGTTTGTGTTCCTTGCGTTTCGAAGAAAACCGGCAGTGAAAAAACAGTAAGGAGTGGGGTGTGAGGTGTGAGGAGTGAGGAGTGGGTCCAGCGGCGAAGCCGCATACGGAGGGCGGTTATCTTGGCCGCCCCGAGCGATGTAAATTCCCGAAAAGCGCGGTGGAGCCTTATCGGATAGACACAAATAATCACAATACTACTTTCCAAAAAACGTAAATATTCATTTACCTCGTTGGAACAGACACTATTACTTAACCCGGCTTGAATTGTCAATAAACGGCGCCCCGAAAGGGGCAGTGCCTCGCCGCCCGGTTTAATGGGAGATTGTGTTTTTTAAAAACACCACGTCTATTACAGAGAGCGGCGGCTCCGCCGCCGGGTGGGCGGGACGCCCACCGTCCCAGCGCACGGGCTCGAACCTTATACAAAATTAACGTTTTTCTCCGCTTCCCCGGCCTTACACAAAAAGCCTTGTTTTCTCAAAGGCCCATCCGTGGTTATCCGTGAATATCCGTGGTTTCAATATCTGCGCACGGGCTCGAACCTTATACAAAATTAACGTTTTTCTCCGCTTCCCCGGTCTTCACAAAAAGCCTTGTTTTCTCAAAGGCCCATCCGTGGTTGTCCGAGGTTTCAATATCTGCGCACGGGCTCGAACCTTATACAAAATTAACGTTTTTTTCCGCTTCCCCGGCCTTACACAAAAAGCCTTGTTTTCCCAAAGGCCCATCCGTGGTTATCCGTGTATATCCGTGGTTTCAATATCTGCGTTCGGGCTCGAACCGCACACAAAATTAACGTTTTTCACCGCTTCCTCGGTTTAATGGGAGATTGTGTTTTTTAGAAACACCGCGACCAACGGGAGCGGATCTCCGATAACCGCGCGGAAGCGCGTACTGGGAGCGGCGCCTCGCCGCCCGGGGTAATGGGTATTTATCTTCAATTTTTTCCCCTGATTCTCGCCCGAATTACAAAATTGTCGAAAAATTTCTTTTTCCGTATTGACTTTTGTTTCAATATGAATTATGATCTGAGAACAGGGCTTTCCCGATTCTGATTGAAATTCGAACTTTTGAGATATTTTGTGTAATTTTGACGTTTCATATTCACCCCCTCTGTAATATCAATAGAAGAAGGAGATGAGAAAATGAAGAGACACGGATTTACCTTGGTCGAACTTCTGGTCGTGATCGCAATTATCGGGATTCTTATAGGTCTTCTCTTGCCTGCTGTTCAGGCGGCCCGGGAAGCCGCGCGACGTATGCAGTGCACAAATAATCTCAAACAGATCGGAATCGGGCTGCACAATTATCATGATGTCAATCAATACTTTCCACCCCATCGAATCGCGGGAACAATGACGGAAGAAAGCATCGGGGTTGGTTTTCATGTGATCATGCTGAGCTTCTGTGAGCAGGCGGCTGTATTCGATCAGTTCGTGAATTACGGGAAAACACACACTTTGTGGACTTACGCCGGATCAAAAAAAGGATTATGGCCGCATCCCAGCCGGCATCAGATTCTGGTTGGAGTCAATATCCCCTATCTGAGCTGTCCTTCCGATCCCAATTATGGAGCGAAATGGGTCTGTAAAAGTACAATGCTGACCGGGGCGAAAACCGAGTTTACGGATTCCTTTCCTTATACAAACTATATGGGATCTTTTGGTGATGCCCGGGAAAATACCTCTTTCTTTGTAAGAAATACCAGAGGTTTTTTTGGGGGTGGGTGCTATAATGATATTGCGGAACCTTACGCCGCGGCAGATTCACTGAATTTGTATCGCGGCATGAACGATATTCTGGATGGAACATCGAATACGATTGCCCTTTCGGAGTCGGTTGCTTCTACGGATACCGCGACGCTTTTGATCAAGGGAAATACGATTGCGACATCGACCTATACTCCGACCGCATGTATGAATCTTCGGGCCGACGGGACGTTTTACAAAGATCTCAGTACGAACCCGACAAAAGTGTCCCGTGGAAGAATGTGGGCCTATGGATATGCGATCTCTGCCGGATTTTCAACGATCCTTCCCCCGAACTCGCCAAGTTGCGTGAAATCTTCTGCGGCGGGATCGACCGGGTGCGGTATTTTCAGTGCTTCTTCCATGCACAGCGGCGGGGCTAATGTTCTTTTTGCCGACGGAAGCGTCGTTTTTGTTTCTGAAACCATTGATACCGGCGATCTTACTCACACTGCGGAAGTAATCACCGGTAAAAGTCCTTACGGAACTTGGGGCGCACTCGGATCTATCGCGGGCAGCGAAACCGCTTCCCCGTAAATATACGGATGATCCTCCTTCCGATCACTCTTTAAGAAAAGGAAATGAATACCATGGATCGTTCCTGTACGAGATTGTTTTTTCTCTGTTTTCTGCTGTCGGTTTCCTCTTTTGCCGCGGCGCAAAATTTCAATGTCCGTGATTATGGAGGAATCGGAGACGGCAAGGCCAAAGAGACCGCCGCGATTCAAAAGGCTGTTGATGCCTGTACTGCGGCGGGAGGCGGAACTGTGATCGTTCCCGCCGGTAAATGGATCTCCGGATCCATCTATCTGAAAAACAACGTCGATTTTTATATTCAGGCCGGGGCCCTGATTCTCGGAAGCCCCGACAAGGAAGATTATAATGCCGTCGATGTCTGTCCGCAAAATTACGCAAGCATCAAGGAATCCACAGCGGGCGCTCATCTCTTTCTCGCGATCGAACAGTCGAATATTACTTTGCGCGGACCGGGCAAAATCGATGGAAACGGCTTGATCTTTACCTGTGATAAAAATGGAAAACCGTATCGGACCAAACCGTATCAGCCCTTTCCCTGGAGACCGGCGCAGATGCTCTATTTTGTAGAATCGCAAAATATCCGAATCCAGGATCTTCAGCTGGTCAATGCTCCTTACTGGACCTGTTTCCTCCATGGATGCAATCATGTTTTTATTCGCGGACTCGATATCAGAAACAATCGCCGTCCTCTCGTATGGGAAGGAGATGGAATCGATATCGATTCCTCGCAGTATGTCGTTGTTTCCGATTGCATGATCGATGTCGATGATGATGCGATTACCTTGCGCGCAAATCCCAAGAGACTGAAAAAGAAACAGGACTGTAAGTACATTACCGTATCAAACTGCATTCTGTCCGGCGGATGCGATGGAATTCGAATCGGCGTCGGCGACGGACACATTTCCAACGCCGTCTTCAGTAATCTGATCATTATGAACGGACATCGGGCCATTGATTTCATCGGCGCCTGGAATTCCGAGTCCCGCGGGCCTGATATCGATCATATTCGATTCCAAAATGTTTATGTCAATACGAGAGATCTCCTTTCCATAAGACTGGGATTCGGAAAAGAACCGAAAACCTGCAAGTTCAGTGATATCTCTTTTGACGGATTTTTCGGAGAAGTGCAAAAAGGAATTGTCCTCCTCGGACAGCCTGAGAATCCCATTACCCGAATTTCGATTTCCAACTTCTCCTTTAAAACAGGAATCCCGAAATCTTTCCTCCAATCTGCCCATGCAAAAGATCTCGAAGTGAAAAACGTGAAACCTTCAACCGTTTCCCCCTGATTCAAGCCCGAATTATGTAATGATCGAAAAATTTCCCCTTTAGTGTTGACTTTTATTCGAATGGAATCTATAATAGAAAGATCGGATCGAACTGTTTTCTCGCGGTTCGTGATGAATTCCAATGGAAATCAGAGAAGTTCATTTTTATGGAGGAAAAAAGATGATAAAACTGTTTTTTGCGTTGCTGATCGTCGGGATGATGGTCGGATGTGATAATTGCTGCGGTCCCAAAAATGAGGCTCCCGTCGAAAAAGCGCTTGCCGCTCCTGTTGATAAGGAAGCTGCGCCCGCCGAGAAGGCCCCGGAGGCTGCTCCTGCCGCGAATCCGAAGGAGCGGATCTTGACCGAAAAAAATTCCAAACAGACGATTGAGATCAAGAGCGGGGATCAGATCAAGATCCGTTTGAACGCGAATGCGACGACCGGATACAGCTGGAAGATGTCCCTTGCGGAAGGAAACGATAAAGTGGTCTCCTTGTCGGAAGAGAATTATATTGTTCCCAAAGCGCAGGATCCCCCCTTGGCTGGAGCACCAGGCGTCGCGGAATACACTATTACGGCCAAAGCGCCCGGATCGGCAACGGTTTCCGGTGTTTATTACCGTCCTTGGGAAAAACCGGCGCCCGGCGATCAAAGAGTCGAATTTCAGATCAAGGTCCAGTAAATTTCAAACAGAATGAAAACGGAACGGATCTGATCCTTTTTCATTTGGATGGATTATGCAGCAGAAACGTCCGATTCATGTCCGAAAAACGGGAACGGCATTGGAAGGGGTATTGGCGGCGCTTGCTCCTTTTCCTTTGACGATGGCTTTTGCCGGAACGATCGGTAATCCTGCGGCTTGGCGTATTGGACTTGCGCTGGCGGCGGTTGTCTGCGTTTTCATTTGCGCCGCGACTATTGTCCGCCGTGTTCTTTTACCCCGGATCTGCGGATCGTTGGCCGTTTGCCTCTGTATTGCCGCCGCCTTTCCCGCGTTGCGTGATAATCCGTTCCTTGCCCTCTTTTTGGGGGTCGCCTTTCTTTTTGTTCAGGTTCAGGTCTTTGATTTTTCGATTCTGATCCGTTTAAATCGCAAAATCTCACTTGCTGATCAGCGATTGGGCCGAATTCGCGGAGCGGCTCTGGTCCTTCCGCTCCTTGCCGTCTTTCGTTCCCTGTTCCAGTTTTCCTTTCCCGGCGGAATGCCGTACGTGCTGGGCCCGTCGATTCTGATCCTTTCCTTTTTCCTGCTGGAATACGCGTATCACTTTCGCCGAAAATTATTCTGGATCCTGGGCCTTTTCGGTTCCCTGCTCGTATTCAGTTCGATTGCTTTCTGTTTTCCGGCAAACATTCCCGGGTGCGCGATTATCTATGGAATTTTAACCGGACTCCTTTTGCCCGGATCGGCGGATCATCGAAAGGGATCGATTCTCGATATTCTTTTCGATCGTCCTGCACGTGTTCTGTTCTGGAGTTTTTTTCTTTTGTGTCTGTCGGGAACGCTTTTACTGGTCGCGCCTTCCGCGGCGGGCAATCATCCGATTCCTTCCATCGACGCGGCTTTTACCGCCGTCAGCGCTGTTTGCGTTACCGGACTTGTTGTTCTCGATACCGTGAAAGATTTTTCCTTTTTCGGGCAGTTTTATATTATGATCCTGATCCAGTTGGGCGGCCTTGGGATTATGTCGATCACAACGTTTATTATTCAGGTTGTCGCCAAACGGCGGATCTCTCTGCGGCAGGAATCGATGATGGCTTCTCTTACGGAAACCGATCATCACGATCTTCTTTCTTCCCTTGTTCTGATTTTGAAATTTACCTTTGCGGCGGAAGGGATCGGCGCGGTGATCCTGGCCTGTGCGTATTATTTTTCCGGACTTGCGTTTCCGGAAGCCGTTTGGAACGGAACGTTCACATCGATCTCCGCGTTCTGCAATGCCGGATTTACTTTGACCGGCGGCAATCTCGTCGGATATCAATCGAATCCGATCATTCTTTATACGGTCGCATTTCTGATCGTACTCGGCGGACTTGCTCCGGCGATGGCCCTGTATATTCCTGCCTGGATCTCCGGCCGGCCAGTTCCCGCCGCCGCGCATATCATTCTCGGATCGACCGCACTGCTCCTGTTCGGAGGGACCCTTCTGATCCTCGTATTTGAATGGAACGGCATACTCACAGGACTTTCGTTTTTTGATAAAATTCACAACGCGTATTTTCAGTCGGCGACACTTCGAACAGCAGGATTCAACTCCGTTCCTCTGGAGCAGATCAAGGATCCGACGCTCTTTACCATGATTATTCTCATGTTCATCGGAGGAAGTCCGGGCGGAACGGCGGGCGGGATCAAAACGACGACCGCCGCCATTCTGATCTTGACGTTTATGACCGTTGTACGGCATCGCAGTGAAGTGATCTATCGCTATCGGCGGATCCCCTATCAGGCCGTTTACCGTGCGGTCGCAACACTTCTGGCCGGATTCGGGATCTGGTGCCTCTTCATCTTTTTCCTGGCGGCGACCCAGTCTTTGCCGATTCGCGAGATCCTGTTCGAAATTACAAGCGCGCTCGGAACGGTCGGATTGACGATCGGAGCGACTCCCCGTCTCGATGAAATCGGTAAAATGATCGTAATGGCCGCCATGTTCCTCGGGCGAATCGGACCGGTTACTTTGTTCATGTACCTCGCTTCCAGAAAACCTCTTGAATTCGGAGAATATCCCGATCTCAAGATCAATCTGTCCTGATCCGGACGGATCCCATATTAAAAGGAGATAAAATGACTCAGCAGATCATGATTATCGGACTCGGACAATTCGGAATGTCCCTGGCGCGTACGCTTTCCGAACGCGGTGTCGAAGTATTTGCCGCGGATATCAAAAAGAACCTCGTTGAAGAAGCCGAGATGTTCGTTGCGGAGTCCGTTGTCGTCGATGCTTCCAACGAACAGGAACTGATCCAGATCGAGCCCGCAAAAAGAGACACCGTGATCTGTGCGATCGGAAACGATTCCCGCGACGCATCGATCGTTTGCACCGCTCTTCTTCGGCAGATGGGCGTGAAAAGAATCATCGCAAGGGCCAACGATCCCATGCACCAGCGGATCCTCAAACAGGTCGGAGCGCATCAAGTGATCAATCCAGACTATGAATTCGGAAAGCGGTTTGCAAACTGGCTTCTGTTCGATGATTTTATTGTGAATACCCGTATTACAGACGATCTCATGCTGACGGAAGTCCGTGTTCTGCCCTCTTTGGAAGGAAAAACGCTTATGGAATTGGAACTGCCGCGCAAATATGGAATCATTGTCGCCGGAATACGGGTCGGGGCGAACCGCAAAATTCATCGGCCGGATCCCAAGGAACCGCTGACGGCCGGATCGAGTCTGATCATTGTATCGGCGGAAGATGCGATTGCCCGATTTGCGGAGGAAGTCAACAAATGAAATTGACACATTCGTTTAAAGTCGGGATCTGGTGTCTGATCGGTCTGAATTTGCTTATGGCCTTTGTATCGATTTGGGTCTTTGTCCGAATGGCGCCGGCGATTGAGCGGATCATCAGCCGCAATACGAAATCGATCGACGGCGGGGAGGCAATGCTTGTCTGTTTATCCGAGCTTGCGGACGACGGAGCGGATCGGGACGTCCAGAAGAAAAAGTTCGAATTGGCCCTTCAATCGGTAAGGGGCAATATTACGGAGAAGCATGAAAACGAGGCGATAGACGTGATCAGTGCGAATTATCTCGGCGCGATTGCGGGCAATTCGGACGAATTGCAGAAAACGATTGTCGGAATTATGAAATTGAACGAGGTCAATCGGGAAGCGGTTCAGCAGGCGGATCGTGCGGCGAGCCGTCTTGGAATCGGCGGAGCCTGGGCGGTTGTGATAATGGCCTCTTTTGTATTTTTAGCCGGTATTCTTTACGCGAAATTTTTGACTCGATCATTGGTGGATCCTTTGGAAGAGCTTTATTCGGTTGCGGAATCCCGCAAAGGCGGAGATTCTTTTCGTCGCTGCTGCGGGCCGGATCTCCCCGATGAGATCACGGAAATCTATCACTTTGTCAACGGAATGATGGACAGCGAACATGAGTGAGGAGTGAGGAGCGGCGCCTCGCCGCCGCAAGCCCGTAATGAAGGGAGCGAAGCGAACGGAATTAGGGAAAGAACATCACTCGGGGGATCGTGGTTCAACCCTTGTTCGAATCACAACGTTTTTTAGAGATTTTTACTCTTCGACCACGACGGCTCCGCCGCCGCGAGGGCGAGGACGCCCACCGTCCCAGCGCTCGGGCTCCAACCTTATACAAAATTCTTTGTTTTTTTCAGCTTCCCCGGGTTAATGGGAAATTGTGATTTTTAAAAACACCACGTCTATTGCGGAGAGCGGCGGCTTCGCCGCCTGGTGCCCGCTAATCACTA
>JAUNSU010000055.1:0-468 GCA_030539035.1 Planctomycetia bacterium
AGATGGAATCTTCGACAAGGATCGACCAGGAACTCCCTTTTTGACGCTGATTTTCCAGGCTGATCGTGATCAAAAAAGAATCGCCCGCATGAATCACTGGAGGAAGCGTTCGTTCAGCGGTCAACTTTCGAAGGGATCGCTGACCAAAAATTCGATCAAGAAAAAACAGAGAGGCAAGGAGAGAGGCAAACAATAAAAGCAGATTTACCTCACGAGCGGAAGCTCCAATGAACAGAACGGACGTGATCACCAGAAAAATCAGGCCGTCCCGATAAAGAATCGTTTTACGCATAATGGAATTACTGCTCTATTATTCGGATCTCGCGTCCGGAGAAAAACGGAATACAAATGGAGGAATACGAAGGCTCCCGAATTTGAAGACGAATCGCCGGTGATTGTTCTTTCCCGGCGATCCGATCAAACGGCCGCGGCAAGGTGAGCCGATGCGGACTTTACCGATCAGACCCT
>JAUNSU010000055.1:478-24433 GCA_030539035.1 Planctomycetia bacterium
ATACGTACCTCGCCGATCAGGGCATATGGACACTGGTCCCGCCGCCGGCCGGGAGGTAAGCATGCTGGACATAGTCGGAAACCATGCGGTGCGCACTGAATCTCCAGGCAAGGGTCGCGATCGAATTCATCATGAACTGGATCCACTTCAGAGGAAGTCCGTGTTCATCGACATCATAGAACATCGGGATCACTTCGTTTTCCAATACGGAGATCAGACTTTCGAAATCACGCTTGTCGTTAATGGTATCATCGACATGAGCGCTTCCGTTTCCGATCGCGAAACCGTTGCTTCCGTCGTAGGCTTCCGCCCACCATCCATCCAGAACGGAGAGATTAAGGACGCCGTTGAGGACCGCCTTTTGTCCGCTCGTTCCGGAAGCTTCCATGGGCCGCCGCGGATTATTGAGCCAAACATCGACGCCCTGCACCAAATGCCGCGCGACATTGATATCGTAATCTTCGATGAAAACGACCTTGTTTGTGAATCGGGGATCTTGCCGGATCTGGGCAATTTGCTGGATCAGCTTTTTACCCAAATTGTCCGCCGGATGGGCCTTGCCCGCAAAGATGAACTGAACAGGACGTTCCGGATTATTGACGATCTTATCAAGCCGGTCAAGATCGGAGAAGATCAAGGTTGCCCGTTTATATGTCGCAAAACGGCGGGCAAACCCGATCGTGAGCGCGGTCGGATCCAAAATGCCCTCGGCCATTTCAATATCTTCCTCGGAAGCATGAAGACGCTGGAGCTGCCGGATCAAACGCCGTCGGGTAAAGATGATCAACAGGTGCTTTAAAACACAGTGGGTTTCCCAAAGTTCACCGGGATCAATATTGTAAACTTGCGACCAGACCTCGCGATTATTCGATTCCTGGGACCATCCGGGCATATGCCGTTCGAAAAGAACCTTGATCTGCCAAGCCATCCATGTCGGAACATGAACACCGTTGGTAATATGTCCTATCGGGATCTCTTCTTCTTCCTTCTGGGGCCAGAGATCGCGCCACATTTGCCGGGAAACCTTGCCGTGAAGCGAGCTGACCGCGTTTGCATACCGGGAAAGCTTCAGGCCCAATACGGTCATGCAAAAACTCGAACTCGCATTTGTGGGGTCTTTGCGGCCCAGGCTCATGAGTTGATCTTTGGTAAGGCCAAGCTGTTCACGAAGCGGACCAAGGTGTTCTTCGATCAGATCGGCTTTGAAGTAATCATGTCCCGCTTCGACGGGCGTGTGTGTTGTGAAAACGGTCTGCTGGGCAACTTCCCGGAGCGCTTCCTGAAACGATTTTCCGTCGTCCGCCATCTTTTGACGAATTACTTCCAGAGTCGCAAACGCATTGTGTCCTTCGTTTAAATGATAGACGCCCGGATAAATCCCGAGTTCCCGCAGCGCGCGAACACCGCCGATTCCGGAGACAATTTCCTGTCGGATCCGGGTTCGTTCGTTGCCGCCGTAAAGCGTACTGGTCAATTCGCGATCTTCCGCCGAATTCTCTTCAAGGTCGGTATCCAGAAGATAAAGGTCAACGCGTCCCACCTTCATTTTACGCACTTTCGCGTAGATCGGTCCGGTGGTCGTGTCTACTTTTACCGTGATTTTTTTGCCGTTTTTATCGACAGCCCGCTCCATGGGAACATATTCGACCTTCGTATCGATATAATCTTCTTCCTGCCATCCGTCGGCGCGCAAACGCTGCTTGAAATAGCCCTGATCATAGAAGAGGCCGACGGCGACCAAGGGAACTCCCAATCCGCTTGCGCTTTTGATATGATCGCCCGCCAAAATCCCCAAACCGCCGGAGTAGATCGGAACCGATTCATGCAACCCGAATTCGAGGGAGAAGTAAGCGACCGGATGCGATCCGAGCACTCCCGCATTTTGCCGGGAACAAAGAGGGGGATTTCCCATATATTCCTGCATACGGCGAAAAGCCTGATCGACTTTTGTATGAAGTGCGAGTTCCAAAACACGCCGTTCAAGGCGTTCCGGAGTAAATTCTCTCAAAAGGGCGATCGGATTATGGGCCAACTGCCGCCAGCGAATCGGATCCAGAGCCTGAAAAAGATTCACTACTTCCGTATGCCAGCTCCACCATAAATTTTGGGACAGAGCAACGTATTTGTCGTACAGATCCTGCCGCGCCTTTTCGGGCGATCGACGTGAAATCGGCGCGGGAAGCATTTTTTCATCTGTGTTCATAAACATCTCATTTCTTTTCTATACCGTTAAAAGTCTTTTTTGGACGGTCCTGCAAACCCGGTTTCATGTTCCTGCCCTGTTCAGAAAACAAAATCAACAGGAACAGGAAGATGCGAGCACGAAGCCCGTATTCCCAAAGGTCTTATAGAACTGCCCCTTTGCAAAAAAGGAAGAATCCCCTTATTTCCAAAACAATTCCAATGGTGATTATATCACAATTATTTCGTGATACAAACAGGGGCGCAAAAAAAGGAAGATTTTATTGTATATAATATACATATTGCGTGTATTATCTATTTTAAACCCGCATATCCCACTTTGTCTGCTTCCTGTCCTTATTTTTACATCATTCTCCCGTTTTTGTAAACAGTATGATCGGAAAATTTTATAAACTGAAAAATTTTTTGCGGAAAAAAAGTACGGCCCCTTTGTAATTGGAATGAATATCCTGTATAATTTCCATAATAGAGGTCTTTTATTGATGAAGATCTTTTGTTGATCGAATGATTTTTTCAGATATCACGCGATTCCAAAATCTGTTCGCATCATAATTTTTATACGGAGAACGCATCATGGAAAAATGGCCAGTGGGGGTCTTTGCAAGTATTGACGCCGGATTGGGGGTCAAGTTGGAAGTGGCTCATGAGTTGGGAATTAAAACGGTCCAGGTTCACACACCGCATCGGGAAACCCGAACCCCGGAAAAAGCGAAAGCGTTCCTTGATCAGATCAGGGAATTCGGTATTCAGGTCTCTTGTGTCTTTCTGGGATTTGAAGGCGAAAGCTATGAATCGATACAGAAGGCGGCGGAAACGGTCGGATTTGTCCCCAAAGCGACCCGGGCCGAACGCCTTGCCGAATCCCGAGAGATTTCCGATTTCGTCAAACTGCTCGGAGTGGAAGCGATCGGATCCCATATCGGATTTGTCCCCCATGATCGCAAATCGGCCGAATACAGCGATATGATCGATACGATTCAGGAACTCGCCGACTATCTCGAAATGAACGGACAGCGTCTTCATCTGGAAACCGGACAGGAAAAGGCCGAAGATCTCCTTCAGTTCCTCAGCGATGTCGGACGAAAAAATATCTTTATCAATTTTGATCCCGCCAATCTGATCCTTTACGGAATGGGAAATCCGATCGAATCCCTCAAAAAGGTTGGAAAATATGTTCGGAGCATCCATTGCAAAGATGCTCTGAAAACCGAAGGAACCCCCGGCGTCGATTGGGGAAAAGAAGTTCCTTTCGGGAAAGGACAAGTGGACGCGGATCTGTTTTTGAAGACGCTTCTTGAAATCGGATACGAGGGACCGTTGACCATTGAACGCGAAATTCCCGAAGAACCGCAGCGGCAAAAAGAAGAGATCGAACAGGCGCTTGCCCTGATCGAAAAGATCAAGCAGAATCTGCTCGCCTGATCGCCCGTTCCCTGTAATCAATTCCTTTTACACTCGTACTGTAAAATATTTTTGTTTGGAACCACGGATAAACACGGATGAAATCAATATAAGATTCGGGGCTGATATTTTTGATGAAAACGTGTTTTTACCAAAAAAGTATCCGTGAAAATCCGTGAAATCCGTGGTTTCAAAATCGGTTATTGACAGTTTGAGTTTTATATTTTGAAAAGAAAGAATTCCATGCCGAAATTAGTAAAATCTATCCCGCATCAGCTTGGCCGTGAAGAGGCGGTTGCCCGAATTAAAAATGCAATCGAAAAAGAAAAAGTCGCAAAATCGAATATCGTATCCGCATCGACCGACACCTGGGTCTCTGATCATGAGATGAATTTCTCATTGACCATATTCGGATACAATATTCACGGCGATCTGAATGTCGGCGAGTTCGATGTTCAGATCATGCTCGACCTTCCGGTTGTTGCCGTAATGGTGAAGGGAATGATCGAATCCCAACTGGAATCGGAAATTCACAAACTTTTATCCTGATCAGGGGATTCCATGAAAATCGTTGTACTCGACGGGAGAGGGCTGAATCCGGGCGATCTTTCCTGGGATGTTCTTCGATCGTTCGGCGACCTTGAGGTTTACGATCGATCGAATCCGGATCAAATTACGGATCGGGCCAAAGGGGCTCAAATTGTTCTTACGAATAAAACGGTCATTACGGAAGATCATTTTCGTGATCTTCCCGAACTTCGATACATATCGCTGCTCTCGACGGGAACGAACGTGATCGATCTTGCCGCGGCGCGAAAATATGGAGTCGATGTATCGAATATTCCCTCTTACAGTACGGAATCGGTGGTGCAGTCGACTTTCGCGCACTTATTGAATCTTTTTTCCCGTATTGCGGAAGAAACCTCTTTTGTAAAAAACGGGGAATGGTCTGCTTGGCCGGACTTTTGCCATTGGGGAGGTCCTCTTCGCGAATTGGATGGGAAAACGCTCGGGATCATTGGATTCGGAACGATTGGCCGCCGTGTTGCCGAAGTCGCTCGGGCCTTTAAGCTGAATGTCCTTGTTTATGGTCCGCACTTGCCGATCGGATTGGTGCTCGACGGGGCCCTTGCGGTTGATCTGAACGAATTGTACAGGAGGAGCGATGTGATTTCCCTGCACTGTCCGCTTGGCGCGAAGAATCGTAAAATGATCAACGCCGACCGGATCGCGCTGATGAAAGACGGCGTCTATTTAATCAATACGGCGCGCGGTCTTCTGATCGATGATGAAGCGGTTGCCGAGGCGTTGAATTCCGGTAAGATCGCCGGATATGGAACCGATGTTCTTTGCGAAGAACCGCCAGTTCATTCGACGCCCCTTCTTTCCGCCAAAAATTGCTGGATCACACCGCACAACGCCTGGGGAACCCGGGAAGCCCGCCTCCGTCTTATGGATATTCTCGCAGAAAATATCCGCGCTTTTATTGAAGGAAAGCCGCAAAATATCGTTAATTGAATCTTTAAGGAGAGATGATCATGCGAATGATGAGAAAGTATTGGGTCCTTCTTTTATTTGCAGTCTGCTGCGCCGGCTGCTGCCCCTGTTCTCAAAAAGAAGAGACTTTGACAACCGCTCCTCCGGTGAAAAAGGCCGATCCCGCCGCTTCTGAGGAAGGAAAAACAAGCGTTCCTGTTCCCGCGGTGAATACGGAAAAGAAGGACTCCGATCCTGTGATCGCCGTCTCTTTACCGGATTTGCTTGCCAAAGGGTTAAAAGTCGGTAAAGATAAAAACGGCGGAATCAAATCTCTGGATCTTACCGTCGTATTTCCGGAAAGGGGAGGGGGCTTTTCCGCAAAGGATCTTGCCGATCTTCAAGCGGTTCGAGTCGTTCGCGGCAAAGGGATCCTTACCAAAGATCTTGCCGCTTCCTTGGCCAATATGCCGAAATTGACCGAACTTCTTTGGGCCGATGCCGTTCTGGAAGAAAACGTATTGAGTCCGATGGCGCAATTAACCGGACTGAAAAAGATCCGCTTGACCGGATGGAATTCTCCGGCTGCCGGAGAGATTCTCAAATCGCTTGCCGCCTGTCCGGCCCTGGTTGATCTTGACCTCAGCGGTGCGCGGATTTCCGATTCCGATCTCGCTCCGCTCGCGGACGCGAAAAAGCTGGAAAAGCTTACCCTTTACAATACGCCGATTACCGATCTGGGCGTTCAGAAACTCCTTCCTCTTGCCGATCGCCTTCTTTGGCTCAATCTGGACGCGACGAAGATCACCGACAAATCCGGTCCGGATCTCGCGAAGTTCGGAAAATTGACCTTCCTTCATCTTGGCCGAACGGAATGCACTGATGGAATACTGGAATCGATTGGTAAATTGAGTTCTTTGCAGAAGATTTCTGTTGCCCGAACAAAAATATCGGAAAAGGGCGCGGAAACCTTGCGAAAATCGCTGCCGAAAGCGGAAGTGATCTCCAAAGTTGAAGACCCCGCCGCCCCTGCGAAATAAAATATTGATAATGAAACTCATACTGTAAAAATATTTTTGTTTGGAACCACGGATGACACGGATAAACACGGATAAAATCAATATAAGATTCGGGACAGATCTTTTTGATGAAAACGAGTTTTTAGCAAAAGAGTATCCGTGAAAATCCGTGGTTTCAAAATCGGTTATTGACAGTTTGATAATGAAGTGTTTGCGAAAAATCAGGAACAGATCCCATTTGAAAGGAAAATAATGAAGTATTTGAAAATCTGGTTAAGTATGTTGCTGTGTACGTTCTCCCTTTCGCTTTTTGCGGATGAACTTGTTGTCTATCCGGAATATCCCGATCAGATCCGAAGGGACAGCGCCTATTCTGTAAAGGTCGTTCAGGGCGATCTTTCGAAGCCGCTTGTTGTCTACAATCATACGGAATCTTCGATCCTGAACGGACGCCAGCATGGAGGTGATTCGCAGCGCCGCTTTTGCGAATTCGCGTTCAGCGGAAGTCCGGTTCGAATCGATATTTCCGTTCAGCAGGATGTGCGGTCCTATGCGGTTTTCCCCTCGACGGCACGTCTGAAATCGACCTTTAAGGGGAATACGATTTCCGTGGTTCTGGATCACCCTCAATATTTCGGAATTCGACTGAACGATGATTCCAATACGATCCTCTCCGTCTTCGCGGACGCGCCGGAAAAAGATGTTCCGAAAAAAGGAGATCCGGGCGTGATGTATGTCGATTCCTGGACCGAAGCGGCGGATCGAACCGGTCTGATTACAACCGATGCCTCCATTCGCGAGATCTATATCGCGCCGGGCGCTGTCCTGAACGCCTGGCTGGAAATTCGCGGTCCGAACACGAAAGTCCATGGACGCGGAATGATCCTTGATCCCATGAGTAATATCTTCCGTTTTGATCAGCTGAAAAGGACCGTTCTGGGATTCTTTCGTGTTCTCGCTCCGAACGTTGTTGTCGACGGAATCAAATTGATCGATGCCCGAACCTTTAATTACATTCTTTCCGGAAAAGGGTGCAAACTGCGGAACTTCAAGGCGCTTTCCAGTATGATGTGCACCGACGGGATCTCCTTCTTCTGCGGAAAGGATCCGGAGACGGAAGTCGAAAACGGCTGGCTTTATGTCGGTGATAATGCGCTTGTTCTGAGCGGATCTTCGGAAGTCCGCGTTCGAAATGTCGCTTTGGGAACATCGTGCGCGGCGATTTTTCCGCAAATCTCCTTCAAGTCGCCGGCCTATCTGGAAAATATCGATGTTTTTCGCTGCGATGAAGGTCTGATCAATAATTACTACAACAGCTCGCATCCCGGGACAAAGGAACAGACCGTGTACGTCAATATCAAAAACCTCTGCGCGGTCGATTGTGTTCTCTTTCCCTGGATCTTCCAGGGGCGTAATATGGGAACCCTTGAAAAGATTATGAAATTCGATCATATTTCCGTTCCGCAGTCGACCGGCGCGTCCCAATACAACAGTGTTGGAAAGAGCGGATCTGCGATTCGGATCACCAACAGTAAAAGAGATCTGTATACGGACAATTACACGCTTGATTTTGCGAATCTGTATATTGCGGGAAAGCCGGTCAAGGAGTTCAAATCCTCGGATATCACTGCTCCGGAAAAGACGCAAATTTCCGTTCGAACAGAGGAAAGCGCAAAAACTGATCTTCCGATGAAGCCGAATCGAATGGAAGCGAATTACGTCTATCCGTATAAAGTTTATATCGGATCCGCTCCGCAGACATTTTGCGAGTTCCCGCAGGAAAAGGACGGACAGATCCTTCTTCATGCGCCGGAGATCGGGAAAAAGCTCGGACTCGCGAAGCCGATCGCCGAAGAGTGGATCTCACTTGACGATCTGCGCAAGTACACCGAGGTCTCTTATGATCGCGCAACGGGCAAAATCGTATTGAAGAATCTTCCGAATACGAAGAACCTCGTTGAGGAATCCTGGCCGATCCAAAGCGTCTTTCAGCGCATTCCTTCCTGGAAGGCCAAGCTGGAGACTTTGAAGGACGACAAGAATGATCTTGTCTACAATCTTTCGAAGGTGCAGGCAAATGCCGGAATGCAGGCGATCTTTACGGATGCCTTTCTGGAAAATGGAAACGGAACTTATGAATTGACATTTGCCGCACGGGCCAAAGATCCCATGCTTCTCGTTTTAAAGCTCCTTTCCAATGAAAAACTTTTTGTTCAGAATGTCGATCTTTCCGCCGATTGGCAAAAGTATCGGGTCCGATTCAGTACGGATTTCGATTTGGAGATTACCCGTCTTATTTCTCTCGGTTTTTATGCGAAAGAGCCTGCGGAGAATTTCCAGATCCGCGATATCACCTTTAAAAAAATCGCAGAAAAGTGATTTCCGATCTGAATGGAACAAGATCCGTCTGGAATAAAAATTTCAGGCGGATAAACGATAAAAAATGAAGACTTGCGAAATATCGTAAAGGATAAAAGAAAGGGAGAAGAAGAATGAAAAGACGCGATTTTATCGGAAAAGGAATTGCCGGACTTTCAGTTGCCCCGGCATTGATATCGAGTCGTGCGCACGCGGGCCATCCCGGTCCGAACGACAAGATCCGGGTTGGGTTTATCGGCGTTGGAAATCGGGGATCCCAGCTTCTGCACAGCTTTATGCTGAACGCGGATTGCGAAGTCGCCGCGCTTTGTGATGTTTACAAACCGATGCTGACACGGGATCCCAACGCGGTGGAACCGGAATTTCCCGCTTCTCTCGGAGGATGGTTTCCGAAGTTGGGAGAGACCTTTGAAAAACAGCCAATGCTCTGTTCCGATTATCGGGAACTGCTCGATCGAAAAGATATCGATGCCGTTTGCATTGGGACGCCGGATCATTGGCATGCACTTCAAACGATCGACTCCATTCGCGCCGGAAAAGATGTCTATTGCGAGAAACCGCTGACGCAGACCATTGTCGAAGGCCGTAAAATGCTGGAAGCGGAAGCCGCAAGCGATCGGATTATTACTGTCGGACTTCCCCGGCGCGGCGCTCCTCTTTATCAGGAAGCGGCCAAATTGGTTCATTCCGGAATCCTCGGAAAGATCACGCTGGCCCGAATCGCTTATGTAAGCAATATGTTCCCCGACGGAATCGGAAAATGCAATCCGCGAAAACCGCCGGAAGGACTCGATTGGGATGCCTGGCTCGGACCGCGCGCCTGGAGAGAATATCGGACAACAATCGCCCCTTATAAATTCCGATGGCAAGGCGATTTCTCTTCGCAAATGGGGAATTGGGGTGTTCATTACTTCGATGCCGTTCGCTGGCTTACCGGAGAACGGGCACCGATCGCCGTTTCCGCTGTTGCCGGAAAGCGAACCCTGGATGATGATCGCGATATTCCGGACAATGTGCTGGTCAATTTCGAATTTGCGTCCGGAATGCTCCTTTCCTTTACTTTATCGGAAACGTCCGGATTATCCTTTATGCCGCGAGAGATCTGCATCGCCGGAAATCAGGCGGCTATTTACGCGAATACGCACGGATATGAGATCATTCCCGCTTCGTCCGGACAGTTCCAGAAGAAAAAACGCAATCCGGTTCGCGCCGCGCAGCGCGATGAAAAGCAGGGAACAGGAACCGATGAACTTGTTCGCAATTTCCTTGATTGCGTCAAGTCCCGTCAAAAGACCTGGTGTTCACTTGAAGAAGGGCACCTTTCGACATCCATGTCGCATATTGCCAACATTGCCCTGAAGGTCGGAAAACGGCTCGAATGGGACAGCAGTAAAGAACGCTTTACCAACTGTGAGGAAGCGAATCAGTATCTCTCTTATGAATACCGCGCTCCCTGGAAATTGACCTGATAAGATTTCACGAGAAAATTCAAGGCTTCCCGATGATTGGAAAAGATCGCAGGGAAGTCTTTATTGATTATTCATACTGTAAAAATATTTTTGTTTGGAACCACGGATGACACGGATAACCACGGATGAAATCAATATAAGATTGATATTTTTGATGAAAACGTGTTTTTACCCAAAAAGTATCCGTGAAAATCCGTGGTTTCAAAATCGGTTATTTACAGTTTGAGTTGATTATTCTTCTATAGTATCGGTTCGAATAGTACCGGTCTGTTTTCGAACAGGCTTTCCGAGCTTGAACGTTTCGCGGGATCCGCTCCCTTCGATTTTCATCGTAAGGGGGGTGGTTCCCTTTTCCGAGTAGACCGGGTCGATCAGAGCAAAAACACGGAAACTTGTTTTTGTCGGTTTTGCTTTCGGAGAACCGGAATCATCATTTCCTTTCGGCATTTGATCCGCGTCTTCGATTTCACTTTTTTTCAGAACGATGATGAAATCGCCGCTCGGGGCTCCTCTGAATTTTCCGTAGGTAAAGAGTTCGGCTTCACCGGAGGCGTTGGTAGTTCCGCCGATTGGCCAAGGGCAATTTCCCTCTTTGGAGAAAAGAGAGATCTTTACATTGGCAATCGGACCATTATCATCAAGGACCGTAATGGAAGCGGGATAGATCTTCGGAAATCCGTCCGGCCGCTTCTCTCCCGCACACCCGAACAGGATCAGAACGGAAAACAAAATTCCGAACAATGGAAAGGATCTGGACATCGGCAATATCTCCTTACTTCAATTTACACGTAAAATACTCATCTCCCGGATACGAAAAACGGCAAGATCTTAAAGGGACTTGACCTCGCCCCCGCAGATGGTTCCGAGAGCGCCCCAAACACCGTAAGGACTTTTGACGCCGTAATTGACTAAATGATCCGCGGAAAGATCTCCGCAATCGATCGTATCGGAGAAAAAGCGAACGCTTCCGTCGGCCATGCAGCCATTGACTCCGCCGGAATGATTACTCGACGCGGAGAAAATTCCGAAGTTCATGATATCGGAAGATCGAAGACAGGTTGGGGAATTCGGCGGTAATATCGTATTGAACGCGCATACGGAAAGAACTCCAACCGCAAACCTCTGTCCGCGAAGGCTCCTGCTCGGTGATTGGATCAATTTGGGTTCACCCGACTCGCGCACATTTAAACAATTATACGGTTTTAACAGACTTGTATTATAGCCGACTCCTGTATAAAATTCACTTCCGCTTCCCATGGCAGCGGCAAGAGAGAGGGCTCCTCCGAGTTTTTTCGGGGCAAGGGCCGCGTCCGCAGAGCAGGATTCCGCGGCAAGGGTTTCGCTGGCCGCGATTGTATTGGATGTTCCGTCGAGAATATAAGACATATTGCTCCAGTGATTAAAATGGAACATCGTCCGGTTTCTTTTTGCAGTCGCATCGTAGAATGTACTGCTTGCCGGATCGCTGATCGCTCCGACCGTGATGTCGGCAACTGAAAAAACAATATTGCTTCCGGTGCTGACATGGACTCGGCTGTCTGCGGGGTTGACGCATTCGTACGCTTTATTGGAATTCGGATCGGAAGGACAGGCCAGCGCGGAAAACCGTGCTTCTCTTAAAATAGGGGCATCCTCATATCCAAAAGCACTGTGTCGGGTGTTTGTCAACGCTTCGTTTGTAATTCCCGTATAGGCTGTCGCCTGTTCCATAAACGGAAGGAGGGGATACATCCCGCCCCAATATTTATTTCCGAAAAGTTTTTCAATTTCACGACAGGGAAACGCCTGATAAACATCATGATAGTTGTGCAGGGCGATCCCGAACTGCTTCATGTTGTTCGAACACTGCATTCGTCGGGCCGCTTCCCGCGCCGCCTGCACCGCAGGCAAGAGAAGACCTATGAGAATTCCAATGATCGCGATTACGACCAGAAGTTCGACCAGTGTAAATCCGAAGGGTTTGAAAAGACGATTTAAAAGGAACCTATTTTTCGCCCCCCCCTTAAATTGACAATTCGGAAAATTTTTCATTTTTCTTCCTCCTTAAAAGTGTATCCAAAACCAAAATTTGAAAATATTCGAACGGCATACGTAATATTGTAATCAATACAGAAACAGATGTCAATAAAGAATTGTGTACTTCCAAAAAAACACCGCGAATTTCTGATTTTCCGGCCGAAAAAAACAAATATTTGTGTTTTGAAATGCGAACATAAATTGTAAGAGACTTGAAAAATAGATACTAAAATCAAAACAAAGAAGGTTCTCCCGTTTTTAATTCATGTTTATTTTTCGATTGTTCTTTTTTTACCATTTTATATTTTCTGTACGGGGTAGAAAAAAGGTCGGAGACTTTTGCCAATCTTGATTCAGCGACTTTGATTGCCGAATCGGAACTGTCAATTCCGATCCAATTTCGATTCAGGTTCTCTGCGGCAACCAATGTTGTTCCGCTTCCGCAAAAACAATCAAGCACAACACTGTTTTCATCGGAAGAGGTATTGATAATCATTTCCAGCATATCGAGATTTTTTTCTGTGGGATAGGAAGGGTAGGGAGAATCTTTCCAAGTCCACACATCCTGTACTTTGCGTCCCTCTGCAACTTTATCCTCTGCATAAATGATCTTTCTGGGATTGCCTGTTTTAGACCATTCTATCAAACCTTCGGCATCAAGTTTATCAAGTTCTTCGGGATTGGAACGCCAATGTCTTCCGATAGGGGGCAGCATTCCTCTCCACATTCCGCCCGTGGGGCCATTTTTTTGTTTCTCCCGGCGCATGAACAAGAACAGTCGTATATCGTCTTCCTTTTGCATCTGTTTTCGAAAAACGGGTTGATACGTCCGATTCTGCAAGAGGTTCTTTGGGATCATGCCAAATGAGGGTGCTGCTTTTCGAATAAAAAAGGATCAGATCTTTGATATTCCCATAGGCCTTTCGGGAAAAGTTTTTGGGATTGCATTTTATTCTCGTAATATCGTTTCGAAAATTATTGTTTCCGAATATTTCATCCATAATAATCTTGACATAATGCCCGATTTTATAATCGATATGCAAATACAATGATCCTTTTTCTGAAAGCAGTTTATGGAGCAAGATCAGCCGAAGACGTAAAAATTCTATGAAATCACTGCCGGTAAGACTGTCGGAATACGCCGTTTTGTCTTTTTTGCTGCTGCTGATTGTACTTACCCGTTCATTTCCTATTGTAAAAACGTTTTTTGTCGCAAAAGGCGGATCAATATAGATTAAATCGATTTTGCTCTCATATCCATTTTGTAAAAGAAATTTTAAAACATCAATATTATCCCCTTGGAAGAGCATTTTTTTATCCGGAATAAACTGTCCGCGGACCGCAGAGGCCGCGGGAATCCCTAAAAAATACTCCTCATCCAATTTGTTTTCATAATCCAATTTCATAAATTATACCTGATAAAGAAATTCCCTGAAAACTAATGCACTCATAATTTAAACAAAAAAACATCAGTAGAGGTAATTTTGGATTACGGTATTCCAGCAGTTCTGGGCTTTGAGGATCATTTCGATCAGTTCGCGGACGGCGCCTTTGCCGCCCTGTTTGGTTGAGATCCAGTCGGCTTCTTTTCGGATCTCCTCCGGAGCGTCGGCAACCGTTGCGCCGATCCCTGCGCGCTTCATCGCGGAAAGATCGGGAAAATCGTCCCCGATAAAACAGACTTCTTCCGGCGTAAGAGAGGCGGATTCCATAATCTTTTCCAGCATTTTCCGTTTATCGCGTACTCCTTGCCGGACAAAAGCAAGGCCAAGATCGTCCGCGTGAAATTGAACAAGATGCGAACTTCGGCCCGAGATCAGTCCGAACTGATGCCCCGCTTTTTGCCAAAGACGGATCCCGAGTTCATCCCGAATGTTAAAACATTTTATTTCTTCTCCGCTCGGAATGAAAAAAAGCGATCCTTCAGTAAGGACTCCGTCAACATCCGAGAGAATAGCTCGAATCGGTTGACATTTCTTTTCAATATCGTTCATCTTCTTTATTTTTCCTTATAAAATGCCTGTCGGGGAGGATTGACCGTGCTGTCGACAACGACTTCCGCCCGAATCCCGGATCCCCGATTCGCAAGCGATGCAATGATCTCCGCACGATAGACATCTCCGCCGGAAGTCGTTTTCGACCAGAGATCTTTCATTTTTTCGAGATCGACGATCTTTTTTGTATAGATCCAGGCGGAATGCCGGAAATTTTCGGATCCATATTGATCCGGGCCGGGCCTTTCGGAAAGGATCCGCTGAACATCCGCATCGGTAAGTCCGGGAATACATTCCAGTACAATTCGGGAAGATTCATTAATATTGATCCGTCCGAAAAAGAGGGCGGATTCTCCAACCGACGCGAAGTCGAGAAAGTGCATCAGTTTTTGCGCGTTTTGTTCTTCATCCGGAATAGGGGAATCCCAACGGGTCCCGTTCGGGAGCAGAACAGCAGATCCGACAAGATCGAGCGGAGTTCGAAAAAGGAACTTGCCCGGAAGATTAAAATTCGGCTTTTCCGTTTTTTGAGCCGAAGTTGTCGCCGGAGCGTTTTGCTTTTTGGACGGTCCGTATTGACGGTAATGGATAATGAAGTTCGCGAGATCGGGATCCAGTCTGCGAACGAGTTCTCCATGGAGAAATTCCAGATTCTTTTCGTTCAGATCGATTCGGGGCTCCCCATTGGGATCGAGATCTTTTTCGGCACTGAAAACGGTCAAGAGCTGATTCCAGGGAATTGCTTCTTCGTTTTCTCCATTCTCGCCCGCGGGAAGGGTAAAGTCGTTGTCCGATTCCGATTTCGCGGCGAGATCGAAAAGGCGGTTTTCATTCGATCCGAAAAGCTGTTTACGCTCAATATCACGGACCAGCAGAAGTTCTTCCAGAAAGACAGGAAGCGCATTTCGAGGGCGATAAGGCCGTTTTTGGGATTCATACCAAACGGATTCCGCTCCCTGATCCCTGGGATTTTCATCCGGATCGATCCAGTCGAGAATGGAGTCCGCTTCGGAGGCAGTGATTCCCGGCAATTTCATCAGTATTTTTTTTCCGGTTCCCGGCGATTCGCGATCCCAGCGGAGGAGGGCGCCGAGATTGAGCTTGGTCGATTCATTAACCAGCCCGAATCGGATCCCTTCGATCTTTTCCTTATTGAATCGGGGCGCGAAGATGGTAAAAGAAACCGATGTATCGGGTCCATTTTGAGAATTGGCGATTGCGATATTTCGAAAGAGCGCGGGATTGTCGCAGATCCCTCCCTTTTCCTTTTTTTGATCCGGAGGAAGATCGACGATCTGCTTGATCAGGGCAACGGCGGATCGAACGGATCCGGTCAACTGAAGTTCTTCGGAACGGAGCAGCGCCGCTTCATGTTCCGTTCGCATTAAAAGGAGAAGAGAGACTCCGCCCAGCGCTAAAATCAAAATGATCACCGATACTATAAAGAGAAGGATCCCTTTTTCTTTTCGGCGCGATCGGCAACTGGGCGTAGGGAACATGGAATTGCCTGTCCGTAATTTCTTATTTATCAAAAAACGATCGAATGGTCCGAACGACAATTTCCTGTTCATCGGAACGAAGTTCGGGATAAATGGGGAGAGCGAGCACTTCCCGGGTCGCCTTCCAGGTTTCCGGAAGATCTTCGGGCGCATAGTTCAGATACTTGAAGCAGACCTGTTCATGAAGTCCGAGCGGATAATAGATATCGCACCCGATTTTATGGTCGAGCAGATATTGACGGAGCTGATCTCGTTTGCCGTCGGGAATTCGAACGACATATTGATTCCAGACATGCCGGCGATTTCCGATCTTTTGGGGAAGTCCGAGAACGGTATCGAGTCCGGCGTCCGCGAACAGGGTTTGATACCGGGCGGCGTTGGCGGTTCGTTTGTCGGTCCAGTCGTCCAGATGGGGCAATTTTACGTTTAAAACCGCCGCCTGATAAGCGTCGAGCCGGCTGTTGAGTCCGATTTTATGATGATAATAGCGCGGTTCCATTCCATGAACGCGGAGGATCTGAACTTCGTGCGCGAGCTTTTCATCATTGGTAAGGAGCATTCCGCCGTCTCCTGCTCCGCCGAGATTTTTGGTCGGATAGAAACTCAAGCAGGAGAAATCGCCCCAGCTGCCGGTTCGAATATCGTTGAGATCCGCGCCGATCGCCTGTGCGGCATCTTCGACCAGGGCGATTTTTTGCCGTGCGGGATCCGCGCTGTTTTTGGTGATCTTCTGCAAGGCTTCCATTTCCGCGACCTGTCCGAAAAGATGGACCGGAATAATCGCTTTAGTCCGGCTTGTGATTTTCGCGTCAACATCTTTGGGATCCAGATTAAAGGTGATCGGATCAATATCGGCGAAGACGGGAGTCGCCCCCAATCGGGCAACGCAGCTGGCTGTCGCGAAAAAGGTAAAGGAAGGAACGATCACTTCGTCGCCCGGCCCGATCTTATAGGCCAACAGGGCAAGAAGAAGGGCATCGCTTCCCGACGCGCAGCCTATCGCATATTTCGTCCGGCTGTATTCCATAATCGCCTGTTCAAGTTTTTTGACTTCGGGACCGAGTACGAACATCCCCGATGTATTGACATCAAGAATCGCCTGATCCATTTCCGCTTGAATGGTTTTGTATTGACGTGAAAGATCCAAAAGGGGAACGGGGCTGTATGCCTGATCGCTGATCATCTTTCCTTGCTCGTTTCTATAATTTAAAAGGGTCTTTAAAGTATTTGTAAAACGGATCGAACTGCATCGGGTCCGTTTAAGGAATTACCGTATTTTGATTTTGATAGGTCCGCAGATTCACATTTCCCTGGGCTTCACTTCTCATTTTGTTCGCGGCCTCAAGAAGTTCATTATCCGGAACCACTCTTTTCGGGGGGAGGACCACATGGCATTTTTGATTATCTCGAAGTTCGCCGGGCACAAAATTCTCGGAAAGAAAATCGACACCCGGATATAAATACCAGGGAGTGCGGACATCGTGCATTACCGTTGTGGTTTCGCAGGATTCCTGTTCGCAGCGAATCTTATAGGTGCCTGAATAAACGACATTTTGGGAAATAGGCGTCCGTCCAACTTCCTGATCGTTGATCCAAACACGAGCACCGGACGGCTCCGATGTAATCGAAAGCCGGCGATGAACGCTGTTGCATCCGCTTGCGCAAAGCAGAAGCAGGATCAGAATCGGCGGAACAAGCCGAAATCGGTTTTTCTTTTCCCTCATAATCTTTTGCCGGGCGGGTTTACGCCCCCTTTCGATCGGAAGTATATCGAAAATCAGAATCTGTTTCCAGAGGAACTTTTCACTTTTCTCTAAATTTTTCCTGATTTTTTCGGATTTCCGTAGAGGAGATCGTTTCCAGAAATTCGGAGACCGGAATCTCCCGGCAAAGATGGCGCAAATTTTCGTCGATCGGAAGGTTGGAAAGCGTTTCCGCGTGATCGCCGTTGGGACGCGCAAATACGAGAAATCGCGTTCCCATCGCGGAAAAATGATGAACAATTTCTTCATATTGCTTTTGATCATTATTATAATAAGAGAGATCCGCGATTCGGAGCAGGGTATCCGCGCCGACAATAAACAGGGATTCGGGAAAAAGATCCGCCTTGTCGATAAACCGCGGTGCTTGCGTGAAGACGATATCCGAATCGGGGTTCGCGATCTCGATTTCCGCGAGCCGATCTGCGATTTCCAAATAGTCGAGGGACGGTTTATCGACGTTCTGAACGGACAACTCAAGAACAACCGGGATTCCTGTCTCTTTCTCCGCCGTTTCCCGCATTTTTAAATGGCCCCAATGGATCGGATGAAAGGAGCCCGGAAAAATGTTCTCGCCCTGATCGCAAGGATGATCTTTATACGATGTAAAATGATTTCCTTGTCGACGAATGGCCTGGACGGGTCCGGAAGGATGAAAGAGAAGATCTCCCCAATCGGATCCCGCCGCGCCGCATCGAACGGATATGATCTCGCTGGGAAAAAGGGAATCGAACAGAAGTTTCTTCCAGGGAGACACTTCGGAACGGATCTGATCCTTAAAGCAATTCAAATCGGATCGACCGCAATTCTTCTTTTTCTCCTGTTCTTTCAGAAAATAAAAAATAGAGAAAATGATTAAAATAGAAGACAGTTCCTCTTCTTCCGCGCGGGTTCGCTCTCCTTTAGTCAATGTAAGAGAGAAAGACCAGGTTTCCTGTAAGGACTGGATCCCGATATGGATTCGATGATCCCCTTTCTTGGGTCGATCGGAAGCAAGGGACGCTGTTGCCCCGATTCCGAAGAGATCGTCGGAATCGATCTCGGGAGCAAGGGATTGGGCGCGTTGAAAGGCCGCGATCGCCAAGAGCCGGGCCGTCGGTTCAGAAGAAAAATGATCAGGCTTCCTTTTGAGAAAATCGAGAATCGACGCGTTGGAATAGGGAATGATTCCTTCAAGAATGGTTCCGGACGCGCCGGGAACCGACAGAAGACGGGTAAGCGCGCCGCTCCCTCCTCCTGTAATTGCAAGGACTCCCTTCCATCGGGACTCATGCAGCTCTTTGATTTTTTGATCGAGTGAAAAAAACATCTTGCCTTACTTTCCGAAAATCAGTAATATTCCGCATAATTGGAAAATTTTACCACTTTTTCTTCTTTTTAGAAGATAAAATTTAACGATTTTGACGATAAAGAGCATTAAGCGTTCTTTTACGTTTAAATTTTGGTTTGATATAAAATATGTATATTGCCCATTTTGTGTAATTATTCACGGAGAACAGGCTCATGAAAGTTGTATCCTCAATGGAGATGAAAAAAGTCCAAAAGATTTTAAGCCGGAATCGGATTCTGTTTTTCGGTTTTCTCTTTCTTATATTGAGTCTGCCCGGAAATGCCGGGTTTGGTGCAGTGCAAACCCTGTCCGTAAGTGATGCGGCGGGATTAAGAGCTGCTCTGAACACGTTCAACAGCTCATCCGATTCCGTTGTGATCAATCTCAGCGGAACGGTGATCTTGTCCGGGGATTTGCCGGTTATTCATGGAAACGGCGAGAATACCTTGACAATTAAAGGCGGCGTGATTGATGGTGCCGATAATTACCGCGGTCTTTTTATTGATTCCGAAAAGACGGACGGTACCGGAACCAGTAAGATCACAGTCGATGGAACGACATTTCAAAATTGCCGCGCGCTGGGCGGATCAGGCGGATCCGGAGCGGTCGGCGGCGGAGGCGGAATGGGCGCCGGCGGTGCGATCTACGCGAAGAGCGGGGAGATCGTCCTGAAAGATGTTGTCTATACCGGTAATATCGCTCAAGGGGGAGCCGGAGGCAATGTCCTTTATCAAAGTAATACAAACGGCGGAGGAGGAGGCCTTGGCGGCAACGGCGCCGGCGGAACGGTTGGCGATGCTCTTACCAATACCGGAAGCGGAGGAAACGGCGGAAGTGTTGGCCGGGGAAATAATGGGGTCAGTTCGGCAAATAATGCCGGAAGCGGCGGCGGATATGTTTATACGGCGACCGCGGATAAGAATCAAAATCCGCATTATGAAGGATCGACCGCTTTAGTCGGCGGCGATGGCGGATACGGCGGAGGCGGCGGAGGATCGATTGATATCGGCGGTGGTGGCGGACTCGGCGGCGGAGGCGGTGCCGGGGCGGATCTCGGCGGATCCGGAGGATTCGGCGGAGGCGGTGCCGGAGGAAGCTCGGCAAGTACCGCGGGGGTCGGGGGATACGGCGCCGGAAACGGTGGATATGTCGCCGATGTTCCCAGCTCAAACGGACATGATGCGACTCCCGGCGGAGGAACTGGCGGCGGAGGAGCCGGACTCGGCGGTGCTCTTTATATCGAAAAAGGGGCCAACGTCTCTTTCGAATATTCAACCAGTAAGGAAATGAGCGGAAATACCGCAGTGGGCGGAACCGCCGGGACAGTCTCTGGGCTTGGCTCCGGAACCGCAACGGCCGGATCCGGAATCGGAAGCGGCGCTTTCCTTAAAGACAAACTTGCGATCAA
Organism: Planctomycetia bacterium; assembly: GCA_030539035.1. Classification (GTDB taxonomy): domain Bacteria; phylum Planctomycetota; class Planctomycetia; order Pirellulales; family Thermoguttaceae; genus JAUNBG01. The sequence goes on from JAUNSU010000055.1 coordinate 20,432, forward strand.
TGTCGCTGAAGGCGCAACGTATACAGTCAATAATGTTCTCGCCGGAGATACTTCGGCTGAGGATCGGGACGCGGGAATCGAGAAGACGGGAAAAGGAACTCTTGTTCTCAAATACGCATCTTCCTATTATGGGGATACGACGATTTCCGATGGAATTCTCAATGCCGACGCGCGCGGCGCGATCAGTCCTTATTCTGTTCTGAATATCGAGGGTGGAACCGTTAATCTCGGAGCCGATCAATCTGTTTTGGATCTTCAGGGAGGATCTGCCGGGATTCTGAATCTTGGCGGAAAGACCTTGAACATTACATACGGCGGACTCGCGGGAAGTACCGGGGAATATGCCGGAGTGATCAAATCGAACGGTGATGCCGGAACAGGCGGAAATCTCGCGAAATCGGGAATCGGGACTCTTCATCTTACCGGAGACAGCAGCGCTTATAATTTCACAACGACCCTGAACGGCGGATCCATTCAGATCGGAAACGCGGGAGCGCTTGGAAGCGGAAAAATCATTTACGCGCGGACCGATACGACCGATATCTCGAAGGCTTTGATCTTCGATAATTCCATGGTTCTCAACAACAAGATCGAGATGAACGGCAATAAGGATATGATGCGCCTGGGAACGGCCAGCGGATCCCCTGCTTCCATGCGTGTTGAACTTGCCGGACAGATCACCGCGTCCAATTCCGATTACGGAACCATTCTTCTGGACGCTTCCGATCCTTCCCAGATCTTTCGCTTTTCGAATACCGGAGTTGATGCCGGTGTTCATACAGCCGCGAACGACAATACGTTCAGTACGATCGATATCAAGAAAGGGACACTTGAAGTCGTTTCCGAAAAGGTTGCAGGAACCGGGGAAGATATTTATTACAGCGGACTCGGATCGGCTTCTGTCAACAACAACGGCGCGAATTCCTTTAAATTGATCTCATCCGAAGATGATGTTTATCTCAAAAATGATTTTACTTTCGAAAGCGGTCTGTTGACATTTGAAAATGAACGAGCCGGACAGGATTATCATTTAAGCGGAAAAATGTCCGGAAACGGCGGACTCGCTCTTGATATGAAAGATGAGAATGATGTTCTTTATCTTACCGGAAAGTTGACCTATGAAGGACCGACCCGTATTCTCAACGGCGTTTTGGATGTTTCCGGGGCAAAGACCTCGTCGTATACTTCCGGCGGTGTTCAGAAAGATTATGTCTATTTGATCGGCTTGGAAACAACGGCCGATACCGATTCCGCGAAAGTGATCACCGGAACAAAAGATCTTTATCTTGGCGGTATCGCCGATTACTCTTATAAAGGAATTATTACCGATGGAATTTCAGGAGGATCCGGCGCGAATATCTATAAAACGAGTGCCGGCCAACTTGATCTTTCCCTGGAATCCGGGAGTAATGTTCAGTTGATCACTGTTCAGAACGGAACCTTGAACCTCATTGATGATACTCTTAAAGCGATTCCCATCACATTGACGAACACCGGTGTTCTGGGCATTAAGACCGATATTACTCTTGATAATCTTGATCCTTCCGTAAAGGGAACGGGAATTAAAGTGTACGATGGATATGCTCTTACATTGGAAGGGGTCGCCAATAAACAGAATATCGCGGCGAATCTTTCCGGAGAAGGAACATTGAACCTCGCAGCGCGGTCCGACGGTAATGATTGGACTCTTTCCGGAACCAATTCGGATTGGAATGGAACATTGACGACGACATCAGGATCCAATTTGATTCTCGCGTCGGCAACAGGAGCCGGGGGAGAAGATGCCGAGATCCAGCTTGGATCCGGGGCTTCGATTACCTCTTCGATCAATGCGGACATTCCCAATCTGATCATGGATGGAAGCGCAAAACTGAAAGTTGCATCGGGCAAAACGCTTACGATCAGCGGGCTGGCTGATTCCGGAGTACCGGGAAGTCAATTAACGATCGAAGGGCTTACCGCTGCGGATGGAACAATTCAGAACGGGGGAACGGTTGTCCTCAATAAAAACGCCGCTTCCGGGTTTTACGGAGCGACAAATGTGAATCGGTCCGTTCTGAAGATCCTTGGTGATAATACAACGAATCCTTTGGGCGGAACGCGCGGAGAAACCTCTCTGAACGGAGGAACCATCGTTCTCGATTATTCCGATTCGACTCTTGCGGATGGAGAGACCGCGTTCGGAAATATCTGGGGAAATGAAGATATTCAAATCAAGGGCCTTGGCGGCGGAATCGATGTCCAGGGAAATAATAAAACCGTTGTTCTTTCCAATGATATCATTTTCAACGGCGGCAGTACGGATTCCGAAGGCAAAGAAATTGTTCCGCAGGCTGTCTTTACGGTCCGTGATGGAGATGTCGTTTACAAAGGCGAGTTTTCCGGCGATACCGGCGATCTCTATAAATTCGGGACAGGAACTTTGATTCTGGACGGATCCGGCAATATTACCGGAAAAACAACCGTGAACGCGGGAACTCTTCAGCTCGGAGGAACTGCCGCAACTCCCAATACACAGCTTGCGAATTCCGATTTGATCGTGAACCCAAGCGGAATGTTGACCGGCTGGGGCAGTGAATTCAAGTCCATGATCCTTTTGGGAAATATGAACTTGAGCTCGGACACGATTAACTTCAATACAGGGACGGGGAACAACGCGTTCACCATGTATTCGGGATCGTTGATCGAAGCGGAAATGCTCGATGCCGATCATTATACGCGTATTACCGCCGATAATGGAAATATGGTTCTGAAAGGGGGGACGATTAACGTTGTTGTAGACGAAAATTATCTTGATCAGATCGTTTCCGGAACGACCCTGGAAATGTTCGAAACGGTAAACGGAACTTTGTCCGCAAAGACTTCGAATTTGATCCTTTTGGACAATGTGATTGGAAAACGATTGGTTGCCGAGAAGGATGGAAACAACAAACTCAATCTTGTTTTCCGGGATATGGATTATGCGGCTTATGCAACGACGGAAAATACAAGATCTGTTGCGCAGACTCTGAATCGGATTTCGGATCTCGGCGGCGGGGTTTATCCGCAGATTTCCGAGCAGCTGGAAAATGCGGTCAGCCGGAATTCCAACTTCCTTCAGGAATTGACCGGGGAACTGAATATGTCCGGATTCAACGCGCAGATCAGTACACGAAATCTTTTGCGGCAAACGATCTCAAATACCCTTTATCCGACCTCGGATTCCCAGATCTTCTGCAGCCGATCCTCAATTTACCGCGGACAGATCACCGAACCGGATCACGCGTTGAGCGGGTGGGGGAATGTCTTCGGATCGCTCGGCGATGCGAAAGAAAACGACGGACTTGCCGGATATGATTATGAAATGATGGGCGGTGTCTTCGGGCTCGAACTCGGATCGACCGATACCGCACAGGCCGGTATTTTCTACAGCTATATTCATTCGAAGCTCGGAACCGATTCCAATATCGGATCGCTGAAGCTCGATGAAAACATCTTCGGCGGATATTTCCGGTGGGATGATGCGCTCGGATACGGGCTTTTGCTCGGATCGGCAAATTCCACGAATTACACGGGAAGCCGTTCGATCTATATCAGCAATGCGGAAAACGGAACGTTCAAATCGGATCGCGATGGAACCGGATTCAGTATTTACGGCGAACGGGGATGCACCTTTAATACTGGATGGTCCCGTATCCAGCCTTACATTGGATTGCAGTACATCAATTTGCAGCAGGACGGATTTGAAGAGACCGGAGGAAATACACTTTCTCTTTACCGTTTGAAAATGGACGATTCTGAATTCAACAGTTTTCAGTCGGTTCTCGGTATTCGGGCCAATCTTGACGGATGTGTGAACAATCGTCCGATTCGGGGATTTGTTTATGCGAACTGGATCCATGAATTTTCGGATACCCAGGGAGAAGGAATTGCTTCTTTCTCCGCGGCGCAGGGCCAGCTTCCTTCGTTCCGTGTGGTTGGAAACGATCTCGGATGCAACTGGATCCTCGGAGGATTCGGAGG
>JAUNSU010000055.1:24443-24721 GCA_030539035.1 Planctomycetia bacterium
CGCGGATCAGTTCCAGACCTTTGGCAGTGTCGATTATCTCGCGAGCTCCAAGTCCTATTTCGTCGGCGGAAACGTCGGTGTGCGATACCTCTGGTAATCACTAATCCCTAATTCCTAATTGCGTAAAATGGAAAAGTGTGATCACTCCATTACGATCACAAGCCCGTAATGGAGTGAGCGCGGCGAACGGAATTGGGAAATGAACCCCGGGAATAGAAAACAAAAAAGCCTCTCTACCAAAATCTATGGGTAATCTCTGGCTCAGGCAAATCGCCAAG
>JAUNSU010000056.1 GCA_030539035.1 Planctomycetia bacterium
ATATAAGATTCAGGGCTGATATTTTTGATAAAAACGTGTTTTTACCAAAAAGTATCCGTGAAAATCCGTGAAATCCGTGGTTTCAAAATCGGTTAATTACAGTTTGAGTACCAAAAGATGATCCGTGATTGTCCGTTTTTCCGTTTACGGAGAAACATAAAAATCAATAAGAAGGACCAATGGTTCTCGCGGGAACCTGAAGGTCGAATGAGCCGAGTTCGGAGTATTTCCGATTCTTCATTTCCCATCCGACTTGCCGCAAATGATACTGGAAGATATCATGAACGTTCAGACGGAAAGGCCGTTCCGGTCCCCAAAGAGAGATCGATCCGCTTGTCAGCATTTGGAACATGTTTCTTCCGTAAAAATGATGCCAAGTGGTGCAAAGAACGCCCATATATTTGTTGGCGGCCGCTTTCTTGGCCTGAGAAACAATACCGGGAACGTTTGTCCAGGGACAGGCGATCAGATCAAAGCCCTTTTCATTAAAATAATCCATGGTGGGCCAAGTATCTCCTTTTTTCGGCGCGGAGTATTGCCAATCGCAAATAATGAAATCTTTGGGAAGCCGTGAGGTCAATTGATCCGTGTGTTTTCCGCCGCAAGCGGTGTATCCTCTCCAACGGGGATCGCCGCTGTTGATCAGCATATCATGCCAAAGCATCGGGCGCGCCTTTTTCGCCGCTAAAAGATCCCGGAAATGAATGAGATGATTATAAAGGATCTCGTTGTAATCGGATGACCGGCAAACTTTGCAAGTTCCCGCAGAAGAGGCTTCATCACATCCCATATGAAAGTATTCCGGATTATCGTAAAGATCCATCAGTTCGAGAACGATCGCGTCAAGGATCTTTCTTGTTTCCGGATTACTTAAACACCAAGTCCATCCATCGGGCTCGAAAAGCGAAATAAACTCCGGATGAAAATCAAGCAGAACATGTTTTCCCGTACTCCCGCGGGAAGCGGACGCGTGTCCGAAAAGATTGAACTGCGGGATCAGCCGGATCCCCAACTCCTTTGAAAGACGGACAAGAGCGCGAATGTCCTCCTCTTGAATTTTGTATTCCGCCCAGGCAAATTCCGGCAGCGCTTTATAGGGATAGACTCCCCAAAGTTCAATCACAGCGTAATTGAATTTATAATAGGCGGCAATTCGAATCGCCTGTTCAATACGGGCCGGCTGTGTTTCCGGAAACCAGCACAAATGGATTCCGCGGAATTTCAGAAGAGGATAATCATCGACTTTCATTTCAGGAATAAACCATCCCTGAACGGTTTTTGTACCGGGAAGAGCTTCCGCCATTTGCCGAATTGAAGACATCGCGTATCGGATCCCGGCGAGATCGTTTGCCTGGAGAATCAACGATCCTTCACTCGCATCGATTTGATATCCTTCCGGATCCATCGCGATTTTGATCTTCGGTTCCGATTTAAACCAGGAGGAGAATCTTTTGGCGACGGCATTCTGGACATCCTTGGCCCCTTTTTTATCGGCGATCCGGATCTCCACTTTAAGATTTTTATCCAAAACGACATCTTTGTTTCCCAACTCGATCTTTTGCGGATAGGGGATCAGTCGGGACTTGACCATTTCCTCTCCCTTTTTATCGATCGGTTCGAACGACATTGCTGAATTGCAAAAAAGAATCGATACACATAGAAACGCAAAGAGAATTCGCAATGATAATTTCATTTTTACTGTTTTCCTTTCTGTTAACTGTTAAACGGTTTATCATTTTTTGTTTGGTTGTTTTCATCCATTTCCCGCACCGCTTTCGGAGTACATCCCAATATGGAACTAAAGGCGCTGAGCATGGATCGATAGCTGACGAACCCGGCAAGGACACCGATCCTTTCGATGGAATCATCGGTTGTGATCAAGAGCTGCCGGGCCCGTTCGACTCTTCGATGAATGATATTCTCCATGATCGTTCGCCCGGTTGCTTTCATTAAACGAACTTCCAGAGAACGGCGGGACACATCAAGATTTTCCAAAAGGTCGGGAACACTGATCGGCCGAAGATAATTACTTCGAATGTATCGAAGCGCGGCGCGGACAATTCGATCGGGTTGTGCGGCGTAATCCGTAGAGAGACGGGGAACAACCCAAAGCGGTTCCACAATAATATCATCTCCATTCTTGACTTTTCCGTCGATCATATCGGAGAGAAGGGACATTGCGCGGTATCCGGCCCGCTCAAGATCAAAGGCGATACTCGATAAAGGAACAGAGGTCAATTCGCATAAGAGTTCATCGTCCGCCGCGCCGAGAATCGAATATTGAGCGGGAACCGAGAGCCCTTCTTCCTCGCAGATCTCCAGAAGCTGACGCGCCCGATCATCATCACAGGCAAAGATCCCGATCGGTTGAGGAAGGGATTTCAGCCAATCGCGCAGGATCTTTTTTTCTCGGCTCCAGGGCAACTCGGTTTTCGGTTTATTATAGGAAGTAACAGGCATATGTCTTTTTTCAATCGCGCGGACAAACGCTTCTTCCCTGCGGTCGGACCAGGATCGGCAGGAAAATCCGCAAAAGGCAAATTTCTGAAATCCGTGATCATAAAGATAATCGGCCGCCATTTGTCCTGTCGTTTCCGGATTGATTCGAATGGAAGGGATCTTCAATCGCTTTTGGATCAGTTCCTGATCGTCCGTATTCGGTTCAAGAACAATGGTTTTAATATGATATTTGTCGATCGCTTCCACAATTCCGGGAACGGTAAGACGGGAGATCAGACCGATATTCTTCCAGTTCCCCAATCGGGGAAGTTCCTGGAGAAGATGGCCGGCTCCGGCGCGAAGACGGATCGGACCATATCGATGGGACCATTGGATCACTCCCTGGAGAATACTTCGCCCATGCTGACGCGAAGTTTCCAAAAGAAGAACGATCTCTTTCGTATTGCCGTATTTCATGATACGATCCTTTTCCATAAAGGGATCAACGCGAGGAAACCAAGTGCACCAATTACGGAAAGAATGATTCCGGTCCAAAAATTTCCGTAAAGGAAGGATCCCGTCGCGAAAAGCGCGGCATAAACGGCGATGCAGGAGATGATCGAGCAAAAGATCCCGACCGGAACGGACCATTGACGATCGGATCCTTCGATCGGATCGCCTTCCGCTTTTGCCCTGTCGATGATCTTTTTCCAGCCGGGCCCATTGGCTCTTGTGCGCCGGACAAAATCCCGCAGGGTCTTTTCATCCGTCGGCGGCGTTAAAAAGGTAATAATGATCCAGCCGAACGTTGTCAATCCGACCGCGAGAATCAACTGCATCGAATCGGAGAAATTGAGCCAGTCGGGAATAGAGGACTTTCCTTCCGAGTCGACAGCAGTCCAGAACGGAAAATGAATGAACTTGAAGTAGACGGCAATAATAAAAGAGATGATCATTGCGGAGATCTCGCTCCAGGCGTTGATCCTCCACCAGAACCAGCGAAGCAGGAAGAGAAGACCTGTTCCCGCTCCGATCATCATAAGGATCTGGAATGCGGCAAGCGCGTTCGTTAAATAGAGCGCGAGAACCCCGGAAAGAACCATAAGAATAATCGTCCAGATCCGGCCCATCCATACAAGCTGCTTTTCGGTCGCGTTCGGATTGCGGAACCGATGATACCAGTCGTTGACCATATAGGACGATCCCAGATTCAGATGTGTCGAAATGGTGGACATATAAGCCGCGAAGAGAGAGGCGACGACAACGCCCAGAAGTCCTTTTGGCAAAAAGGTAAGCATTGCGGGATAGGCCATATCGTGTCCGAGTTTATTCGGAGAAATCGCGGGAAACACTTCCCGCAAGGATTCCAAAGTCGGAAAACAGACCAGGGAAGCCAAGGCAACGATCAACCAGGCCCAGGGACGGACCGCATAATGGCAAACATTAAAAAACAGGGTCGCCCCGACTGCATGCGCTTCATTTTTCGCCGCGAGCATACGCTGGGCCGTATAGCTTCCTCCGCCCGGCTCACTCCCAGGATACCACGTGCTCCACCACTGAACCGCAAAAGGAACGATCAAGAGTGCGAACACCGATTGCGTATCCTTGAAGTCGGGGAAAAAGGAGATCCGCCCGACAACTTCTTTATGGAGCAAAAGATTGTGCAGTCCGCCGATTTGCGGAAGATCCAATACAACAATCGCCGTTCCAACCGCACCGATCATCGCAACGATAAAAAGAAAAAAGTCGGTCCATAAAACGGCGGCAAAACCGCCGCAGGCAGAAAAGATCACCGTGATCACCGACGCCAATACAATCGTCGGAACTTCCGGAACGCCAAAGACGGCAAGGATCTTGATCAGCGCAAGGGTCGCAATCGCCATGATCACCGTATTGACGAGCAGACCGAGATAAAGCGTTCGAAATCCGCGAAGAAACGCCCCGATCTTTCCGCTGTACCGCACTTCATAAAATTCAATATCGGTCAATACCCCCAATCGCCGCCAAAGTTTGGCGTAAATAAAGACCGTGATCATTCCGGTAAGAAGGAAGACCCACCAGATCCAGTTTCCGGAGATCCCGTGCTGCCGCACAATATCGGTTACCAGATTCGGGGTCCCCGGCGAAAAGGTCGTCGCAACCATCGAAAAGCCGAGCAGCCACCAGGGCATCGATCGTCCGGAAAGAAAGAACTCCGAAGAATCTTTTCCGCTGCGGCGCATCGTGATCCATCCGATCAGAAGGGTAATCAGAAAAAACAGAGCGATAATCACAAAGTCAATGGAATGAAATATCATACAGTTTTCCCGTTAAAAGGATTCCCGCTGTGTATCGGGAATCGGATGAAAATCGCGGAAGAAATGGATTCGAAACCCCTTTCATTTCCTTTATATCGCTTGGATTCTTCTCCGCTCGGAGCAATCTTTGATCGGATCTTGTTCCGCTCGGATCAATCAGAGCATTTTGACGCGCGGAGAATACTTTTCAACATATTTCGCGTTGAATTCATCACCGCCGGGCGCGTTGGCACTTCTCCAGACAGGCGGTTCAATTCCCCGTTCAACACATTGACGAACCGTTTCAATCTCCAGACGGTGCGCAATATAAAAGTCAACCAGATTCGAGTTCGGCGCAATGGGCGTATTAAAGCCGGGAACATTGACGGCGCAATCTCCGACGCGATTATAATCATCAATGGCGACATCGGCAAAATCGAACAGATTCTTCTGATTCGGATGCCGGATAAAATGTTCCGGCGGCATTTCATTTTGCCAATAAGAAGAACTGACCGCGATGATCTTGGCTCCCGCCTCTTTCGCTTCCATCGCGGCGTCGATCGTTGCCGGATTGATCCCGATATTATGAAAAATGATCAGAACATCGTTCGGTTTCAATTTAAAATACTTGACAATACTGCGTCCATAGTTGACACATCGTTCCAATTCGAGATACTTGATCGCCTGATTGAATACGGACAGTCCTGTTTCCATAATCGGATTGATATTGGCCAATCCGCCGGCGCGAAAGAACATCTCTCCCATCACCAGGGTCGTATGTCCTCCGCCGCCGTAAACATGGATCAGGCGGTCTTCCGCGATCGCATCGGCCATAAGTCCGGCCGCTTTTTCAATATTATCCTGTTGTTCCTTTTCGATCCTGCGCAAAACGGCAAGAGTCGATTCGAGATAGCCGAAATCTTTTGAGTCGGACATCGATTATATTCTCCTGTTCTTTATTTCGGGTCCTTGGGCAAGCGGGATGTTCCCGATCTCAAATAAAAATTCTTTTGAGATCGAGTCGGGAACAATCGGCCTGCACTGGATCCTTCACGAATTAACGCTGCAATACTTCCCCATAGGCGCGGCCGAGAGCGTCCCATACATCCAGAGCATGCGGGGCGGCCAGCACGGTTCCCGCTCCTCCCCGATAAGTCCAGGCAAAGAGGCTTTCCACTCCCATCTCCGCGTAAAGCCGAACGATCTCGCCGATCTTGTCGAGATTTTCCGGCTCCTGATAATATCCCATGAGCCAGCGCTGATTTCCTTTTCCGTATTTGCTCGCGGCGTCAATCGTTCTTTGCGTGATCGACCGGAAGAACGATTGCGGGAGCTGCCAGGAAATAATGGTGGAACTGAAGACATCACAGGCATCAGATCGGGCCACTTTATCCCAATTATCGTATCCGCGGTTCTCGGTAACGTAATAAGTCCCAAGGGTCGCGTGAACACAGCAGATGATTTTACTGGAAGGGCGAATTGCCTTGATCTTGCGGCTTGCGGTTTCCAGAATATCAAGGGCGCGATTCTGTCGGAACCGCTTGACTTCCATGGTCAGCTGCTTCGGCATGGGATATCCGTATTCCGCCTCGAAAAGTTTTTGACAGATCGGACATCGGCAGCTCCAATCGTCGCCGGCCCCTCCGGTGATCGACGCGTAGGCCTTGGGAAGCGCGTAATGCGGCTCATCCCAGAAAAAACCGTCGGCATCCACTTCAGCGGCCAACTTTTCACAAATCTCGAAAAAGTAATGCCGAAATGCCTCCGTATTAAAGCAGGAATGCGGAAGCGGCTCGCCGGTAAAAGCGGAAACTTGCCGATTTCCCGGATTGTTGGTTAAGAAAAGACTCGGCGGTTCGCCGCCAAACCATTTCCCGATTCCCCAAGTATCCAAATAGACTTTCATTCCGAGCATTTTCGCGCGCTTCGCGATTTCCTTGATGTTCGGAAACCAGAAATCAATATCGAATTCGGTCAACGCAAGAATCACCGCGTTGCAATTATGCCGGAGCATCTCTTTAAAATCCTGCTCCGCGTGTTCCGGATAGCTCAATCCGTAATAGCTGACACCTGTTTCCAGTACGGCCATATTCTTCTCCTTTTGATAATATCTGCGGGATCATTTTCCTTCTCTTTTTGGAATTGGAAATGATCCTCAAATGAGAATGATCTCTTAAAAATGAACCGGTTTATTTTTCGCAATACTCTCATAGCACGCGTTCATCGCTTCAATACTTCGCCGATGCCATTGAAGATTGATTCGGGGCTGAGTTCCCGTTCGAATGGAATGAATAAATTCATCAACCAGTCCGATCCATTCGTCGAAATAGGTGTATTGAACGGTATATCGATCATTCGGTTTTCCGTTGTGATAGACATTGGGTCCGAAGCAGTCGGCCATCAGAACCCCTTTTTCTCCATGGAGAGAGATATTGACTTCCATTCTTTTCGGAAAGATCTCCCAGCCGGGACCGGGAACCGGAAGTTTTTCCTCCAGACGGGACCAGGAAGGATCGAGCAGGAAGGAGGTTCCATCCTTCATTTTTCCATTGACGAGAATGGTATCTTCGACTTCAAGTCCGGACCGGATATTTCGTGAAGGAACGGCCGCGTAAACATGATCATAATCGCTTCCGGTGATCCAGCGGATCATATCGAAAATATGGGGATGATCGCAAAGAGCGCCGCCGCGGAATCTCGGATCGGCTGGAGAAAGAGGAACACGTTTCCCATAGCTCAGTTCAGGAACTCCTTGCCAAGGGAACGCCCAAACAGGCGAAAGGGTAATATTCGTCGCCTGAAATGCGAAAAGTTTTCCGAGTTCTCCGTTCTCGACAAGTTTTTTGAGTCGAAAAATCACCGGATTATAGTGCATCTCCAGTTCGATTTGGCAAATAATTTTCGCTTCTTCAACGAGTCGGATCATCTCGTCGTATTCCTCCATGTCGAAGGTCGGAATTTTCATCGAGAGGACATGGATTCCCCGTTCGGCGCAAAGCCGGATCTGGCGCAAATGTTCACTGTTCGCGGAAGCGAGAACGACCGCTTCGATATCCGGATGCCGATCGAACATCTCTTCTTCGTTCCGATAGCAGGGGATCCCGGAAACCGATCGGTCAAAAATTCCTTTCACCGTATCGTTTTCCGCGCAGGCAGCAACCCAATCGAGCTTGGGAGAATCGTGCAAGGTCTGATAGTATTTTCGTGTATGTCCATGCGTAAGAGACATCATCGCAATTTTTAACGGCTTCATTTCTTCGCTCCTTTCACCTTGAACGGTTTTTCCAGATCGGCAGATTTGACCGCAAGGTCTATTAAACCGGTTAATCGATCATGATCCCGCCGTCGATTTCGAATCGCCTGAACAAGATCTTTATTCGATCCGGATCCGTACTGCCGCACAAAAGAAAACGCGTCCCGAATGGAATAAACGAGAGAGTCCTCCAGTCCGAAGAGCTCCGAATCCGTATCGGTGAATCGCTTTTCTCCTTTCGGAGTATAAAGATAAATGGACTCCTGCGGAATCTGGGTATCCACGACCCGATCGGATGCAACTCCGCGCCGGCCGATCAGCTCATGCCGGTCCATCGCGCGCTGTGAGAATTTGTCCGGCATCATGGTCCCCGCTTCCAGACTGCAAATCGCGCCGTTCGCAAGATGAAGAAGAAGATTCATAAATTGCGTTCCCCCTCTGGTCCCGTAAAGAGAAATGATCGCCGAGCCGTTGAGCCATTCGGCAAGATCAAATTCCCGATAAAGCAGGGATTCCAGGGATCCGTTCCGATCCCCTGTAAAACAGGAAAAGCGGCATAAAACGACATCTTCTACCGTTTTGGATTCCACAAGACGGGCAAGCTCCTGAAAACGACGTTCCTGTCTCCATGGAAAAAGAGGAATGATCTCTTCTTTTTTGGAATGATTCCAGATCAGGGAAACAGGTCCGTTCAAACCGGAACTGCTTTCCGAACGAAGACTCCAGCGATCCGGATCAGAAAGTCCGTACTTCCCGCAAAGGGAAAGAAAAACGGAATTGATCCGATCCGATCCCTTTCCTTTACCCTGTTTTTGTGTCTCTAAAACAGGAAACATCATTTTTGACTTTGCCAATTTTTTACCTTTTTTGATCCATAAATTGAAAATAAAAATGGAAAAACGGTTCTTTATCGATCGAAACAGGAGCAAACAGAAGTGTTCTCCGATTGCGAATGCTCCATGAACTCTTTTTTCCCCTGTCGATTAACAATTATAATCCCCCGAATCGGGAATACAATACAAATTTGCGCAAACTATATTCACTTTTGCGCAAAATCATTCGCTTATTAACAGCTTGTCTGTTTAAAAAGGGGCGAAATCTTCATCGGACAAGGGTTCGAGCGGTTGAGAAGGATCCGTCTTGCGAATCTGAAGAGACGTTCCCTGTCCTCGGGCAATCACGACAACATCGACTCTTTGGGCGCCCGCGGCAAGAAGCAGACTTGTAATCGCTTCGCAAGTCGATCCGGTTGTAAGAATATCGTCGACCAGCATGATCTTTTTTCCGCACACCTCGGCCGGTCGATTCCAGAGAGAAATAGGAGATCGCCGTTTGATCAGAAAAGCGTTTGCGACATTCTTTTGACGCTTGTTCGGCATAATAAGACTTTGCTGCAAAGTTGCCTTAATTCGAACCAAAGTGGAAACAGAACAGGGAATATGAAGTTTTCGGGCAAGAGATCGCGCAATTTCTTCGGGCGAATTCACTCCCCGCGCAATTTTACGAGTAATGAACATGGGAACCGGAAGGATCAGATCCGAATCAAGAGCCCGTATCTCCTTTTCCCGCAAAAAGAGAAGAAGCTTGACCCATTGTTCGGCCCATCGCCCTGTTGTGTCCTTTTTCATCGCGAGAATAAACGGTTCAATCTTGCTGCGATATTCTCCAAACGCAACGATCCGTTTAAAAGAAGGAAACCACCGTTTGCAGGAAGGACAGGATCGTTCACTCGGAATAATCTCATGCCGCGTTCCGCCGCATTTCGGACAGGAAAGATTGACCGGAAGAATTCGATACCAGCAATCTTTGCAGATCCCCGACGGAATTTTCTCATCCGCGCCGGAATCCTGATCAGAACAGGAGTGATCCTCAAGAAGTTTTCCGCAAAAAAGACATCGGGAAGGAAAAATCAATTCCGATAAACAGGAAAGTCCTTTTTTTGCGAAAAGGACTCCCTTTGCGAATATAGTGAGGGATCGTTCCGAACCGCCCGGATTCGATTCCATCAATCATCAAACCGGATTTCGGCCCATTTTGTATTTTTCATCGCAGGCCGCGCATATCGAAGATCGAGAAACTTTTTAATATACTCGGGAAGATCAAAAGAATCGGAGAGCAATTTGGTTGCCTGATCCGAAGTCTTCAAGGGCATGATCGGAAACTTTCGTTTTTCCGGCGGAGTATCGGCCGGCTGTTTACCCGCGATCAGGGATTGCAGTTTTTTAACATCTTCAAGCCGATCCGCATCCAACTCTCCGACAAAAGCGAGAAATCCCAGCTGATCGTTCATCCGTTTTTTCACTGTTTGCAGAAAATTGCGGCAATTATTAAATTCCGGCGAGATCAAAATGAGGAGCTTCGTAAAATGCGCATTCTTGGACCCGCCGACAGACCAGTCGTTTTTCACCCAACCGGCGGCAACAGCAGCCCCTGTTCCCGATCCGATCACAACCAGCTTGCGCATATTCAGATGCTTTCGATTATGCTGATCGATTAAAAAATGGAACCAGAATTTTCCGTCGTAATTGATCATTCCGCCGTAATCTTCCTTAACGAATTTGTCGATCGTATAGAGTTCATCAAGGCGGTCAACCGGTTTTGGTCCATATCCAAAATCGGAGACGATCCGTTTTGTGCACTCCCCGCAGCCTCTAAGATCGGGAACTAAAACGGCCATCCCCATTTTCGCAAGGGTCTCTGCGAGAGGCATCATATCCTTCTTATTTTCATTCATATCATGAATGAGGATCACTGGAATGGTTTCTTCTTCCGCAGCTCCTTTTATAAAATTCGCGTTCATAAAAACACGGTCGTCGGAAAGAAAATTCTTTTGATTAAGCGTAATCACCGTTTCCGGACCGGCGGCATCATACTGTTCCGCGAAAGTTCGCAGCGGTTCTTCCGATTCTTCGTCCTCTGCTTTTCCCGCACTTTTCGGGTCTTTCGCGCTTTTGGGGTCTTTCGCGGGATCAACTGCGGGAAGAGTATTCGCGCCCGGCTTCGATTTCGCACCGGCCCTGGCGGCGGACATTGGATCTGTTCCGTTCATCGGATCCGCTCCAGCCATTGGTTCCGCACCGGGAACAGAATCGGCGCCGGCTTTGGCATCCGCACCCGGCTTCGATTTTGGATTGGATTTCGAACGACGGGACGTCCGGGAACCTCTTTGACCGGCGGGATTTTCCTGATCTCCTCCGGTACCGCGGCCCGCCGCGTATCTTTGCCCTGCGTATCCTTGTCCGGCAGCGTTTCCCTGTCCCATATATCCTTGACCGGCTCCGTATCCTCCCTGCCCGGAAGCGTATCTTTGTCCGTAAGAGGATTCCGTGTACTGATTTCCATTATTCCCTTCCGATCGCGTATTACGATGGTTTTTGAAATTTCTCTGCGAAAGGGGAGTTGTGGGAACCTGAAACCTGGGAATAGTGGGTATTCTGGGAATATACTGAGCATTTACCTCAACACCGGACAAAAGCAGAATCAAAGCAAGCAAGGCAATATATTTGCCGTATCGGACGCTTTTATGGGAGTATATCATTATTCCTTCCTTCTGTGAAGAGTACGGCTTCACGGTGAAAAGATCATATTGAATCGCAAAATTGCCTTTCCAGCAAAACCCAAAACTTGGACTGCCAAAGCTCCGTTCCGGCAAGTCCTTTTACACAAAGTCCATTTTTCTGCTGCAGGCACTCTATATTATTATGATATGATACCCTCCATATGGTTTTATGTCAATCTCTTTTTTTATCATTCGACAAGATTTCTGATGAGTTTGGCAAGAATTTCAGGAATCAGGAAGTTTTCGATGTTGGCGAACAATTACCGAACCCCTTATGGAGTGAACGACAGCGAACGGAATCAGGGAATTTTTCGGACAGTGATTAGTGATTAAGGAGCCCCGCGGCGAAGTGGTCCGGCGCGGAACCCCCGGCGCCGCACCACTCCTCACTCCTCACTAATCACTCCTCACGTTTTTAGCCGAAATAGACGTTCTGTTTTTTCAGAAGGGTCTGTACTTTTTTGATATCGACATTACGAACAGTCGTATTCTGTTCCACGGCGCAGGCGGCGGCGCATCCGGCACCCTGTCCGGAGACCCAGCAGTTCGGAATGACCCGAATAAGATCGGACATTCGCGGTTCCGAGGAAATCGTGCGTCCTGCGGTAAGAAGATTTTCCGTTTTTTCAGGGAGCAAAGCGCGAAGCGGGATCTGCCAGCCCTGATGATCGCCATGCCAGGCACCGCCGATTCCGACGCAATCTTCGAACGTTTGATTTTCGTAAACACCTTTTACCGTCAATTCAACAACGCCTTTGAGAACACGGGTAATTCGAACACCGAGTTGAGGAGCAGTTTCAATCATCTTGACATTTTCAAAGCCGGGCTCACTGCGTAATTTAATATAGTCGGCCCAGATCTTTTTACGATATTCGATTTCAAGATCGGAAAGGATCTTGGCATCGAGTCCGTCGGTGGTTTTTCCGCCCATATTGACCCAGCGGATATTTTCGATGGGAGTAAAACCGCCGTAATTTCGAGGTTTTTTCTTTCCTTTGAGATCAGGGAAGTCGGCCAACCGATGGGGAAGCCCGATATGATAATCACGCCGATCGAAAACAACGCCTGCGGAGGCGAAGATATCGCCGTCTCCGGTGGTATCGATCACCTGTTTTGCGAGAATTGCTTTCGGACCCAGCTTGGTTTGGATCACTGCTCCTTTTACGACATTTCCATCGACGATTGCGTCGGTTGCCCAGCTGTGAAGATAAACATTGACACCGGCTTCGGTGATCATTTCGAGGAGAAGGTATTTATAGGCTTCTGCGTCGACGGCGGGATTTCGACCGGGATCTCTTCCGGCGATACCGTAGGGCATTTTTTCAAGACGCTGCATCATTTCTTCGCCGAGTCCTTGGCAAACCTGGACTTTTCCTTTTGTCCAATGTCCAAGAATAGTCAAAACGAGTCCTCCGGTGGCCAAACCACCGAAATGATTATATCGTTCGACGAGCAGAACTTTCACACCGGCCCGAGCGGCGGCGATTGCGGCGCAGCAGCCCGCCGGACCGGCGCCGAGAACGAGAACATCGGTTGATTCGATTGTCGGAACATCAGCGGCGGGTCGAAAGATCTTGCCGTCTTTAATTTGGCAAGGAACCGCGTCTTTTCCATCGTAGACTGTTCCTCTTTTTGCGCCTTTAGTTTCCGCGAGGTCCGCGTACGCTTTTTGGTTCAGAGAAAAATAGCTCGCCGAGGAGACGGCCGCTCCCGCTCCGAAAATTCTCAGTAAATCCCGTCGTGAAAATCGATCTTCCATTGTTGTCTCCCTTGATTCGAAAATGGTTCTTCCCTTAAAAAACAGGGAACGAATTAAAAAACATGATTGATATTCCCCATTTTCCCTTTTTTTTTGAAAAAATCAAGATAAAATTTCCTTCTTTTCATGGAATTCGAAAAATTATAAAATATTCGGCAGTACAAAAGATCATCAGACTTTATAAAAATGCGGAAACTGGTATAATGAATCTTGGAATTTTATCAGGATACACCCATTATTTCTCCGTTTTTGCTTGAGTCAAGGTCCGATAATGTTGGAAAAATGTCTGTGCGGCGGCAATGTTCGTTTGGTATCGATCAATAATCGGCGATATTTAGGCAATAAATATCGATTACTTCCGTTTATTCGTTCGATTATTGATCAGAATTGTCCGGATATGAAATCTCTGGCCGATATTTTTGCCGGAACAGGCGCGGTTGCTTCTCTGTTTCCGGACAGGAAGATTATTACAAACGATCTTTTGTACAGTAATTATCAATGCCATTTGACATGGTTTGGCAGTCAAAAATTCTCCCTGGAAAAAATCTTTGATTTCATTGACTTTTATAATCAGTCGGAACCAACCGAAAAAAACTATATGTCGGAGAATTTTTCAAATTCATATTTCAGTGAGGCGGTATGCAGAAAAATAGGATTCATTCGTGAAGACATTGAACAGCAATTTTTGGCAAAAAAAATAAATCTTCGGGAACGCGCTGTTTTGATAACCTCTCTTTTATACGGAATGGATAAAATAGCCAACACCTGCGGGCATTATGATGCTTGGCGACAGGATGTTCCATTTCGGGATTCGCTGGAACTGCGAGCCCCCGATATTTCGGATACAGTTTCAAACAGGGGCAATGAGTGCTATAATGAAGATGCGAATGATTTGGCGGAACATATTCGGGCCGATCTCGTTTATATTGATCCCCCCTACAATTCGCGGCAGTATGGTGATGCGTATCATGTTCTCGAAAACGTTGCAAAATGGGAAAAACCGGAAGTTTTTGGTGTAGGACGAAAAATGGATCGCGGTGAGTCGAAAAGCCGATATTGTACACGCGAAGCGCCGGTTGCCTTCGAGAATCTGATCAGAAACATTCGAGCGCGATACATATTGGTTTCTTACAACAATATGGCAAAAAACGGCGACGAACGTTCCAATGCCAAAATATCCGACGACGAAATTACTTCCATTTTAACCGAGAAGGGGCAGTTAAAGATTTTTTCGGAAAGCTATAAGGCTTTTACGACCGGAAAATCCATCCGCCCGGAAAATGAAGAGAGGCTCTTCCTTGTTATTGTTCGATGAATGTACAGGATTGGATATTGTCGCATCTCCCCTGAATTATTCAGGAGGGAAGTATCGTTTATTGCCCCAAATTCTTCCGCTGTTTCCAGAGAATATATCAAATTTTGTTGATTTATTTTGCGGCGGCTGTAATGTCGGCATCAATGCGATTGCGGACCACGTTGTTTTTAACGATAGTAATGATGTTCTGATTGGTCTTTTAACGACACTTCAAAGCCTGCCCCTGGATGATATTATTTTTCGGGTGGAAAAACTGATCGATCAGTATGATCTCTCGCGATCATCCGTAAATGGATATGAATACTACTGTTGCAATGGTTCAGATGGTCTTGCGGAATATAATCGGATCTCCTTTTTGAAAATGCGTGATGATTTTAACAAGTTGACAATAAAAAACATGAATTACTACATTCGTCTTTATGTTTTAATCATTTACTCGTTTAATAATCAAATCCGCTTTAATCAAGCAGGAAATTTTAATCTGCCGATTGGAAAACGAGATTTTAATCCGCAAATGAAGAGCAAGCTATCATCTTTTTGCAATCGGCTTTATCATGGATCTTATCGCTTTGAAAATCAGGATTTTCGTGAATTGGATGTTCAATTATTGACCGAAAATGATTTCGTGTATGTTGACCCCCCGTACTTGATAACATGCGCAACATACAATGAGCAAGGAGGCTGGAAAGAAAACGATGAACGAAATCTGCTCTTTTTTTTGGATACACTTCATCAGCGGAAAATACGCTTTGCCCTTTCAAATGTATTGCGCAGCAAGGGTAAAGAAAATGGAATTCTTCAAGAATGGCTCACTGCCCATCAAAATGATTACAACGTCCATTTTTTGAATTTTCATTATGCAAATTCGAATTATCAGACAAAAGATAAAACACCATCTGCAGAAGAAGTATTGATTGTGAATTATTAATCACGGAAGGGGACCGATAAAAATGGGAAAAAAACTGTGGAGCATGTCTACAACTGTTCGGAATCCTTATCGAATAAAGGGATTTCTTCATGTCTTGAATCAAATAGAAGGAAAAATATGGAATAAGGAAACGCAATCCCAATTTCAAATTCTGCTGATTCAGCAGCGTTTGTATAAGCCTGAAAGTCAATATTTAACTTCTGAACAGATTGATCTTTGGAATTCCTCCGAAGAAATGACATTTGACCAGGCAAAAGACATTTTCGATTCCAGAAATTATGAAGATCCCCCAATGCGTGGTCGAACTTCTTATAAACCATTGGAAAAAGCAGGATTGGCGTTTATTATAAATCATAAAGTGATGATCACCGATTTGGGAAAAAAACTTCTCTCCGGTATTATTGACATTGATGATTTTTGGTTTCGCAGTTTGATCAATTGGCAATATCCCAACCCCCTTTCTCGTGATTATTTACAAAGCGATGGATATGATACCAAACCGTTCATCTCCACTCTTTTACTGATCAACCGTGTCAATCAACTTTGCAAAAAAAGAAATATTTCTGCAAAAGGAATTTCTAAAAAGGAGTTCGGAATCTTTGCCCTTTCCCTGATCAATTACAAGGATATAAACTCGACGGCCGAAAAACTTTTAGAATTCCGGACTCAATACGAAGAGCTGTCCTCCGTAAAAAAACATGAAGAACAATCGAATTTTGTGATCCAATATACACGTCAGTATTTGTCCGATTATGAAAATTATAACGAGCAAAATATACGAGACTATACCGACAATGCGATCCGATACTTCCGTTTGACAAAATATATCTCTATACGAGGAGGCGGATATTTTATCGATCTGGAACCTCGCAGAACAATTGAATTGAAAAAACTTTTCAAAACGGAAAACGGCTCCTCCAAAAAATTCAATTCCAAAAAGGATTTTATTGAATTCATGTGCGCTTCGTCCACTTATGATCTGCCTTGGGAAAATGTTTCCGAAATGCAGCTGATCGCAAATCAAATTCTCAAAGATATTCGCCTCTTGCAGCCGAATTTTACTTTTATGCCTTTGGAGAATACCGTTGAAAATTTGAATCATCAAATCGCTAAATTACGTGAAATTCGTTCTTCTTTGCAAAGCGAAAGACAAATCTATGATGAAAATGCAATCGAAGATACCATCAAAAAATTGGAAAACATTCGAAAACTTCCGGAAAAACCGAGTATTGCTTTGGAAAAATATGTATACAGGGCAATGAAAATTTTAAACGACGCAACCGAAATTAAAATGAATGCCCCTCTTGGCGACGACAACGAACCCACTTTTACTGCCCCGGCAAATGTACCCGATCTGGAATGTTTTTACTCCGACTTCTGCTGTATCTGTGAGGTTACCATGCTGACAGGAAGAGAACAATGGTATAATGAAGGTCAACCGGTAATGCGGCACCTCAGAAACTTTGAACTGAAGCATCCCGAAAAAACAGGCTATTGTCTTTTCATATCTCCTTCCCTTCACAACGATACCAAAAACACCTTTTGGATCGCAATAAAATATGAGTATGAAGGAATAAAACAACGTATCATTCCCTTCACCATTTCTCAAATAGTATATATCCTCAAAGTAATATTAACTCTAAGAAAAAACAACAAACCATTTTATCATTCACAGCTTCGAACACTTTACGATAATATCCTTCATATATCGAATATGAATAATTCTTCCGGATGGGCAAAAAATATCCAATCGGTTCTGGAAGAATGGGCTCGGGAAATACAAATGTCCTGATTTTCCCTTTTCAATGGAAAAGCGGTCTGTTTTCAAACCGACCGCCTTTCATAAAATTCATTAAAAGATAAATTGATCGGAAGATGTATCTTATTCGAGATTAAAGCTCTTTAAAACATCGGGAGGAGCCGGACGGTATTTCAGCGGTTCCATGGAACTTGACGCCCGGCCCTTTGTAAGACTCAGCATCGCCGATGAATAGCCGAACAGATTCGACAACGGCGTTTCTCCCTCTACGATCGTAAACTTGCCCCGATTATGGGTCTGAGTAACAATCCCGCGGCGCTGATTAATATCGCTGACAATATCCCCGACATACTCTTCCGGCGTCGCGATTTCCAGCTTCATGATCGGTTCAAGCAAGACGATCCCGGCCTCTTTCAGTGCTTTTCGATAGGCATCGCTGACCGCAATGCGAAGCGCAGTCTCCGTCGTGTCCGTTTCGCTGAACGAACCGCCGGTAACCGTTAATCGCGTACTGATCAGCGGAAAACCGAGCTGGCCGCCACCCAGGCTCTCTTCCTTGAGCGATTCCATTACAATCGCCTTAAAATCAGGAGTAAACGATTCATCCTTGCCGGTGCAAAGAATTTCAACACTCTGATCATCGTTCGAGATCGGTTCCATCGTCAATTTGATCTCCGCGAAATGCCTTACCCCGCCGATCACCCGATTGCAGGATCCCACTTCGCTCCCCTTCCTTTGAACCGATTCCCGATAGCTGACACGCGGATGATGAATCCGGACTTTCAGTTTATACTCGCGAGTCAAACGATGCTTGATGATCTCCAGATGAAGTTCGCCCATTCCGCTGATCAGAGTCTGTCCCGTCTCCTCATTGACCGAGGTTTTAAAGGTCGGATCCTGCCGGCGCATCATCTCCAGAACAGAAACGAGTTTTTTATTCTCTTCCGCAGATTCCGGTTCGATCGCCATGGAGATCACGGTATCGGGAAAAGTGATCTGTTCAAGCATGATCGGGAGCTTGACATCACAAAGCGTGTCCCCGGTAACGCTGAAATGAAGTCCGATCACCCCGCAGATATCGCCTGCGGAAACGGACTGGATCTGCTCTTTATGATCGGCCTGGATCCGCCAAAGTTGAGGCACATTTTCCTTTTTGTCTTCCCGGGGATTCAAGACACGGGAATTTGCTTTCAATGTTCCCGAATAAACGCGGAGATAAAAGAGATCACCATGTTTATCGGCCTGGATCTTAAAGATCAGACCGCAGAACGGTTCATCGGGATCCGCCTTGCGCGTCAGCTTGTCCCCGTTCTTGTGGACAATATCCACTCCTTCAACAGGAGGAATGTCGGCGGGAGAAGGAAGATAATGGCAAATCGCGTCCATTACCGGCTGAACACCGATCCCGTCGAGCGCCGATCCGCAAAGAACAGGAACGGCCATGTCCGACAGGGTCGCTTCCCGTAAGACCGCACGGATCATTCCCTCCGGGATCTCTTGTTCCGAAAGGAGCAGTTCCGTAATATCGTCGTTGAATCGGGAAAGATCGTCCAGCAGTTTCTCACGATACAATTCGGCTTCCGAACGAAGATCCGGTTCGATTTCCGATACGGTGATCTCTTGTCCCATCGATTCTTTATCGAACGAGAGCTGCTTCATCGCGATCAGATCAATCGTTCCGCGAAATGCTTCCGCAACATGGGGAGGGCCGGATCCGACCGGAATCGCAACGATCAACGGGGTCGCTCCGAGCCGCTTGCTGATCTGATCGACAGTTCCGAAGAAGTCGGCTCCTTCCCGATCCATTTTATTGATGAACGCGATTCGGGGAACATGATATTTATCGGCCTGGCGCCAAACAGTTTCGCTTTGCGCTTCGACCCCTTCCCGCGCGCTGAATACGACCACTCCGCCGTCCAGAACACGAAGAGACCGTTCGACTTCCGCGGTGAAATCGACATGGCCGGGCGTATCGATCAGATTGAAAAGACAATCATTCCAGTCGAAAGAGACGCAGGCGGCCTGAATCGTGATTCCCCGTTCCCGTTCTTCCGGATCGAAATCGGTAACCGTAGTCCCGCTGTCGACCATTCCCACTCTGTGAACATACGACGAATAAAAAAGCATTCGTTCGGTAACGGTCGTTTTTCCCGCGTCGATATGCGCGATCACCCCGATATTTCGGATCGATTTAATATTTCTGTTTTCTTCTTTGGCCATAGGTCGCCCTGATCTTCTGTTCCAAGTCTATTGCAACTGGTTCTGTTTAGGGATTTCTTCTTAAAAAATAACGGAGGATTCGATCGGAACAACTTTCCAAAGGAATTTGCCGAGTCCCGATTTGAGATTTTCAAATAAATCGGGATCCGTAGAATCCTTTCCAAAAGGTAATAGACTTGTATTCTATTACAAAAAAAAGTTTTTTTCAAGGAGTTTTTTATCACAACATCCTTTTTTCTCTAAAATATTTCGTTTTCCTCCTCTTTTTTTGGAAAATGGCATTCCCTTGAAAGGAGTTTTTTTGCTATAATTGGCCGGGGATCGTTTTCGGAACGATTTCCCATTGATTTCATTATCGGATATTTCGTCCGGGAACTGAAAATCAGATTGAGGGATATATACAAAATGAGCAAGATATTTTGCATTGCAAACCAGAAAGGCGGGGTGGGTAAAACGACGACGGCGATCTCGTTGTCGGCCGGAATTGCCCGATCGGGCATGAAAACCTTGCTCGTCGATCTTGATCCGCAGTGCAACGCGACGAGCGGAGTAGGGTTTGCGCCCATGGCCCGGCATCCCCTGGTAACCGGAGAGCCGATTCGCGAATTTATTCAACAGACAGAAATCGAGAATCTGGAAATACTGACCGGCTGCCGAAGTTTTTATGATGTCGAAGTAATGAGCAAGGCGGACGCGAAGCGGATGGATCGAATGACCGTTCAGCTCTCTCAGGAGTTGAAGGGATACGATTATGTTCTGATCGATTGTCCGCCGTCGATGGGCCAGTTGACGCGAACCGCGCTCCTCTGGTCGACCGATGTTCTGATCCCGATCCAGTGCGAGTATTTCGCGATGGAAGGACTGGTTCAGATGCTCGAAGTGATTCGCGATGTAATCTTTCAGCGGCAAGGCCGTTTGCAGTTCGCGGGAATCGTATTGACAATGTATGATCCCTATCTGGAATTGACCCTGGAAGTCGATAAGGAAGTAAGAGATTTTTTCGGCGATGATTATGTCTATCGAACGGTGATTCCGCGCGATGTCGCATTGAGTGAAGCGCCGAGCTATGGAAAATCGATTTTCGAATATGCGCCGCGATCCCGGGGCGCAAGAGCTTATACCGAATTATGTATGGAGGTTTTGGAACGTGTCTAAAGAAAAGCGATTGGGAAGAGGACTGGAAGCATTGCTTGGAAAAGTGGCGGCGGCTCAGCCTGTTCCTCCTGCCGGACAAGAGATGGAAAAGAGACCGTTCACGGTTGTTTCCGGAATGGATGAACCGCAGGGAACCGCCGATCAATATATTCAGGAAATGATGTCGGGAAGTCCTGTCCGATCCATTTCGATCGGATCGATCGATACGAATCCTTATCAGCCGCGGCAGGATTTTGATCCGGATCGATTGCGTGAGCTCTCTTCGAGTCTTCAGCAGCATGGAATGATCCAGCCGATCGTTGTTCGGGAAAAGTCGGGCCGATACGAACTGATCGTCGGAGAACGGCGATGGCGCGCGGCGAAGATGGCCGGATGGACCGAAGTCCCCGCGTATTTAATGATCGTTGACGATCAGGAAATGGCCGAACTGGCCCTTACGGAGAACATGGTTCGATCGGATCTGAACCCGATCGAAAAGGCGTACGCGTTCCGGAACTATCTGGATCTCTATGGAGGAACGCACGAGGAACTTGCGAAGCGTCTGGATCTGGACCGATCGACGATCACGAATCTGATGCGTCTTTTGGATCTTCCGGAGGAACTGCAAACGGCGGTTCGCGGCGGATCGCTGTCGCACAGCCATGCGCGTACACTTTTGCCGCTGGACGAAGCGGCGCAATTGGATTGTGCGGCTCGAATCCTTGAAGAGAACTGGTCTGTCCGGCAAACGGAAGATTTTGTAAAGAAGTATCTGGCGGGCGAAGCGGATAAGAACGATCCTCCTATCCCGGGCAGTTCGACCAAAACGAGTGAGAACGATCCGCAGATCCGCGATCTGGAGCAGCGATTTCGTAATTCGCTCGGAATGAAAGTCAAATTGACCGCGAATCAAAAAGGAAAAGGAAAACTCGTGATCCAGTTTTCGGACGCTCGGGAATTTGATCGTGTCTTTCAGCTGATCTGCCCGAAAAAATCTTGATGAGTGATTAGTGTTCGGTAATTAGTGATTAGCGGGGAATCAACGTCGCAGTCGCCGCAAGCCCGTAATGCAGTGAGCGAAGCGACCGGAATTAGGGAATCAACATTGCCGGGGTATTGTGGTTCAACCCTTATTCGGATCACAACGTTTTTTTAAAATTTCAACTGCATTACAGAGCGGCGGCGTTGCCGCCGGGTGCCCAAGATGGGCACCATCCCAGCGCTCGGTCTCCAACCTTTTTCGGTATCCGCGATTTTCACCACTTCCCCGGGTTAATGGGAGATTACGTTTTTTAGAGATTTTTACTCTCCCTTCCCAGCGCCGAAGGCACATACGGAGGGCGGTCATCTTGGCCCCGAGCGATGTAAGTTTACGAAAAGCGTTGCGGAGCCTTATCGGATAGACACAAATAATCACAATATTACTTCACCAGGTTGGAACATCCAATAAACGGCGCCCCGATAGGGGCAGTGCCTTCCAGCCCGGGGCAGAGGGAGCGAAGCGACCGGCACCCCGGGTTTGCGAACCCCATCTCCGCACGCCCTGTAAGGGCAGCGAAAAAAATATTGCCAATATGCCAGCTTCTATAAGGAAAGTTCCAACCCTCTCAAACAGAATACTCATTAGTATTCGTAATAGACAACACTTATAATATGAGAGTAATACTCGTACTTAAAAGATGCAGATATTTCAAAAATCTCTTTGCGGCTTTGCGTGATCAATTTAAAATATTTCGACTTAACAAGGTTGGAAATATCAAAAGATTTTCCGTGCCTTCGAGGCTCCGAGTGATAATAAATATTGAATCGGAACGGGATCTAAAATGGCGATTAACCATCATGGAAATCAAAAGGACAGACACAGAGTTGCCGGATTATATGTTTACCTAAACTGTCTATGTATCTTATGTAACATATATCCCGGAAAAATTTACTCCCGGTCCTTTTCCTCATTCCATTCCAAATAGAAACATATTGTATCTCGCTGTAAAAATGTTTGCATCTGCATATTGAATTGTACGTGGACATGAGCAAATAATATTATTGTGATTCCCAACGTCATTGTTGTGCCATTTTACTATTCCTATTTCTTGTAAGAAATTGATACGAGCCAATATATAACCATCACCTATCCAACTGTACTTTTGGATAAATATTGTTATAAGATTAGCAATAGCAATATTACCTCTTTTGCATATCATTTCGCATATTTCAATATCTAAAGGCGCCAAAAGACAGTAATTCAATGTCAATTGTGGTAATATTATCAACAACGAATTACTTATCACATTTATTTGATAATTTATATTCGTATTTTGTTGCATCCATGTTTTACTATCCTTTTTATCGTTATATATCTTAGACAACATGATGTATTCAATAAACGGTTTATGCTTAGCATGTCCTCGTTTTAAATTATGCCTGAAATTATGTGTGTATAAAACATACAATCGCCATAAAACAGAAAGAAAGTGTAAATTTTCATTGTAAATTCTTACCGATGAGAATGTCAATAAATCTTCTTCAATAAAATTAACAATTATCTCTTTATCACGAAATGTGTCATAGAACTGAAATGCTAACATCCATAACATAAGAATATCGCTTGGATCTTGACTTATCCAAATTACAATAGTGTCTATGTTGAATAAATTACCTCCCAGTTGAGAAGTAAAATAATCATAACTCTCCTCATATAACGTTAAAGGAGTGTGTTGTATCTCATTCCAGTATTTAGCTCTGGATTCTTTAAAACAATATTGATTTTTACTTAAAGGTCCAAATATAAGCGAATCTTTAAACACAAGAATGTTTGTAAGGTTTATTGATAATGAATATAATTGGGAAGTATTTCTGATTATATTTATTACATTACTGCCCATCATACAATATCCCCTGTTGGAATTAAAGTTGTCCCACATGATAAAAAATTTACCAATGAATACAGTGTCGCAAATACACGAAAAAGGGACCGGGAGTATTTTTTGCCGGGACATACACAATGTATTACATATGAGTATTATAGGCAAATTTTCTATTCAGATTCCTTTTTCTTTTTTGGTCGACCTTTTGGGCTGATCAATGATTCAAGACCCAAAAGTTTGACCGTTCTTTTCAACCAGTCCTCCTCACCACATGGGAGACCTGTCTCAACACTCTTTCTTATCCTCGCAAGTTCAAACCTTTCCCGCTCCTTTTCCGTTTGAGGTAACTGAACATATTCTTCCCAATTACGCGGCAGCGCAATCGGCAGTAAACTCAAGCGCGGCTGGTTCACACTGGATGTGAACGAAAACCCCAATCGGGACCGCAAACTCGACCAGCGCCATTGGTCCGCACGTTCCGCCAAATTGGCACGAAGCGGATTCCATTCTATATATCGCAAAACAGTTTGAAGATATTCGCTCTCTTCCACCGCACAGGCCTTGAACCGCCCTTGATACAACGCTCCGGTTCCGCTCGTTTTGTGAAACGCGTGCCATCGCTGTACATGGGTTATCGAAACCAGTCGCATGTATTCCGAGACATCCTGATCACTTTCCGGCGAAAGAACCAGATACCAGTGATTCGGCATGATACACCACGCAATAATTCGAATCGGAACTCGCAACTGCATCTCCGCCAAAATAGCGACAAACGCATCGTAATCCTGATCCGTCGAAAAGATCTCTGATCAGACTACGGCTCAATTCATCATATGAAAAATGTATCTTGAAGGAAAATGTCGCGACTTTTTGGGCATGATTATTGATTATACCCAAATAAAATTCACTTGGCAAGACTTTTCGATCAAAAATTTTCCATCCCTGTTCCAGCTTTACGACAAAGAAACTTTCAAAAAGAGAAAAAATATAAGAGCCGATCGCGGCACGGGTCTGCACCTTGGCCCAAATACGAGGGAAAAGAGCCTGAAAACAAGGGGTAAAATACCCAATACCCCCCAAAAGGTCAGGGCTGACGCATACAAAAAACTGAACAAATTGGGGTAGATAGGGAAGGAAAAAATGAATATTATCTCCTAAAACGGTGTATTTACAGAAACAAAA
>JAUNSU010000057.1 GCA_030539035.1 Planctomycetia bacterium
GGAGGAAGGCAAAGAACTTGGTTTAATCGAAGGCCAAACTAAACAAAGTATTTCCATGCTTCTCAGAATGATCAGAAGATTTTTACAGGAACCATCGGAAGAACTTCGTTCTCGCATTGAGAACTTAACGGATCTCGACAAAATCGACCAGCTGTGCGATATGGTCGTCGACAGGGAAGTAAAATCCCTGGAAGAATTGGAACAAAATCTTCGTTGATCGAAGATTCCGAGTTTATCGGGAAGGCTCTCCAGGGTTGCCATCGGCCTGCAGCGTCCGCGGAAACCGCTGCGCGAGAGAAAAAATAACGCGGGAAATCAGTCCCATTTCAGACGGGAAGCGTCAAAAACAGGACCATCAATACAGGTTCTTCGGTAATCCCAATTTCCTTCATCGTCCAGATAATCGACGACGCACCCAAAGCAGATTCCAAGTCCGCAGACCATCGACGATTCCAGAGAGACCCAGCAGCGCAAATCAAGATCTTTCGCTTTAAGAGCGGCGGCGCGGAGCATCGGAGAAGGTCCGCAGCAGGCGACCTTGGTCCGATCCGCAGGAATCCCGGATTCTTCAAAAACACGGGGCAAAAGATCGGTGATATATCCTTTTTCCCCTTTTGATCCGTCTTCGGTTGCGATGTGAACGGAAGCGCCGATCTTTTCAAAATCGTCCGTACAGCAGAGTCGATCGCCCGATCGAACACCGTAAAGGAAGGAGACCTTTCGCATCGGCTGAATCGGCGGTTTGTGCAGAAAATCCTGCGCGAGCATAAAGAGTGCCGTTTGTCCGATTCCTCCCGCGATCAGAATCAAATGATCGGTGGACGGGACATTTTCCTCAAAATAGAGATCAGAGGGATCGCGATCATTCCGATCGTCCATCGCTTCCCATCCTTTTCCCAACGGACCGGTCAATAAGAGGGAATCGCCGGGCCGAACTTCCGTAAGCCGTTCGGTCATCCGGCCAACAACCAGATAGATCAGATCGATCAGACCGGCTTTCACAGAAACCGCGTAAACAGCAAACGGACGTCCGAGCAGCGGATCTTTTCGATTGGGAAGACGCAGCATTACGAATTGGCCGGGAACGATCAACGGGGCAAATTCTGCCGCCTCCAATCGGATCTTCCAGGTATCGGCCGCAATTTTTTCGTTCCGAACAACGACGACTTCCCCAGTCTTTCTGCGGTGAAAATGTTCGCAATGTCCATCTTTAAGAGCAGATGCGCTCATTACTGTTTTCCCTTTCTCTCTCTGCATCGGCGAACTTCCGCGAAAGGAATCAAAATCCTTTTCCGTTTGAGTTCCGAATGGATAGGATACCGCCGAACTTGTTCTGATATTACAGACCGGCGATTTTATGCAGTTTTTCGACTTCGTCTTTTGTCAAAATTCGATATTCGCCGGGCGCCATGCTGCCAAGCTTGATCGGACCAATCGCGATTCGTTGAAGCTGGAGAACTTTATGGCCCATCCGGGCAAGCATTCGCCGAATCTCCCGATTTTTTCCTTCCCGTAAGGTGATTTCCAGAATGGAGCTCTGCTTATATCGGGACTTAAAAACTACTTCATCCGCCTGGACGATTCCTTCAGCGATATGAATTCCCTTTTTCAGGGCATCGATCAGGCTGTAATCCGCTTCCCCGGCGACTTGAACTTTGTACTTTTTCGGTATTTCATATCGGGGATGCGTCAATCGCTGGGCCAAAATTCCATCGTTGGTTAAAAGGAGCAGTCCTTCACTGTTTTGATCGAGCCGCCCGACCGGGAAGACTCGTCCGAACTTGGGAGGAACAAGATCGACTGCCCGTGATCGCCCCTGCGGATCCCGATTTGTACAAAGAATCCCCTTCGGCTTGTTGATGATAATATAAATCGGCCTGGACTTGTGAAGGGTCTCTCCGTCCACTTTGATCTTTTGCTTGTCGGGAAAAACGCGTGCTCCAAGCTCATTGACGATTTTATCGTCCACCTGGACCCGTCCGGTAATGATCAGTTCTTCGCAATTCCGCCGGCTTCCGTATCCCGCGCTTGCGAGAACGACCTGCAATCGCAATCCTTCGGTAAGAGCACGGGACTCCGATTCTTCCCGGCGCAGGACAGGTCTTTTCCTGGTCGGACGGACTGCGGAATTCGGACCGGATCCAATCGACCGCGGATTCTTGCGATACGAATTGGGAGAAGTTCCCGATGAACTTCGCCGCACGGAGGATCCCGCTCTGCTGGAAGTCCCCGCTCGGGATGAGGATCCTCCCGTTCTGGAAGATCCGCCTGATCGGGAAGCGGATCCTGTTCGGGCCCCTCCGCCTGATCGAACTGAAGATCCTGTGCGCGAGGATGTTCCTGATCTTCGGGCGGATGATGATTTTCCTTTGCTTCCGGCCGGCCGCGTCGATCGTGCGCCGGATCGCCCATTCCGTTTTCCTGATCCTCTTTGTATTGCCATTGCGGTTCCTGTCGATCAAATATTAATCTTTGCTGAATCGAATTTTTCGATTCTTTCTCTTCACTCTTATTATACGATCTTTTTTTCATTCGTCGAGAACCGGGAGGATTTATAGAGAGATCTCCTCGAAGCGGATTGGGATCATCTGATATTTGCCGGCATCAAGATCGAGAAAACCATCGGAGTCGACCGGGAGATCTTTCCAGATCGGTCCTTTTTCCTCCAGATCGAGAAACATCGCCTTTCGAAAAGAAAAGGACGGTTTAAAACGCAAATGATCTTTTTTTCCTGTTGTCTCCTGAAGAGTAAGGAGCACGGATCGTTCCTCAAAAATCGGGACCAGTTCGACAGGAATCACGGTTTGCCGATCGCCCGATTTTTTCTCAAAAGAAAAGAGTTGAAGATCGGAAAAATGGGAATCGGAAACGACCGGAAGGATCTCCGGATCCGGAGCGAGGAATCCGAGCGCGGAAGGAATGATCGGCTGAACAAGATCGACTCCGATACCGAATTCGAAATTGCGTTCCGATTCATCTTTTGTGATCCAAACGGAATCCATTCGATTCATTCCGTATCGGCGGAAAAAAGGATACCCGCGAGTGAGCAGGGTAATTCCGATTTTCTGTTCGCTTCGAATATCGACCGCTTCCGGTCCCTGAACATAATCCTTTTCCGTTCTCCAAAGCATTTCATGAAGACCGGTTCGAATTTCCGCGAGCCGATCTTTCCAGGCAAAGCGGCAGCCGTAGTAATGATCCCAGCGATGTCCGTCGGGAAGGATCTTGGGATTAAAGGAGATTTTGACGTTCACGATCCGGCTTCCCCGCCGCACGGTAAGAATTTCCCTGAATTTGGCCGCGATCTCTCCGTCAGGCATCATGAGACGGCCGGAAATCGAAATTCGTCCGACCAGAGGACCGTTTTCCAGCAGAGTGATCTGATCGGCCGACATGATCGTGTATCCGAAATTACCGTCTTTCCGATCACGGGGATCCGCCTTCTGCTGTTCCGGAGAAAGGCGAAGTCCCAACTGGAACGCGAACCGGTTTCCCCGGCCCGGCTGCCGGATCAAGCCGCGCTGGATCTCCAGCGATTCTTTTCCGAAAACCTGTAAACGGCGAAGTTCACCTGTCGCCGGATCGATGCGAAGTTCAAAATACTCATTCCGAATCGCGTAATAGCGATGGATCTCGTTCCTGTTCAGCGGCTCTTCGACAAATTCGATCATCTCCATTTTTTTATCAGATTCGGTCTTTTTGCCCCGCAGAAAATCGACCGTCTTTTTCCAAAAGGAAGGCTTCGCGGAAGAAGGATTGAGATTTTCCCCGGAACAATGCTCCTCATTCGAATCCATTCGGACTTTCCATTGGGAAAATGGAGGGAGAGTAAAAAGCGTAAAAGATTTGCCCTGATCGTCCAATACGGTTCGGGTCCGTGCGGTCAGCGGTTCCGCGATGCTTGCAGGCTTTCCTTCGAGAACCAGTTTCTTTTCGGTCGGGGATCCATTGCGAAGAAGAAGATCGCCGTCTTTTTCTTTACTCTTCTCTCTCTTTTCACTGAAATGGTCCATCAGCGCGAACGCGTTTTTGGCCATCGACCGAAAATGATTCTGATAGAAATTTCCCCAGAACGAGATGGGATCCGGATCCGGAGATCTCGTGAGAAAGTTCGTTCGAAAATCATCTTTTTCCATTTCAACGACTGATCCCGATTTCTCGGTTTCTTCAAAATAATCGCCGATTCCGACCGTTTGCCCCAAAATGGGATCGAACCGATTGAATCGCGCGATATCGCCGAGAACTTCGATCTCTTTGCCCGGCCGATGCGCGAAGAGCAGGGTCATTATATCCGTTGCCGAATAGGAATATCCCATCCGGTCAAGCTGTTCCATGAAAACCGCATCGTCTTCTCCGTCGAGAGGCTCCTGAGCAATCGCGGGAAGAAGAGTTCCGTCCGCTCCCTTCCATTGCAATCGATCCTGTTCCTGATGATCAGGCTTCCAGCCATCGGACGTGAACAAAAGGATCCCTTTCCATCCGGCCAATCGAAGAAGACGCGGAAGAGCGGGAGAATAGCCCGCATTCGTCCTTTGATAAACGGAGGGAAGATAATCCAGTCTGCTTTTGTAATCATCAAGAACTTCTTTCAGACGATGGTAAATTTCGAATTGCGGCATCAGATAAAGCGGTTCCGACCGATCGCTTCCGATCAGTTGCAATCGACCGTTTTCCAATTCTTCCTTCATCAGATCTGCAAGAGAAGAATCGGTTTTCAAAAGCGCGTCCAGAGTATCGAGCGGAAGGAACAGATTCGTCTTTTCCTCGCGGTCTTTTCTTTTCAAAATCATCTCTTTCAAAGATTCCGCGGAATCTTCCGGAGTCCAACGGGTAAGATCCAAAAACTTCGGAGGAGTCGGAAAATAGTATTCATTCGCTTCGCAGATCAGATCGTATCCCTTTTGAAGTTCTTCGTTTCCAGCCTCGGGCTTATTTTCGCGAAAAGCTTTTACGGCGGCCAGCGCGTTCTTTTCGAGTTCTGTAAGATCGATATCGCTCATATATCGCAATTTACGGGAAAGGAGCTCGGAGACAAACCAGGCCAATCCCATCGCGAGAAAAGATTCCGTAATGTCTTCGGAAAAAGGAGGATCTTTCTGATCGATAAAGGCAAGAGCTTTTTCCAGGATCATTTTTCGATCGGAACAATCGCGAATCAAAAAGGCCTCTTTTTCGACCATTTTTTGAAGCCAATCTTTCGGGATCAGAGATTCGCAGCAAGGGGGGATCAGAATGAGGCGATGATCCTGATAGTCGCTTGGACTTCCGGCGGGTTCCCAATCGGGAAGTTTTCCAAAGAACTCCAGCAGCGCAGGATGATAGAACGCACTGATCGACGCAAAAATCTCCCGGGCTTCATCGGCGCTCCGATAAAGTGAGAAATCTTCCAAACTATAGCAGGGAAGCAATACGAGCACGACAGATCACACCCTTGGTAAAAACAATGAACCCGAAAGGAAACCGCGGATCGAAATTCCGTTCTCTTCCGTGAACGGGACATCGATCCGTATTCCTTTCCGGGCATTCATCAAAGATAATTAAATTACTGGACTTTTTTCGAACGGTCGAAAGCGCTGTCGAAAGCGATCTTGCTCGGAGCGAAATCGACTTTCTTAACGAATTCGAACGCTTCTTTCGCACCGTATTCACGATCCATTCCGGAATCTTCCCATTCGACGGAAAGAGGTCCCTGGTAATCGATATCGTTCAGAGCGCGAATGATTTCATCGAACTTGACATCCCCATGTCCCAAAGATCGGAAATCCCAGCCGCGGCGATGATCACCGAAGTTCAAATGGCTTCCGAGGATCCCGCTTTCACCATCCAAGCGGACAGCGGCGTCTTTCATATGAACATGGAAGATCCGGTCCGGGAATTTTCGAATGAATTTCACCGGATCGACTCCTTGCCAAATCAGATGGCTGGGATCGAAGTTGAATCCGAATGCCGGATGATGATTCAAGGCATCAAGCGCCATTTCGGCCGAATAAAGATCGAACGCGATTTCCGTCGGGTGGACTTCGAGAGCGAATTTCACTCCATTTTCGCTGAAGATATCCAG
Source organism: Planctomycetia bacterium (assembly GCA_030539035.1). Classification (GTDB taxonomy): domain Bacteria; phylum Planctomycetota; class Planctomycetia; order Pirellulales; family Thermoguttaceae; genus JAUNBG01. The sequence continues at coordinate 6,062 of JAUNSU010000057.1, forward strand.
AATGGGGGTCCATCGTTCCGCAAGAAGAGCAAAACCGGCTTCGATCGCTCCCGGCGGAATCGGCGGATAAGAATAAAGATAAGGCCAAATACTTGATCCGGTGAATCCGGTGATAATATTCACCCCGAATTTCCGTGCGGCGCGGGCAGTTGCCTTCATCTCTTCGGCGGCGCGCGCATTGACCCCTTCCGGATCTCCGTCTCCCCAAATATAGTCGGGAAGAACCGATTTATGCCGAATGTCAATAATATCCAGAACAGCCTGGCCCATACTGTGATTACTGATCGCCCAGCAAGAGAGACCGTATTTCTTCATCTGTTCTTTTTTCGCTTCACAATAGCCCGGTTCATTCAACGCTTTTTGAACGTTAAAATGGTCTCCTCCGGCGCACAATTCGGCTCCGTCGAATCCAACTTTCTGCATAAAAGCAAAAAGGGTATCGGAAGGAAGATCTCCCCACTGTCCGGTAATCATTGTAATCGGTCGTCCCATGAAATGGCCTCCTCTTGTCTAAATAAGTAAATGGAAAACTTTGGTTTTATACGATATTCCCTGCTTTCGATCAGGAATAAACCCGTCAATAAAGGCGAAAAACAGGACCTTTTCCATTTTGGCCCCCATATTTTTCGATTTATTGCAACTTCAACTCCGCTCATTCTACCAAAATTTTATCCAATTTAAAAGCTGGACTCTCCAAAAAATCTCTTTTTGCGGAAAATTTTTCGGAAAATCGGAAAGAATCAGGATTATTCCCCTATAATACATCAGGAAATCGGGAGAGAACTCCCTCAAAAAACCAAAAACAATCATTTGCAAAGGAAAAAATCATGAGTGAAGATATCCAGACGATCCATTCCATCGAGGAATTTGATCAATGTATTGAAAAAGGAATTACGCTGGTCGATTTTTGGGCTTCCTGGTGCGGGCCTTGCCGGATGCAGCTCCCCATTATTGATGCTCTCGCAAAGGAATGGGGAGGAAAAGTAAAAATCGTGAAAGTCAATGTCGATGAAAATCAGGATCTCGCCGTTCGGTTCAACGTGGAATCGATCCCGGCCCTTTTCCTCTTCAAAGACGGAAAGGTCGTTCAGCATTATGTCGGTGTTCAATCGGCCGCAGTTCTTTCCGGTGCTTTGGAAACCGCGATCGCTTAAAAGGAGAGCGAAAAAATCAATTCAGATTTTCTTCCGATCTGTTTTTTTGCCGATGAGCCGCTTCTTCCAGTCCGACGAAATCGTCTATGCGGTTCGATTCCATAAGACGCTCGTTCGCGAGATGGTTCTCAAGATCTTTGTCCCTGAGATTTTCAAGAACTTTGACATCGCGAACGGCATTATCCAGTTCTTTCCTCTTCTCGTCAACCTTCTCCTGCAAAAGGTGCATTTCCGATTCCGTTTCTTTTTTTTTGCCGATCAGATAATCCTGTCGATTGCGGAAACGGATCAGAAGATCGACATCGAGTTCCCCCTTTTGTTGCGATCTTTTCCAATCGGCCTGAAGATCCGAAATTTCCTGCTGTTCCCGATGAAGCCGATCTTCAAGCAGTTGAAATTCCTTCTGGATCCGGGCAAGTTCGAACGTCTTCGTATCTCGAAGATTTTCCCGAATATGCAAAAGGGATTCAAAACGAAATTTATGGCTGCTCGACATATTATCTTCTGAATATTACCTTCTGATAATTCCGCTGTTTCTGTCCGCCGCCGGACCAAGAAAGACCTGCGTATCCGACTCGGAAGAGGGAACCTCCGGAACAATGCTGTCGATCGGATCTCCTGTATAAGCCTTTTGGTAAGGCTGCGGATTCTTTTGATAATTCAGAAATTGCGAGTTGGAAATGGTCCCGGGATTCGCCGTTTGCGGTAATCCGGTTCGATTTCCGGATCGCGGACTTGTTCCCGTCGGATAATTCGGAACGGAAGAAGCCCCCGGATTACCCGGCTGCGTCGGATTGAACGCCAAATGCCGAATCTCTTCCAGTGTATATTTCTTCTGCATCGAAGGAGTCAATCCCTGAACAGAAAGATCGGTATTATTCTTGTTGTTCTGCTTGCTGTTCTGAGCGGAAAAACGGGAATAATCGCTGGGAGGAGCCGTATTGCTGTTCGGAATACCGGCCCCGTTCTTCAAAGAATAAAGGGTCCCGGATCCGTTTTCAAGATCAATCGTGGTAATGGTTCGTTCATTCGACGCGGCCTGTATTCTCGACGCTTCCCGAAGCTGTTCCTCTTTGACCCGTTCTTCAACAAGCCGGGCGAGTTCTTTTTCATCGATCTCCCGCTTCTTGCCGTTCTTTTTCGCGGCGATCTCCTTCTTTGGTTTTCCCGGAACTGTCGTATGAATCAGCTTCGATGTCGTTTGCTCTCCGCTGTTCGCGTCGGTAAAGACGGACATGATCGAAATATCTGCTTCCGGAAGATCAATTTCGCCCAGATCCAGCCATACATGATAAGCATGTCCGATCTTTTTATCATATTTGCGTTGTTTTTCCAATTGTTCCGGTGAAAGAACGAGCTTTGCGTGCGGCTGAGTCAATTCGACGCCTTCGCTTGTTCCTTCAAAGACATAAACGACAAGGCTTCCGTCCACGCGCACGGACCGGACATAATTTCCTTCTTTAAAGAATCGGATCACGCCCGCTTTTCCGCGCCGCATTTTCTTTTCGGAATCAGCCGGCTTAAAGGTCCCGTAATCGGACCAGTAATCTTCGAACACCTGAACTTTTTCTCCAACGATCGGACCGGCAACAATATACTTTCGCTTGTCGATGGAATTACATCCCGTTTGTATGATGATCAAGGCAAACAGGATCAGACCCAAAAAGGTCCCTGATATCGAGAGGACAGGCCCTCGAACCATCCCGCCGCTTTTTCCGCCGGACGAAATGGAATCAATTCGCGAACATTCTTTTTTCTTATTTGTCCTGATTCTCATTTCTTCTTTTCCTCTTCATAATTAACCGATCGAATTTCGCCGCTGCTGGAGGCGGCCGTACTCATTTCAAAGGAGGGATACCCGTTTCGGGCCAGCATTTCCGGATCGATCCGCCGGTCCGCCGTCTTCTTTTGCATATCCGGCTTCATACTGCTTTGGTCGGTCGAGATCTTTTCCTTTTTTATGTCTTTTTCTTTTCCGGTTCCCTTCCCTTTTTCCTTTCCGATTTCAGGTACTTTTTCCTTTTTCTTTTTCACGGAATCCGGAATTTCTTCGACAGGAAAGGATTCGGCGGAGGAAGGCATTCGCAGCGGCGGTGTCTTTCGGAAAGGATCATGATTATGATCGATCGGAACCGGTTCGCTTACCGATTGTCCGGAATCGTCCATGATCTCGTATGTTTCCTGCATATCATCCGATTTGACGGGATAGTCGTTGCCGGGGCAGTATCCGCCCGCACGCTTGAGCTCGTCCATTTTGTCCATTTTATGATAATGAAAATGCTTCATCTGCCCTGGATCCGGACAAACTCCGGTAAGAGCGTCGAACAGTCCCATATTGCCGTTCAGGGCCATCGCGTCGGTAAGGCACCAATTCATCTTGGAGGCTTCGACCCGTTTGATCTCTTCGATATCTTCCGAATTCCGGACAATGCGCGGGGTCATCACGATCAAAAGTTCCTTCCGTTCTTCCGATTCCTGATCAAATCGGAAAAGCCAGCCAACATGGGGAATATCGCACAACCACGGAATCCCCTTTCGAATCTTCTCCTTCGATGAAGTGATCAGACCGCCGAGCATTACCGTTTCTCCATCCTGCGCGCTTACTGCGGTCATCGCCTGAATCGTATTGATCGAAGGGGACTTGATCACTTCGCCGTCGGACGAAAAAACCGGAATCGCTTCATTATCTCCGGCAATACTCGATTTTTCCGCACCGATCTCCATGATCACGCGGCCTTCTTTACTTACTCGCGGGGTTACCAGGAGAATTAATCCGACGTTTGCGTCAGCAACACTGGACGATACGCCGTAGTTGGTCATGTTGGCACTCTGAACACGCGGTACCCGTTTTCCAACGAGAATAAACGCCTGCTGATTGTCCATCGCCGTGATCTGCGGACGGCTCAGGATCCGAAGCCGGTTCTTCTGCTGAAGAGCCCTCAGGGTTACCTCAACCGATCGGCTGCTCGCAGAAAGAACAAGTCCTCCGAAATCGACTGCCGAACTTGTCCGGCCCATCCCCAATGTATTCAAAACCTGTCCGGCAACGGTTTCCGAATCAGGTGCATACATGTTGGTGCCGTTCGAATTCGTTTCTATGAAATTATATCCGGGAATCCCTGTCGCGGAACTCGAATTGATCTGTGTAATAAGACTTCGGTCAAAAGCAACCTTGTCCTGAAGTCCGGCTTCCACGCCGAATTCTTCCCGATTGCCCAAGGTAACCTCGGCGATCAAAACCTGGATCACGACCTGCGGCGGATCCGTATCGAACGATTCCACCAACTGCCGGATCTCTTCCAGATATTTTGGCGTTGCGCTGATGATCAGGGAGTTTGTAATCGACTCGGGAATCACGATCACTTGCGATTCGAACATCTGATAGACGGATGTCGCTTCCGAAGAGATCTCCAGTTTCTGTTTTCGACTCAGATAATCGTCAATCGCTTTCGCAATCGCAAGCGCCTGAACATTGCGAAGAGGAACCACGATCTCTTTTCGCTCCTGGGTGTCCTTTCGATCCAGGCTGATGATCAGAGCTTCGATGATCTTGAGATCTTTGGGAGCGGCGGCGGCAATAATACAGTTTGTTCGGGTATCAATCGCCAATCGAAGAGGAACAAAAGATTCCTCTCCTTCCGCGCTCGGAAGTGTCGGCAGCGCCGTTCCCCCGGTCGGAAGCAATGATCGCAATGTTTGAGAGAGCTGGGTCGCATCCCCGTTGATGATTCGAAAGATCTTGATCTGCGCTCTTGCCGGGGCAATATCGAGCATTTCCACCAGCTTGGCGAGAAGATCCATGCAGTCTTCCGGCGCGGTAATGATCAGCTGATTATTATGGACATCGGCAGCAATATTGACATCGGTCATTATGCCTGATTCGATCAAACGGCGGCTTTGCGCGTCCACAGAAAGGAATTCCAATATCGGAAATTTCGCCGACGCATTATCCTGCGTTCCCTGAACCGAGGGAAGGATCGCGTTCATCAGGGTTTGCCGAAGATCCTGGGCAAGCAGATTCTTCAGTTTAAACGTTTGGACTCTCAATCGGGGAGCCGCCTTGTTGACATCCAGATCTTTCAAGAGCCGCTGAATCTCCTGAAAATCGTTCGGCGACGCGTGAATGATCAATGAATTTGTGCGGATATCGGGAAAGATTCGAATGCGCGGGGCCATTCCCCCTGTTCCCGGAGTCGCCAATGGAAAAAAGGTTTGAAGCTGAACCGATATTTCCCGCGCCGACGCGTATTGAAGCCGGATTACCTGCATCATGTTTCCGCCCGCCGCGATCGGCTGATCAAATACGTTAATCAGATCCTTCATTGCGGTAAACGCCTGTCCCCAGCCGACCAGAAGAAGCGCGTTCGGATTCTGCATCGCGTAAAGAAGGACCCGACCCTGCTTCGAAATGAACATCTCCCGATGAAGCTGCTGAAGAATTCCCTGGAGCATTACACAGTTCACGTGCTTCAGCTGATAGATTTCGATTTTGGGTTCCGCCAGCTTGGCAAGATCTTCAATTTCCCGGATCATGTTTTCGATCCGCCGATATTCGTTTTCCGGCGCGTCAATAATCACAACATCCAGATCGGGAAGAACCTGCGGAATATAATTGGGAACAACACCTACGCCCCGATTGTTCGGATCCGCGCTGTTCATGCTGAAATTTTCCAGACCGCTTCCCGTTCCCCCTTCCGTTTGATAATTGACCGGAAGAATCGATGGATCCACCATGTTCGCAGAAGGAACGGAATTGCCGCGAACGATCGGCATTCCTTTTTCTCCGGATCGATAGGCTGCCTGCTGAATCGCGGAAGAATTTTCATTTCTTCCAAAGGGAAGAGAAACCGGATTCCCGGAAAAACTTCGCGTAAGGATCTCCTGGATCTTTAAAGGATCCGTTTGGCGAAGCGGTATATATCTTCGAACATTCCCGGAAACCGGAGAATCGGAATCGATAAAGCGCAAAAGCTGATCCAGCTGAACACAAAGACGCGGATCTCCCTGGATCGTAATGCGTCCTGTTGCCGCGTTCAGATCGAAATTGCAATAGGCCGCCGGTTCGCCTGTCCGAATCCGTTTGGTGAATCTCCAAAAATGATTTGTATTGGCTGATCCGTTCGGATTGTTCGGGGAAGGGATCTTTTGCAGGCGAGGACCGAAAAGCGGAACCAAAATCGCTTCGATCTCCTGAATTTTTCGCCGATTGGGAACATAAATCCGCTGAATCGGATTGGTATCGACAACCGTTGGAAGAGCGGATCTCATGGAGGGATCTTTCCCGGAAACCGGAATGATCGTTCCTCCCGCAATCCGGGAATCATACTGTTCGGCCATTACCTGATTGATCGGAACAAGCTGAAGGGACTGAAGAAAGGCGCTGATCGGAATCAAGTCGTTTTTCGGGGCGAGAACAAAGAATTTGCCCGCCTGAAAATCCGAGGAATAAAGGGCCGCACAGTTCGGAAATCGGGCGCGAACCTGATTCTCCGCCGCCGAGATCGTATTGACATTCCCCTGAAAAACCATGATATCCGCCGGTCCGGGATCCGCTGTTAAAGCAGGATTCAAAGCGGGAACAGGAACCGGTTGACTTTGCGCTTTTCCATAAGAAGTCCCGACATATACTTCCGGACGAGGGTATCCGGTATGATCCAAACTCGGAGATCCCGCTTGCTGAGCCCGGATCATGCTGGTAAACGCCATCAGAAAAACAAACAGACTTCCGAAAACGAAAATATTCGAAAGAAATTCGTTGATCTTCGGGATCCGCAGAACTCGACAGGAATGGTCTTTTAATTTTTGATGTTTAAACATTTTATAAATATTGCCTATTTTTAAGTTTGTAAAATCTTCATCATGAAAATCATAAAACTGCAATTTGGAGTTTAGTAATTTTGATAAAGGGAGACAAGAGCATTTTCCGGAAATTTTTATAATAATTCAAAAAGTATTCCCGAAAATTTAAAAAACAGGACGTGTAAAAAAATCAAAAAAAGATTATAATGGTTTTTAATCGGTTTCTGAAAGGATGAGAACTCCGATCCTTAATATCTGAAAGGATGAGAACTCCGATCCTTAATAAAAGAGCGGGTCATTTACAGAAATATTATTACGGTATATTATAAACGCTGACGATAATAATAATTGCAACAATAATGAGCGAATCATGAACGATAAAAGAGTCCTTGTAGCGGGCGGAGCCGGATTTATCGGTTCCCATCTTTGTGAAGAGTTGGTCCAAAAAGGACACGATGTTATTTGTGTCGATAATTTTTTCACAAGTCAAAAATCCAATATCGTTCACCTTTTAAAAATGCCTAACTTCGAATTGATCCGGCATGATATTACCCTTCCTCTTTATCTGGAAGTCGATGAGATCTATAATCTCGCCTGTCCCGCCGCGCCCGGACATTATCAATACAATCCGATCAAAACGATGAAAACCTCCATGATGGGATCGATCAATCTTCTCGGGTTGGCCAAGCGCTGCCGCGCCAAGATCCTGCAAGCGTCCACCAGCGAAGTTTACGGTGATCCCGAAGTTCACCCCCAAAGAGAAGATTATCGCGGCTGCGTCAACCCGATCGGACCAAGATCGTGCTATGATGAAGGAAAACGCGCCGCAGAAGCCCTCTTTATGGATTATCATCGGATGCACAAGGTCCAGATCCGCATTGCCCGAATTTTTAATACGTACGGTCCGCGAATGCACCCGTTCGACGGTCGGGTCGTCTCCAACTTCATTCGGCAAGCGATTGAGCAAAAACCGATCACGATCTTTGGCAACGGGTCGCAAACGCGTTCTTTCTGTTTTTATTCAGATCTTGTCCAGGGGCTGATCCGACTTATGGAAAACAAGGAGAACTTTATCGGACCGGTCAATCTCGGTAATCCGCACGAATTCACGATTCTGGAACTGGCGGAAATGGTTCAGAAGTTTACCGGACAAAAAGATCCTTTCGATTTCAAGGATCTTCCGGTCGACGATCCTTGCCGCCGGAAACCCGATATTTCCCTTGCAAAAGCAAAATTGGATTGGGAACCTGTCGTTCCCCTGGAAGAGGGTCTGAAAAAAACCATCGAATGGTTTAAATCCATAAACATAGACAACTATCGGGCACCAACGCCGAATTATTGATCGGACACCGATCATCGTACAAACCGGAATATTAACCCCAAGAATCTATTTTCGTTTAGAAGAGGAAAAGAAAATGAAGTGGTCGAAAACCTTGATTCCCACCATGAAAGAAACCCCGGACGGCGCGGAAATTCCGAGCCATATTTTAATGCTTCGCGCCGGATTGATCTATCAGGTAATGGCCGGAGCCTATACCTATCTTCCATTGGGGCATCGATCCCTTCAGAAGGCCATCGCGATTGTTCGGGAAGAAATGAATGCGGCGGGCTGCATCGAGCTCTTTATGACCGCTCTTTGCCCGATCTCCCTTTATGAACAGACCCATCGTGTTGAAGCCTTCGGCGATGTTCTGATCAAGTCGGTCCTTCCTCGGGCCGGAAAAAAAGTTCCTGTCGCTTTCTGTCCGACTCATGAGGAAGAGATCACGGATCTGGTTTCCCGTTTTGTTTCCAGCTATCGCCAGCTTCCGATCACTCTCTATCAGATCCAGACCAAGTTCCGAAATGAGGAACGGCCGAAGTTCGGGATCCTCCGCACCAGCGAGTTTCTGATGAAAGACGCTTACAGTTTCCATACGAATCTGGAATCGCTCAACGATACGTACAAGGTGATGTATGATGCCTACTGCCGGATCTTCGGACGCTGCGGTCTCTCTTATCTTCCGGTCGAAGCGGAATCCGGCCCCATCGGCGGCGATGCGTCCCATGAATTCATGATCCCCTCCCCAAATGGAGAAGATAATGTCGTTTGCTGTCCGAAATGCCGATATGCCGCGAATACGGAAAAGGCGGAGATCGGAGGAACCGGTCCCGAAGAAGCGGATGCCGCTCTTCCCCGAAAAGATCTCGTGGAAAAAGATACGCCCGACGTTCATACGATCGAGAATGTTTGCCAATTCTTCAAGGCCAAGCCGCATCAGGTCGTTAAGACCCTGATCTACAAGGCCGATGATGTTCCTGTTGCGGTTCTTGTCCGCGGAGATCATGATGTTAATGAAAATAAATTAAAACGCACTCTGAAAGCGGCAAATCTCGAATTGGCCGATGAAGAGACCATTTTGAAAACGACTGGCGCTCCGGTCGGATTCGCAGGTCCCGTCGGACTGAAAGAAAAGATCCGGATCATCGCCGACTTCACCGTGCGCGGAATGATCAACTTTATCGTTGGTGCCAATAAACCGGACAAACATTATTTGAACGTCAATCTTCACCGCGATTTTGAACCGGATCTGTTCGCCGATGTTCGGAACGCCGGTGCAGGCGATCCCTGTCCGCACTGCATGGAAAAAATGACCGTGCGCAACGCGATTGAAGTCGGACATGTCTTCAAGCTGGGAACAAAATACACCGATGCCTTGAGCGCAAAGTTCTCGGATGTCGATGAATCGCTGAAAACGATTATTATGGGCTGCTATGGGATCGGCGTCAGCCGGATCATCGCCGGAATCGTGGAGACCAGCTATGATGAACATGGTATCATTTGGCCGGTCGCCCTCGCCCCTTACGAAGTTGTTGTCTGTCCGGTGAAAGTGGATCCGGAAAGCATGTCCGTTGCCGAAAAACTTCATGATGAACTCACCGCACGGGGAATCGAAGTGATCCTCGACGACCGCGATCAAAGGGCCGGGGTAAAATTCAAAGATTCCGATCTCGTCGGATTCCCGCTCCGGATCACGATCGGTACAAAAGGACTCGCCGAAGGAAAAGTCGAAATGAAATGGCGCTGGGAAAAAGATCCTCAAATGATCGCGCTCGATTCCGCTGTCGAAAAGATCGCCGATCTGATCACGGAGGAACGAAAAACCGGCTCCCGATTTAATGATGCTGTTGTATCCAAACGTTCCTGAACCCAAGGAGAAATAAAATGACCCCTCATGATCCCCATGATATCAAACGACGGGACTTCTTGCGCAAATCCGTTGCCGGAGCCGCACTGATCCCGTTGGGATCCGCAAACGCGGAGGAAAATGATTCGAAAGCCGGAAAACTCCCCAAAGATTTTTCAACCGATCCGGTCGCGCTCGTTTCCCTTACCGATCAGATCCGATGCCCCCGAATCGGGCTGGGAACCGGTGTTCACGGCGGAATGCGGCAATGCAATCTTACCCGTATGCCGCGCAAAGACGCTCTGGAGATCTTTCAAATCGCATACGATCTCGGGATCCGTCTGTTCGATCTTGCCGATCTTTACGGAACTCATGAAATCTGCCGGGAAGCTCTTGCAGGCAAACCGCGTGATTCTTACGTTCTTTCCTCAAAATTATGGCCCCATTTCCGATCGCTTCCGGAAAAGGAACGGCCCTCCGCCGATATTGTCGTCAAGCGCTTTTTAAAGGAACTGAATACGGACTATCTTGATCTGGTTCAGATCCATTGCGCGGGCGTTCCCGACTGGAGAGCCTTGTTTGAGCCCTATTTCGACGATCTGGAAAAGCTCAAACAGCAGGGTCTGATCCGCGCACACGGGATCTCTTTCCATTCTCTTACCGCGGTTCGGGAAGCTGTATCGATTCCTTGGGTCGATGTAATGCACGTTCGATTCAACGGCGCGAATATTCGCATGGACGGAACCTGGGAAGAAAACGCGGAAGCTCTTCAGGCGGCCCGCGCAAAAGGAAAGGGAATTATCGCGATGAAAGTTCTCGGGGAAGGAGCGATTCGTGATCCCGAAGAACGGCGAAAATCGATCGATAAAGTGATCCGAAGTCAATGCGTCAACGCGATGGTTGTCGGCTTTGAGAAGAAAGAACATTTTACCGAATTTCTGAACAACGCTTCCAATACGCTCAAGGCAATGGCGGCGGAATCGGTCTGAAAATCTTACAAAATCGGTTTTTAAATGAAGGAACGATCTATCTTTTTCAAGAGGATCGTTCCTTTTTCTTTTTCTTGACAGGAGCGATCGGGATTCGAATCAATTTAAAAACAGAAAGGACTTCAGAAATGCTAACAGATTATGTTGTACCCGGAAATCTGATGTATGATTTTCGACGCCGTATGGATCGGCTCTTTTCCGATATGTCGCCGGACTCTCTTCCCGCCTGGCCGTTCAGTTCCCTGAGCGGCGGACTTCCCGCGTCCAATATCGCGGAAACAAAAGACGCCTGGTTTATCGAAATGGCCGCGCCCGGAATCAAAGAAGATCAGATCACGCTTTCCATTGTCGGAAATGATCTCAATATCCAGATCCAGCGTCCGGAAGTGCAGGAGACCGAAAGCACCGGAAAATTCTGGCGGCAGGAAAGATTCGATCAGTCGTCCAGTATGAGCATTGCCCTTCCAAACGGTGTCAATGTAAAGGAGATCAGCGCGGAATTGACGAACGGAGTTCTGCTTGTCCGTCTCCCGAAAACGGAAGAAAGTCTTGCCAAAAAAATCGATGTAAAGGCGATCAGGGACAAGTGATCCTTTTCCCGGCCGTCTGTAATGAAAATAGAAAATAATGAAATAAGGAGAAATACCATGCGTTCAGGAACATGTATGAAACGCCCTTGCGGAAAGAATCTGGTCAAAGCGCCTGCAAATCTTCCGGAAGAGACTCAGGACAGCGCACCTGTCCAGGAAGAAATGACCGCTCCGCTTGTCGATATTATTGAAAACGATAACGAGTTCATGATTATCGCGGATATGCCCGGCGCCGATTCGGAAACGATCGATGTCAAATACAACGATGGGGAATTAACGATCTTTGCCGATACAATCGATCAGCTCGGCGATGAGGAAGATGTCGATTTCAGCTGTCTGCAATTTGATCCCGGCAGCTATTTCCGCAATTTCCGAATCGGGGAATCGATCAATTCGGACGCGATCACCGCCGATTACAACGACGGAGTTCTTACCGTTCATCTTCCCAAAAGGGAAGAGATTCAGCCGCGAAAGATCGCCGTCAAAAAGAAGTAAGAAAACCCAAAAGACTTCTTTCAGCGATCAGGAATTTTCCGAATTCAATTCCGACTGATAGAGGGCGCAAAGAAAGAGATCGGGATCGGTGGCCGGTGAAAATCCGAGTGATTTCATAAGCCGATGAGCCAACGGGGAACAGATCTCCCAGCGTCTTTCTGCGGAAAGACGTCCGCGCGCCCTCACATAAAGAACCAGAGCTTTGGAAAGCGATTTTGAGATCACGAAGTCGGGAGGAATTCGTTCGGCGAGATTGATAATCGCCGGATTGCCGAATTTAAAAGGATCTTTTTCTTCCGTTTTGATATCACAGACGACCAGCGTTCCCGCCGCGATATCGCCCAGCCTCATGAATCGGGAATTGGATCCCATCAGATACAGGGCCAACGGGCCGAGCGCGAGATCCGCCGCCCGAAGAATATTTCGGATCAAAGCCTGCATTCCGGTGATCGGCTGTCCGTCAAGAGTAAGGACTCTCAAGCGGAAATACTGTTTGCCGAAAGAGATTCCATGTCTTTTCCATTCCCAGAAAGCCGTCCAGAACCAGAAAAGAAGGGCGTAAAGGACGAAGCCAACACCTCGAATATACGCGTGAAGATCCAGGTCCCAATACGACAGGATCAGGGAATCCGCCGCGCATCCCAGCAGAAAAAGAATGATAATAACGGCGGCAAGGATATAGACATCGATCATAAACGCGAACAGACGCAGGGACGGTCCGGCCAATCGATAAGTAAATCGAATATTCTCCGGCGTAATAATCGATACCAATGTATCCAGTTGTTCATATTTCTTCATAAAGGACCCTTTAATTTAGGATTCAATCTCTCCGGTCAACAGTGCATTTAAAATATTCTGGGGAGCGTCGTAGTAAAAACTGCTGTTGTAATCATCGATTTTATCACTGACGAAGGAATGATAGGCGTCAAACAGTGCATCAATTACAGGAAGTTTTTTCTCTCTTGCGATTCCCAATATCAATCGTTTATATACTTTTCCGATATCCCAATGGCTGGGAACAGCATACTTTGCGGCGGCGACATTATCGAAATCTCCAGAGGAAAGTCCGCTTTTTTGAATAAAGTCTTCGCTCACCGTTTCTATATTATCGCTGTGATAGACATCGGCCAATTCATAAATCTTTTCCACGTTTTTTTTACCCAGCGCATCGACAACAACGGCGCGCCGATTTTTTGTTTTTCTCGCGATATAATCGATTAAACTGCACGTGAAAAACAGATCATTGGCTTCTTTACTTTCGCGTCCGATCATGATTTTACCTCTTCTGCAGAAATGAAATTCAAACAGTTCAAACTTGTATCCAGTCGAACGGTATAGGTATTGACAACGGGAGAATCAAAACGTTTTGCCCAGCGTTCTGCTTGTTCACGGAGGATTGTACAGTAAAAACCTGTTCCGAAGTCCTTTGTGTTTTTTCCGCGAACAATTTCAGGCCGGCAGATCATTGAATTCCCGCCGTGAAATACGGTCATTTTTCCCATTTATTATTGCCTTTTAAATGAGGTATTTTTCTTTCCGAAGGAATGATAGCCCGATTTCTTCCGCAAAAAAGGAATTCCGAAAGAAAGTACTGCCGATTTTTAAACACTATAAGCGATTATACAAAACTTGAATGACCATGCAAGTCCCGTGTGAAAAGTGAGAATAAATAATTTTAGGTATTTTTAAAATTACTTATGCGGATACGGTCAATAGTGATTAGTGTTGTGATTAGCGGGGGATCAGCGGCAAAGCCGCATACGAAGGGCGGTCGTCCCGGCCGTCTATCCCGACAGCAACGCCGGAAGGCCTTCCCGAAAAACGTGAATCCTTTTTTAAACGATAATCTCCCATTACCCCGGGGAATCCGAAAAAAACATCGATACCGAACTCGGTTCGAGCCCGAGCGCTGGGATGGTGCCCGTCCCAGGCACCCGGCGACGAAGTCGCCGCTCTGTGATGGAGTTGGAATCTCTAAAAAGCGTTGTGATTCGATTAAGGATCGAACCGCGATCTCCCGGACGATGTTCTTTCCTAATTCCGTTCGCTTTGCCCCCTCCATTACGGGCTTGTAATCGGTTGCGGGGGACCGCCCCCGTGTGTGTTTGTGTGCATCCGATAAGCGATTTAACGGCCTTTGAGTTCGGAACGAATAAAGATCCAACGTTTATCCTGTTCGTGCTGATAATGCTCCAATTCTTCCGGAAGCCAAAGATTCGCTTCACCATGAGAACCGCAGAAGGGAATCGCCAGATCAATCCAACAGGCGACACGCCGTTTTTGCTCGTCGGATACCTGAACGCCGTAATGATCGGATTCCAGATATTTCATGAGTTCACTCCGATTGGAACCGCAGGAATAGGGAGGAATGGGCGAGGCCGGTCCCAGCGCGTGCGGCCAGGTCGTCAAGGGGAATCGTCCCTTTTGTGCCTGAAATGCCTTAATTTCGCCTATCGTGGAAATTTGTGTCGATTCATTGGTCAAACTCAAATACGATTGTGTAAAGGCCCGTTTCATCTGATTATAGGGATGCGCGTTCGGATTGTCCACATTTACAACCGTTCCGGTCAAAAGGAACGGACTTGTCTTTTGATCTTCCGATTTTGGCTTTTCCCCATTATGACACTGAATGCAATGCTGATCCCAGATCGGTTGAATCTGCTTCCGATAACTGAATCCTTCGACAGGTGCATTCGGATCAAGCGGCCGCGGCTGATTAAGCGTCCAGTAATTTTCCGGCGAGCCGGTGAGGCCGTTCTTTTGCAGTCGGGCAAGAAGCGGATGAGGTTCCATTCCGCCGACCGGCTGGAGTTTTTGTGCCGGTTTAGAAAGGGCGATTACCCGCTTGTTCGGAATAGAGGCGCCTGTCTGATGTTTATCCTCGTGACAGCCGAGACAGGAGAACGTTTCGTCCGGCATGAGCGTTGACCAGGATCGCATGGTCTGCACGAGTCGTCCCTGCCCGTCAAGCAGTTGAAAATATACGGGCGTATTGGCCGGAACATCGAACAGGGCACTGCCGTCTTTTTCCACTTCGACTTCACCGAGAACATGTTTGACGTCCCAGGCACCGCCGCGATTCGCGACGACGGTGTGCATGGGCGTATCGCCGCTGATTCCCCTGGAACGATTACTTCCGACATGGAACGCGCGATATTCCAGTCCGACAACCCGCAATCGCTGAATGGTGCCCGGCTTCAAACCTGACAGACCCGGTCCGTCGTAAACGTTTTGAACATAATAATGGCCGAAACTCTTGCTCATATCGACTTGCGATCCCCGTGAATTACGGGCCGTCATTCCGTTTTGAACAACACTTTGCGTGCATGAAGTACTCCCATCGAAAGCCAGCAGCTCACGCTGACCTGAATCCGTCATATAATAGAGACCGAATCCCGGACTGAACGGACCTTTATACAATGAGCTCCCCTCCGGAAGATAGGAACAGAGATAATTCTTTTCATCGAGCGCATAAGGAAACTGATACTGCGGACCCGTTTGGCCCCATTGGTCAAGACTTTTGTAAAACGCCGGTGTATATAATTGGCCCGGCATCACTTGCGTTTGAAGCCGGCCATTTTGCGATTTCAGACTTTGCGATACGTTCTGTTTGACCTGAACATCGTTGACGGATGCTTTATCCGGATCAACCCCATCCCTAATAGTCGTAATTTCATCGGGAAGTGCACCCGCGATGAATTCAATTCCTTCATCGCCCTGTGTCGCTTTATTGCGGTCGACCAGAACAAGCTGACCCTTTTGCATCGTATGATGACCCGCAAGAATGGCAATAACTTTAGATGTGCCTGGAACGGGCCGGGCATGAAGCATGGATACAGGGTACCAGCTTTGATTCCCGTAAAATTCCGTTTGGGACGTTCCGTCCGGATTCATGGTAAAGAGCGATTGAACAAAAAAGACCGTGCGGTCGTTGTATTCCCATCGGGTATAAATCAGACGTCCGTCTTCGAGCATTTGCGGATAAAAGGTATGGACCTGATCGAATCCGATCCGGCGAATTTTCGATCCGTCCGCCTTGCATGTAAACAGATTGCTGGCTGAAGAAATCCAGCAATCGTCTTCATGTCCGCTGCGGGTGGAGCAAAAGACGATATCGCCTTCCGGGGTAAATGTCGGTTCGATATCGGCACAGACAGCCTGCTTTCCTTCAAATACCGGATTGTATGTAATCTGTTTGTATACCCTTGTTTGAAAATCCATGACATACAGCTTGAAGTCGTCGGTTTCGAAGTTATCGCGCATGGAAAACACGAGCTTTTGACCGTCGTTGGAGAAGTTCGGATTACGAATCATGCCGTTGGGTTTATCGATGAGGACTTCATGCGACATTGAACCGTCGGGGCTTATTTTCAACAGACAAAGCTGGGAGCCGGGCCGGGTTTCGAGCGTTTTCATATCGTTCGGGCCGTCGGTTGTAAATTCTGTCCAGTGAAACGCAGTCCATCCGCCGAGAACACAGTGTTTGACATAGACGATATTTTGTGCCTGATCTGCGATATCCTTGATTCGTTCCGTTCGACGGACCTTACAGGCGTCGATATACAGCTGCTTCCAGCGTGGATCATTACCGGGAATCTTTGCCAGTGAATTCAAACGATCCTTGAGCGGCTTGAACTGTTTGTCCTGCAGATTTCGCTGAGTCAATTCCGCGAAGACTTTGGCAAGCATGGCCTTTTCGACATCGGCGTTTTCTTTCGAGAAGAAACAACGGGTAATATCGAGTCCGCAATCCTGATACATCCAGTCGCGAAGGAGCCGGCCCGGGTTGACCGCGATTTCAGGCGGATTCTTATCCATAATATCATCCGGACGGACATCGAAAAACGAGACTTCCGCAAGACAGATCAGAAAATTGCCGCCGCGCCCTGATGTCCGGGACGCGAGAGGAGTATTTTTGACAGCGGCGGAAGGAATCAGATTGAGGAGATCTTTCGGAGCAAGTCCGGGAATATCATATTCACGGGCCGGTCCTTTGGAATCCTGGAAATTTCCCCAATTTCCAGTCCACCACCCGCCGTTCGAATATGATTCTTTATGATATCGGGTTCCTTTGAGATAGTAAGCAAGTACAGGTTCAGTTGGCGGTGAGATCGAGTGATTCTTTTCCCAGGAATCATTGACTTGCAGGACTATATATCGCGTTTCAACAGGATTCCATGTAACGAATCCGCAATTTGAATGGGCAAAAGGAAGAAGCGGGGCAGCCCCTTTCAAGACGCGGATTCCCTTGGTTCCGTGAGCGTCATCGCAAGCGGAAACAGTAACATTTTGAGGCGTTCGAGCCGCTTCGAACCGATGGGCCGTCATCCGGATCCCTGAAACTGTCCGCTTTTGTCCCAAATCGAAGACAAGTGTCATTGTAACCGGAGTCGAACCCCGGGACGGCAATGTCTGTTCGTTGTTTCCTGTCCGCGAATCATCGAGTACGCAGCTGAACGTTGCCAAATCACCGTCTATCATGGCTGACAATGAATATGGCGCCATCGTTTCCGCATTACTCCAAACAGTTGCCGGGCGGTATTCCTCGCCGGCAAGCGGACTGTTCATCAAACAAAAAGCGGCAAATATCCAGCTTATACAATACACAAAACTTAAACGAACCTGCATTTTCCTGTTCCTGTGGGCTGTGTGAAGCGAACAAAAATCCATTCTGCTATTTTTTCGGACGGTCAACTTTGAGATCAAATTTCTTAACGGATCCGTCGACAGTAATTGAGAGACCGGAAGTTTCGGCCCGTTTGTATTTTTCGTCGATCAAAGGTGTAATGGAATCGGGTTTCATGGAGATCATTACATTCCCCGTCGCGTCTTTGGACGGTTTGGCTTCCGCTCTTTTTTCCGCACCAAGGACCGTAATATACCACGTTCCCTTCGGGAGACCGCTGCCCGGATTTTTAAGTCCGGCCGCGTAAGTACCGTCGGACTGGATTTCTGCGCGTCCGCTCACTTTGCCGTTATCGAATATCAAATACCCTTGATTCAAAGGCGATCCGTCGTCAGAGTAAGTAACCGTTCCCTGAACCGGACAATTTCCGCTGCATCCGATCATGCCGATCAGTCCCAACGCTAAGACAAAACCGATTAAAACAAAATTTTTCATTTAATGCCCTCTTTGATAATACATAAACTGTAAATAACCGATTTTGAAACCACGGATTTCACGGATTTTCACGGATAC
>JAUNSU010000058.1 GCA_030539035.1 Planctomycetia bacterium
AACTTATATTTACGAAAACGAAATCGCTCAATCGATGGGAAACTCGTTTTCGGATCCTGTGGTTTGGTAAAGGGGCATATATCGATAATAGACTTCCAGGGTCATGCAGTTCAGGGCGGTGACGTAAAGCCGCCCTCCGCGCGTACAATGCGAGTTTGCGTCTTGCGGATACCAGCTTCCCCGTTCATGTCCTTCGGTTTCCTGGGTCTTGATCAACGTGTCCCGTACGATATTATTCCATTCAGTCCAGCGGCTGCCGCCGATATGATGGAACAGTTGGGTTGCGTAATAGACATAATACGGATCCCCGAAGTTCGGCCCTTCGGCGAGCAGAAGATCCGCACCATGCAAGAGATCGGTGTTGTCCGGTTTCCAGTCGAGATAAAGGCGGCAGAGGAGACCGACGGACGTCGTTGCGAAAGTTCCTCCGGAATTATGAGTATATCCGTATTGGGAACCATTGTTGTATCCAACAACATCTTTCAAGAAAGAGAGCGCTTTTCCAAAGACGGTTCCTCGTCCGAGCAGGGAAATTTTACTGAGCTGTGTGCTTTTCAGGGCCATTAATTGCCAACCGAGAACAGAGGTGTCTCCCGCCTGCTGGGGATAGTATCGCCAGCCGCCGCCAACCTTGTCCTGCGCACGACTGATATAATTCACTGTTGAAATCGCCGCGGAACCAATCGCCGACCAGCGGCTGCGTTCTTCTTGGGTCATCATTCCATAGGTTTCGCAAAAAGCGATTGCGGCCATTCCATGGGAATACATCGTTCCATAATCGCTGAAGCAGAGTCCGGCCTCTGTTCGTTTTCCCTTATCGAGAAGAAATTTCAGACCGCGCTGAACATTACTTTTATATTTTCCTTTGTAGGGAGTATTTCCAGCGGAAATAAAAGGAAGGAGCGCCATTGCCGTTGCTCCGTACGGCGAATTTTGAATCGCTCCCGAATTCCGGCATTGTCCTTTGCACTTTGTGCACTCATTGATATTAAAGGTCCAGCTTCCGTTCGGCAGCTGATGGTTGGCGATCCATTGAAGCGCGCTGGCAACAGCCTTTTCGCTCCCTTCAGATCCGCCTCCGGTCGCGATCATTGTCTGTTTGTTGGTTCCCCGGCTTTCGAACAGACCGCCGCCGGCAGTCTGATGAGTTCCCGCAAGATCGGCGGTCGGAAGGGAATCGAACATGAGCCGCCCATCTTCGACCGGGACGGTATCCGGATCTTTTAAAACGGTAAAATTATCCGCTTTCATCTCTTTGCTTAAATCCGGAGCGACATTTTCCATCGCCATTTCCGCATGGGATTCCATTCCGTCCTGATGTTCCTGTATATCCAGTGAAAGGTTTTCGTTTTCACCGGGCTGCGAGATCACCTCGATAAAATTGCGCGTGCTCTCGTTTACAACAAGAAAAATAAAGGGAAAGATCAAAAGAATATGAAAAAAAACGCTGAACAACCATGTTCGTGCAACTTTTAATCGCTCTTGGAATGTGGTTTGACGGAAAATCAGAGAAAGTGCAGGGTTGTCCTTGGAAATGGGGATTCCCGATTCCATTCCAGGGGGATTTTTGCCCGGCATCTGCTGCGGACTATTTTTTGAACTTCCCGGAGGCGGAAGGGGCCGGCCGGATGATCCCGGCAAGGGATGGGAGGTATTAGGAATGCTGGGGCCATTAGGAATATTGGAGGTATTAGGAATATTGGGTCCATAGGATTTATGGGCAGGAGCCGAACCATCCGGCGTCTTCCCAGCCGGTTGGAACGGTGAAGCCGGCCTTGTCGAATTTCGAAAGCGCGGATTTGCCGTTTTTGGCGGAAAGGATCCTTCGGAAGGGGAGGGCTGCTCCCCGTTTTTTTGATTCGCGGGATCTTCGGAAAATCGGTCAGTACGAAAGATATGCCGTTTGCTTTCCGCAGATTCGGACGGCGGGGGAGAAATATTCGGATCGGGCATGGATTTTTGATCACTTGATCGGTTTTTTGATCTGTCTGGAAAACCTTGCATCGGCTCCGCCCATCCCAAAAGATAATATCGGAATAAGGAAAAGCGTCCTATGGGAATCGAACCCACAACTGAAGCTTGGGAAGCTGCCGTGTTACCACTACACCAAGGACGCATTTAACATAATAATTATAAAACATTTATACGGATTTTCAATAGGAACCCCATTTTAAAAATTTAAAATTGGCAAAAAAAAGGATCTGCCCGGAAATTTTCCCTTTTTTTAAGGGAAAATCGAAAGATCATCCGGCAAAAATATTGGGATTTTATTCGTGAAACTGGACAAAATTCTCTTTTTGTTTACAATGGAGCGAAAAGGGGGAATGATGTCTTCCAAATTTTTATTAAGGAGAAAAATAAAATGTTGGAATTGGGAGTAAATATCGATCACGTTGCAACTGTACGGCAAGCCCGAAAAACAGTGGAGCCGGATCCCGTATGGGCGGCGGCTCAAGCGGAATTAGGGGGCGCGGATGGAATTACGGTTCATCTCCGCGAAGATCGGCGGCATATTCAGGATCGCGATCTTTTTATTCTCAAAGAGACCGTGCGGGCAAAATTGAATATGGAAATGGCCTGTTCCGAAGAGGTGATCGGAATTGCTTGCCGGACAAAACCGGATCAGACGACGCTGGTCCCCGAAAAAAGGGAAGAGGTAACCACTGAAGGCGGTTTGGACATCGCTTCCAATCCGGACCGGTACCGCGAAGTTGTCCGAAGATTACAGGATCAGGGAATCGCGGTAAGTATGTTTCTCGATCCCGAATTAAGGCAAATAGAGACGGCTTCTCAAATCGGAGCCAATGCCGTTGAACTTCATACAGGAGCGTATTCGCTTGCGATATCTCCTCGGGATCGGGAAAAAGAATTGAACGCTCTGATTGAGGCGGGCAAAATCATCACCGAATTCGGAATGCGTCTTCACGCGGGACATGGATTGACTTATCATAATGTTCAACCGGTTGCCGCAATCGCCAATATGCAGGAATTGAATATCGGACACAGTATTATTGCCCGTGCTCTTATGGTGGGATTGAAAGACGCGGTTGCTGAAATGAAAATGATCCTGAAGGACTTTGCTCAATAAAAGGAACCCGGGAACATTCAGTATTTTTTGCAGCCGCGGTAAGCGGAATTCATAAAAATTTAAGGACAGATCATGAAAATCGGATTGGTTGGATATAAAGGATCGGGAAAAAGTACTTTATTTGAATGGTTGTCGGGAGTATCTCCGGATCCTTCAAAAACGCATTCGACGCAAACGGCAATGGCGCAGATCCCGGAACCGCGAATCGCGGATCTCTGCAAAATTTATTCGCCCAAAAAAGTGGTCTACGCGTCGATGGAGATCATGGATACTCCGGGCTTGAGCCGGGATCAGGAAGGAAATCCCGCCGCGCTTTCCCATCTGCGCGAAGCCGATTATCTCGTTTGCATCGTTCCTGTATTCGACGGATCCGATCCGCAAAAAGAGATCGATGCTTTTCTGGAAGAGATGATCTTCGCCGATCTGGAAATCGTATTGAACCGCCTGGAGCGGATCAAGGAACAGAAGAAACGTCCCCTTGCGAAAGATCTTCAGGAAAAGCTTTCCTTTGAGCTGGAAACACTGGAATTTTTGAAGAACTCTCTGGAAGGGGGAAAACCGGTTCCCGCCCGGGATCTTTCCGAAGAACAGTATAAAGCGACCCGATCTTTTCAGTTTCTTACGGAAAAAGACCGTATGTATCTGATCAATACAAGCGATGAGGAACAGGATCACGCGCAATATGAAAAGTATTCGACTCCCGATTGCCCGGTTCTTGCCGTTTCTCTTCGCCTGGAGATGGAATTGAGTCAAATGGCCCCGGAAGAACGGGAATCCTTTTTAAAAGAAATGGAATTGACATCGGTCGATCGGGACAAGATCCTTCGGACCCTTATGGACAATTCCGGACAGATGCTCTTTTTGACCGGAGGCGAAAAAGAAGTTCGTTCCTGGCTCATGCGCAAAAATGGAACTGCGATTGAAGCGGCGGGCTGCATTCATACGGATTTCATTAAGAAATTCATTCGAGCGGAAGTAATCGCGTGCGATGATCTTGTCCGGCTTGGAAGTGAACGGGAAGTGAAAGCGGCCGGTTTGAATCGCCGAGAGCCGAAAGATTATGTGATTCAGGAAGGCGATGTTCTTTTATTTCATATCAGTTGAATCGCGGAGTTCAATTACGCCGTCAATGCGGCGCGCAACGATCCCATCCGGGAATTCCATTCGGCATTCCTCCTGGGATCGAATCATTTCAGAAAGCCGATTCCACTGTTTTTGGCCCATTTGACCGAGAGGCCAATTCTTTTCTTTCCAAAGGGACCGGAAAAATTCGTTGATGATGTATTCCGGTTCCTGATCGAGTCGGGAAACGATCACACGGCAAGAGCGGGGAAGATCTCCATGAACCGCGTTTTCTTTCAGATCCTGCAGCTTATCGGATAAAATTTCGCCGATCTGTTCTGAAAGCCGGGAAAGCCGAAGAAGGGATTTTTTCCAGCGATTCGGAAAGATCCGTTCGAGAACAGGGATCAATTCCAATCGGATCTGATTGCGCGTGTAAAGGGGAACGGAATTGGACGAATCGGTCCGAAAAGGCTGATCGAGTGATCTCAAATAATCTGTAATATCCGATCGATTCAGATCCAGAAGAGGCCGCACGAGAACGATTGCGTCGTTCAAAGGGCGGATTCTCGGAATTGCCCGCAGTCCTTCCATTCCTGTTCCGCGAAAAAGACGGTGCAGGATGGTTTCCAGCTGATCGTCGGCGGTATGTGCGGTGAGCAGATATCGTGCTCCCTGTTCTTCTGCGCATTTCTGGAGGTATTGATATCGAAGAATCCGCGCTGCGTTTTCCCAGCTTCCGAGTTCCGCTCCCTTTCGGGCGAGTTCTTCGGAATCCAACCGGAGAGTAAAGCAGGGAACATCATATCGACGGGTAAGATCCTGGACGAACAGGGCATCTTCATCGGATTCTTTTCCGCGGGCCCCATGATTGATATGTCCGGCAAAAAGATGGGAAAGAAGATCATGTTTTCTCGCGATCCGGACCATGGAGCAAAATAGAGAAACGCTGTCCGCGCCGCCCGATACCGCAATGCAAATTCTGTGATCTTTCCATTTCGCCGGGGACCAGCTTTGTTCTACTCTTTTTTCCAGAGGATAAATCATTTAAGTTCCCGTCCGGTTGCCGATTGACTCTGTTTAAAGTAGGTTTGAAATCGTCTTTGCTGTTCTTCCGCGCCGACTGTATAGAGTTCAATGGTAAACCGCTTACTCAGTGTTCGTTCATATTCGAGTTTTAAAGCATCTTTGCGGTCTTCAAGGAGTTTTTTGCGGACCTCTTCCTGAACTTCCACAAAGGGCTTCCAGTAATCATCTTCTCTTTTTAAAACGGAAACGATTGTGTATCCCATATCATCTTCGAGAATCCGGCTCAGCGCACCGACAGGAAGATCCTTGCTGAAGATGGCATCTTCAATGATTTTTGAATTCAAAGCGCCCCGTTTGGTCCAATCGCGAACTCCTCCGTCCCGGGCAAAAAAGTCTTCCGACTCCTTTTTGGCAATTTCGGTAAAGCGCTTTTTTTGCTCTTCCGGAGAGGATGCGCTCAGAACATAATTGCCCATGGAAACGATCTTGTTGTAGGCTTCCTGTTTAATCGGATGATTGGAAAATCGAACGCTCAAGGCTTGCCATTTAATCCGCGCGTCCACTTTATATCGATCCATATGCGCTTCATAATACCGGCGAAGATCGACTCCGGTCGGTTTGAACTGATCAGATCCCAAATTGAATTCCAGCCAACTTGATCCGATCGTGTCCTGAATAAAGAGCCGCTTTTCCTGTTCCAAAGTGCTTAAAAGCTCTTTTTTATAGTATTCTTCCAGTTCGATATAGGTTTTGCAATGAAATTGCTTCATGATCTCGGGAACATAATCCGAATTGAATATATCCGTTAATTTTTTATTTTGTTCCGTGATCTGTTCTTTCGGTCGGCTTACAACGAAATCATTGTAATAAAGAAGTTTTCTGATATAATTATCCAGAGTTTCCGTATAAATTTTGGAATCCGTAAGACATTCTTTCAGAATTTGTTTTCGAATTTCCGGTCCTTTGGTTTTTTTATCTTCCTCGGACATCGAAGAGATCACATGCAACCACTGCAATTGGGCCATTTTTCGAAGCTGATGAAGGATATCCCTTTTAAGAATCGCTTCATGTCCTACGCGTCCGATGGTTTCCGCTCCTTCGTAATAGATCTTGGTTCCGGAGACCTGGGGACTGAACTGAACATCTCCCGGCTTCTTTTGAGAATCGGATTTCCCGGATTCGACTCCAGAGGAATTGCTTGCGGACGGATCGGTTTGCCCGGGAACAGGTTCGGACTGAGAATATCCCTCGGAATTTCCAAGAAAAAACAGGGAAACAGTTAAAATCAATAAAAATACAGATTTATTGCAAAGATCTTTATAAGCGGTTTTGTTCACTGCTTAATCCTTATTGAATGAAAATGAATCGTTTTCAGAAAATACAGGTTTGAATTATAAAGATTTTTTCATTATTGACGCAAGAGGAATTTTCGAAATTCCCCTTGAAAAAAGAAAATTTTTCATAAAATTTGAAAATTTTGGTAAAATGGATAAGCTGCATCCCACATTTAATGATATTTTTAACGAGAGTTGCCGGCAGATCGACCGTCCGGAAGGGAAAGATCTGGGGGTTCCGCCGTTTCCGCTTCTCATTACGGGAATTACCGGAGTCGCCGGATACAATGCGCTCGCTTACTTTCAGGCCCGTTTTCCGAATCAGATCCATGGGATCCTTCCCCCGGATACCATCGGATTTCATGCTCCGAATGTTCATTTCTGCAATCCGGAGAATTATGAGGAACTGGACACGATTTTCGAAAAATATCATTTTCAGGCCATTTTGGACTGTTCGGGCAACTGTGCGCTGAAAGCCTGCCAACTTGATCCGATCATTGCCTGGTCCCTTAATGTCGTTGTGATCGAAAATCTTGTTCGTTTATCGCGCAAGCATTCGATTCGACTTGTCCATCTTTCCGTCGATATGGTTTACGGCGGCCGGGAGAACGGCGGATATACAGAAGACGAACCGCCCTGTCCGGTCAACGTCTATGGACAAACTATGGTGGAAGGGGAAAAAGTGGTTGCTTCCGAGGATCCTTTCGCATCGATTCTTCGGATATCAATGCCGATGGGAAGCAGTTTTAACGGACATGCCGGCGCGATTGACTGGATCGCTTCCCGATTTAAAAAGAATCGGCATGCGACACTTTATTACGATGAGGTTCGAACACCGACCTATACGGACTGTCTAAATCGGGTTTTTCGGGTATTTTTAACGAACGATTATTCGGGGATCCTGAACGCGGGCGGTCCGCAGGCGGTCTCCCTGTATCAAATGGCCCAAATCATTAATCGTGCGGGCGGATTCGATCCCGATCTCCTTTTTGGGCTGATGAAAGATGAATCTTGTCCGGTCCCGCCCCGGGTAAGCAACTGCACTTTAAATTCGGAACGATTAGCGGAAGTTCTCGGATATCCGCCTTTCGATCCTTGGCCGTTGGATCCGGATCTGATGCCGACCAGTCGGAATTGGCATTATGATCGAAAGCCGGGAGAACAGGGATCGGTTCCTTATATGAATCGGGTTCTCGCACTGAATTCGGCGAATTATAAATAAACAGGATAATGAAGACGATGCAAGAATATGATTATGATGTACTGGTAATCGGAGCGGGACATGCGGGAACGGAAGCCGCGCTGGCCGCCGCGCGATTGGGTGCCCGAACCGCTCTGCTCACCGGAAATCTCGATACGGTCGCTCAAATGAGCTGCAATCCCGCGATTGGCGGTGTCGGAAAAGGACATCTTGTCCGGGAAATCGATGCTTTAGGCGGCGCGATGGGAAAGGCAATCGATGCGACCGGGATCCAGTTCCGTATGCTGAACGTCCGAAAAGGACCCGCAATGTACGGTCCCCGTGCGCAAGCGGATAAAAGACTCTATCAGGATGAAGTCAAAAGAATCGTGGAAGAGGCCCCCAATCTTCATCTTCGACAGGAAAAAGGCGTTGAACTCCTTTCCGAAGAAGGACGAATTACCGGGGTTCGCGTTGAAAGCGATGCGATTTATCGGGCTTCCGCGGTTGTATTGGCCTGCGGAACATTTATGCGCGGAATGATCCATTTTGGTCCGCTTCAATATCCGGGAGGAAGGACGGGAGAAGCTGCGGTATCCGGTATCAGTGAATCTCTTCTCCGGCTTGGAATCGAATTAAGGCGATTTAAAACAGGAACACCTGCCCGACTGAATGGGAAAACAATCGATTACAATCGATTGGAACGACAGGATGGAGATCCAAATCCGCGCCCATTCTCCTTTATGAACGATTCCCTGGATGTCGATCAAATCCCGTGTTGGATGACCTGGACCAACCCGGATCTTCATGAATATATTCGAAATAATTTTTCCCGTGCTCCCATGTTTACCGGACAGATCACGTCGAAAGGGCCCCGATATTGTCCTTCGATAGAAACGAAGATCGACCGCTTTGGAAATAAGGAACGGCATCAGATCTATCTGGAGCCGGAGAGCCGCCGAACAAATGAAGTGTATATCAATGGTCTTTCGACCAGTTTTCCCCGGGATATTCAGGATCGGATCGTATCGATGATCGCCGGATTGGAAAAAGCGCAGATCATGCGATATGCTTACGCGATAGAATATGATTACGCGTCGCCTGATCAGTTGAAAAAGACCTTGGAAACGAAAAAAATCCAGGGGCTCTTTTTTGCCGGACAGATCAACGGGACAACAGGATATGAGGAAGCGGCGGCGCAGGGATTGATCGCCGGCGCCAACGCGGCTCTTCAGGCGGCGGGACGGGCTCCTTTTATTCCGGAACGGGATGAAGCGTATATGGGAGTAATGCTCGATGATTTGATCACACGGGGAGTCGATGAACCTTACCGTATGTTTACTTCCCGTGCGGAATATCGTCTTCTTTTGCGGCAGGACAACGCGGATCGCCGATTGACTCCGCTCGGCTGGAAATGCGGACTGGTCGATTCTGCCCGTTGGGAAAAGTATCAAATAAAGGCTGCGGAAATTGAAAAGATCGCGGCCCTTCTGAATTCCGTTCATGATGAACATGGATCGTTGATGAAATACTTGCGCCGTCCGGAAACGGAATGGAAAAACATGATCGAAAAATTGCCGGCTCTTGCGGAGGTCTCTTTCGACGTTGCCGAACAGGTCGAGATCGACGCAAAGTATGAGGGATATATTGATCGCCAAAAAATCGATATCGAGCGGCAAAAACGCCTTTTTCAGCGAAAGATTCCCGAATCGTTCGATTATCGGGATCTTGTCCATCTGCGAGCGGAAGCAAAAGAAAAGCTGGAAAAGATCCGGCCGATGGATTTGGGACAGGCAAGTCGAATTACCGGAATTACCCCGGCGGATATTGCCGTCCTCCTTGTTTTTCTTGATAAAAAAGAGGATAATCAGTAATACAAAATTTTTTATAAAGGGAGATTTTATGAAACGGATCCTGTTTGCGTTTTTTGTTCTATTTCTTTTTTGCGCTCCTTTGCGAGCGGCGGGGCCGGTCGATGGAAAGTCCGTTCCCGTTGAGTATGGTTTTCAAGCATTGAGTCCGGAAAAAATCGACGCGGGAGAACTGCTTCTCTTCGATGGTCGATCCTTTTTCGGCTGGGAGGTCTTTCCGGTGAAATCGACCCGGTCGGAAAAGACGCCTGATCCGACTGTCGAGATCAAAAACGGGGAAATCCGAATCACGGCAACCGTTCCGCTCCGGTTCCGGACTCCTGTACTTTGGACTTATCGCGATAATGCTCCCGCCCGAATTGCTTTTTCCTGGTGCAAAGAGACAAAAGAGACCTCTGTTTCCGCGTTTATTCTTTCTGATCTCAACGGGAAAGCGATTCATACAGTTCCTCTGCGCGAAGAACCGGCTGGAAAGATCGGAGAGAAGTCCGAAAAAGTCTTTTCTGCGGAAAAGAAGCATACGGGCAAAATCGCTTATTTTGAATTCGTTGTCGATTCCGGGATCCTCGTGATCGATTCGATCAAATATATTCCCGCCGGCGGTTTGTCCCTGATGAACGATCTGAAAGCCGAATGGAATGATCCTTCAGGGGAAATGAAATGGGAACCTTTGAAGAAAGGTTTTCGGCTTTCCGGAAAAGGCCGATTGGAAACCCGGAAAGAATGGGGAGATTTTTTACTTCAGGCAAAATTTCGACCGCTATCGTCCGATCCGAAAGCCGGATGCAATTCGGGGATCTTTTTTCGGTGTATTAAAGGAAGCGCATTGGACGGATACGAATGCCAAATCAACAATGATCCTCCGGAAGCGGATCGATCCCGTTTTTTGGGAAATGATACAGGAAGCATATTTCGCCGATGTGCGGCGCGCCGGATCACGGATCGGGCCGGCGATTGGACCCGGATCTCGATCATGGTCAACGGCCTGATCTTTCGAACATGGGTCAACGGAATTCCGACCGTATGCTGGACCGATGATCGAAAACCTGATCCCAATCCGCGCAAAGGATCGCGAACGGATGCGGGATCTGTCCAATTACAGGGACATGATCCCTGGACCTTGATCGAATTTGAAGAGATAAAATTGATTTCGGATGAAAAATAGAACCATGAAAATTATTTTAATATTCCTGTTCGCAATTCTTTCAGGGGGATCGACGTTGGCGGATTCCTCCGCGAAGGGAAAAGATCCGGATTCGTATCAGCTCCAGTTGACGGCCAAGTATCCGCATGATCCGCGGTCCTTTACGCAAGGACTTGTTTATATGTTCGATCAGGAACTCGGGTGCGATGTCCTTTATGAAAGCGTTGGAAGATACCGCGAATCACGATTGCTGAAAACGAATCTGAAATCGGGAGAGATCCTTCAATCTGTCCGTGTTCCCGATTCCTTCTTCGCGGAAGGACTGGTCCTTTTCAAGGATCGGCTTTATCAACTTACCTGGATGGAACATCGGTGCCTGATTTATGATCGAAAAACGTTTAAACTTCTTGATGAACAGCGATACGCAATGCAAGGATGGGGACTTGCTTCCGACGGGATCCGCTTTTATTTAAGCGATGGATCGGCATCGATTTATATCATCGATCCGGAGAACTTTCGTGTACAAAAAAAGATCGCCGTTCATTATCGGAATAATGAAGGAAAAAGCAGACCCCTTCCGCATTTGAACGAATTGGAATATATTAACGGAGAGATTTGGGCCAATATTTATCAATCGAATTATATTGTCCGGATCGATCCGGGGACAGGAAAAGTATTGCAGTTTTTCAACTGCGCCGATCTTGTTCCGGAGAGCTTGAAAGAGAATACGGAATTTGTTCTTAACGGAATCGCGTACGATCCGGCGAACGGGCGGATCTTTATTACGGGAAAATATTGGCCCATTCTTTATGAATTAAAAATTGAACGGGGAAAATAGAATGAATCTTCTTTCAGAAAAACAGAATCCCTTCACGGAACAGGAGCAGACAAGCGCGCTGAATCGGATCACCTGGTTCGGAATGATCATTAACTTCCTGTTGACGATATTGAAATTTTTGGCGGGCGTATTTGCTCATTCCCAAGTGTTAATAGCGGATGCGGTTCACAGTTTAAGCGATCTGATTACGGATCTTGCGCTTTTGATCGGAGTACGCTTTTGGAATCGTCCTGCGGATTCGGATCATCCGAACGGACACGCGAAGCTGGAAACGATGATCACACTGTTTATCGGGTCCGTTCTATTCCTCGTCGGATTGGGATTGATCAAGTCGGGAATGAATTCGATTCATGATATCATTAGCGGACATCCCCTGGATCAGCCCGGCAGCTTTGCGCTTGTTGCCGCCTGTATTTCCATTGTACTGAAAGAATGGTTGTATCGGATCACGCGTCAATGCGGGATCAAATACCGATCTTCCGCACTGATCGCGAATGCTTGGCATCATCGGAGTGATGCCTTGAGCTCCATTCCGGCGGCCGTTGCTGTTCTCGGCTGTCTTTTGTTCGGAAAGCAGTACGCATTTCTGGATCCGGTGGGAACGATTCTTGTAAGCTGCATGATTCTTTATGCCGCGTTCGAGATCGTGCGGCCCGCCTTTTCCACTTTGATCGATCAGGGAATTCCCGAGGATAAGGTGGAAGTGATTCGAAAAGAAGTCCTTTCTTTCGATTCCATTACGGATGTTCACAAGATCCGGACACGTCCCTTGGGGAGCGGAAGATACGCGATTGATTTGCATATTCACGTGGATCCGGAAATGAGTGTTCGAAAGGCGCATCATCTTTCTCATGAGATCCAGGATTCCCTCTGCGCGAAAAACAGTGAGATCGTCGATGTGGTCGTTCACGTGGAACCGAATATCCTTGATGATTCGATCATAGAAAAACAATAATCTTTTTGCATGGGACCAGCCGCGATGGAATTATTTTACATAATATGCGCCGGAATTCTCGGCGGAGCGATTGGAAGTTTTTTGAACGTTGTGATTTGGCGCATTCCTGAAGGAATGAGCCTGATCACGCCTCCTTCCCATTGTCCGAAATGCGGACATCAGATTCGTGTTTATGATAATGTTCCCGTTTTCGGCTGGATCTTTCTTGGGGGAAAATGCCGCGATTGCCGCCAGCCGATCAGTTTGCGGTATCCGCTTGTTGAAGCGATTTGTATGGTGATCCCGATCTTTTTGGCGTCCGCCTTTTTGATCCGTCGATGGTCTTTTCCGTCGGATACCTTTTTTCATTGGACAGAAATTGCGGATTTCTGGAAATCAAATGAACAAACATGGAAATCCATGATGAATACGGCCGGAGGCGATCTCGTTGCTTTTTCCGAATTACCCATCGGAATTTTGCAAAAATCCCTCTTTTTTACTTTTCTCCTTTCGGGTTTCTTCTATTTTATGCTGATTTTCGGCCTGATCGAATCCGATGGTAAAAAAGTTCCGAACAGTATTCTTTGTTCCGTATTGATCTTTCTGATCCCTGTTTTTATGGGAATAGGAAAAATCGCGGGAAACGCGGATCACTCCGCTTTCGATATCCTTTTTCAATATTTTGATTTTTCCTTTGTTCTTTTATTTCTCGCGCTATTGCCCTTTTGGTTTCTCGCGCTGCGAACACAGCGGAAAGAGATCTTTGTTCTTTTTGTGTTGATGATGTTTTTTGTTCCTTTCCGGCATTCCGGCGCGTGGTTTTCAGGTAAATATTTCCTTTTGAATCTTTCGGCCGCCCTGATGATCGCCGGATCCTCTTTACTGTTGTATATTGTAAAGAGGTGCTCAGGCCAATCCGTTCCCGGCCTGATTTTATTTGGAATCAATATTCTCCTTCTTTTAATTCAGTTTTTAAAAAATGAAGTATAAACGTGTATTGTTTTTCGGTATTTTTTTCTGTCTTTTGATCGGAAAGGGAATTACGGCTGAAGAAGCCGGACAATATCCGCTGACGAGAAACGGTTTTTTTCAATTGAAAGCCGATCTTGACTCCGATAAGTCCGCTGTCAAGGATCAGGCTCAAAAATCACTTGAAAATCAATTTCGGGAAATGGAATCTTTTTTTTATTCCGCAAAAGATCTTTCTCCGGAAGTGATTCGAATCTTTCATCAAATTCGGGACAAGAAAAAACGGGAAAGTATTGAACAGTTCAAAAGATCCTTTTCCCTTCAATTTCTTGGAGCGAAAAGATCGGATCGGCCTTTCCGAATCGGAAAAACGGAGAAGAAGGCTGTATCTGTTCAGATGAAGATCAAATGGCCGGAGTCCCTGTTTGTTCAAAATATTCTTTTGGATCAGTCGAAGATTCAATATACGGATTCTGAAGGAATCTGCTGGGAACCCCTTTCATTGAACGTTCAGCGCGAGATCTTTTTGGATCCCGATCAGAACGAATGTGAACTGGAGATCAAATTGATCGCAAAAGAAGATCGTCCTTCAAAAACGGATCTTGCCAAAAAGGAAGAGATCAAAAAAAAGAACTCCGGTAAATTAACCGTCGGTTTTTCCGTACTGGGAGGGATTGAGGAACGAATCCTGGTTTTTCCTTATCTTCTTAAACAAAGGTTTATCGGGAAAACGATTGAACGGGGCGATTTAAGACTTTCTCTTTTCAAAGAGACAAAGGAAGAAAGCCGGATTCTTCTGAGAATCGGGATTCATTATGCGAATCCCCATGAGATATTTGAATCTCATCGCAATTATATGCAAAATCTGGAATGTATTTTGATTCGATATGATTTGGGAGGAAAGGAGATCGGCCGGGAAAATCCCTCGGCGATTCTTCCTGTTTACCGAATCGAAAAGGAAGCGGCTGCGGATCTTGTATTTGAGCAAAAAAAGACTTTGGAACGAGAAGAAACGGATTCGGCGGATCTGATGGTGCGTGTTCCCGTTTATATATTGTCGATCAATACGGTTTTGGAAACCATGTGTACTGAAAGTGAAGGAGATCGAAAATGAAAAATCTATGGGTATTTCTGCTTTGTATTGGATTGATGTTCGGAATCGGATTCGGATCCGGGCCGGCGGAAGGAAAAGATTCCGGACCGGAAAAGACAAGTAAGGGTGACATTTCCCTGAAAACATTCAAAGTAATGTCGTATAATATCCGGTTGATTGCACCGGCGGACAAGGAAAACGAGTGGAAATATCGAAAAGAAGCGCTTGTATCAGAGATTCGGGCAACGGATCCCCTTCTTTTAGGAGTTCAGGAAGCGACTTGGCCGCAGATGGAATTTTTGGCAAAAGAACTTTCCGATTACGCTTGGATCGGAGCCGGACGGGACGATGGAAAACAAAAAGGTGAATTCAGCGCGGTCTTTTATAAAAAGGCCTTTTTGAAAATATTGGATTCGGGAACTTTCTGGTTGAGTGAATCGCCGGAAAAAGCCGGTTCACTCGGCTGGGATGCCGCTTGCCGCCGTGTGGTTTCCTGGGGAAAATTCGAGTTCGCAAACGGAAAGAAATCGATGAAAGAGTATCGGGATCTTCAGGGAAAGAAATTTGTTTACGCCAACACCCATTTCGATCATATCGGAAAGATCGCCCGAAAGAACAGCGCTCTTCTTATTGTCGAGCAACTCGACAAGCTGTCGGAAAATTTACCTGTTGCCGTATCGGGCGATTTCAATGCAAGGAGTGATTCGGAAGTCTATTCGCTCCTTGTTGAAAAGAAGGCGAATGATCGCGGATGGCGGGATACCTTTGCCGTTGCGAAAAAGAAGGATCTTCAGCATCAGGGAACATTTCATAATTACGGAAAGCTTCCGGAAAAAGAAAGACCCCGTATTGATTATATCTTTATCAATAAGGGGTTTGGTGCGGATCTTTTCCGGATCTGCGGTGATCAGAGGAATGGACGGTTCACCTCCGACCATGTTCCGATTACTGCCGAGATCTATTTCGCCGATGCTCCTTGAGCGAAGGCGGGTTCCTTCTTGGGGATGGGTTCCTTCTTGGGAGCGGGTTTTTGCACCGCTTCTTTTTTCTCCATTTCGGAAGCGATTTCTTCAATATCTCTTCCTCCGGTGAGCTTTTCTGTTGTCGGCAATTTGTCGATTCCGGAAAGTTCATCCTGGGTCGGATAATTTCCATCGGAATACTTTTGAAGCAGTTTGGAATTAATGTCGCCCGGATCGATCCATCGTCCTTCCTCATTGATCTCAAAGAGTCCGAGCATCAGCAGAAGATTCATTCGCTTGACATGATATTCCAACCAGGTTCTCATCAATGTATTCTGTGTGTTCAGGAGAGAACTGAGCGAGTCAACGAGGTCCATTGCCGCTGTACTGGAAACGGTTCCGACTTTGGAAGAAGTCTTCGGCGGTTCGGTCAACGCGAGCTGGGCCTGATGAACCTGCTGAATTGCGGTTAAAACGTTTTCCCGGGTCAGTTCAAAATCCATCTGTGCAAGCTGGATACTTCGAATGGTGCTTCGAATATCGAAGTTGACATTATCGACGTAATTATAATAGGTTCTTCGGGCCTGATCATACGAGATCAGAGCGCGCCGGTAATTGTCCCTTTCGAGCAGACGATCCAAAGGAGCATCGAATTTGAATCCCGCGGACAACGTGGAGTTCTCCGGCTTTGTATTGATATTGCCGCTCATTTCGAGATCAAGAACTCCGCGGAGTTTATCGGCAACGATTTCAATATTTCTCCATTGATCAACCAGATTGGATCGAACGTTCATCCAGTCGAGTCGATGTTCGGCGGCGACCTGAAATGCGTCTTCCGGCGCAATATCAACGACGGCCAGCTGCATCGTTTCCAATCTTGCGCGCGCCTGAACAAGGCGAAGGGTCATCAGATCATCCGAAAAGCGGGTTAAACAGGCCTGAATCCATTTTCTCCAGGGATCATCAAGAACACTGCTCGACTCACTCGGTTCCAGAACTTCCTGTAATTTGTCCTTCAATTCCGCACTGTATTCTTTCGAGAGATTTTCCCGAACACGGGCTTCTTCACTGCTGCTTTCGAGACCGGTATCGTATTGTTCTCCGAAATCGGCTTCTTTTTCTCCCAGCAGGGCGGATTCAAGCTGCAATTCATACACCAACTTGATCACTTCTTCGGAAAAAGGTGATTTTTCCGGATGGGCTTGAGTATCCTGAATCATTTTTGTAAGGGTCGGCCGATCGTATTTCAACAATGTCAATTCCATAAGGCGGAAAATATCGTTGAGAAGCCATTTTACTCCCTTGGCCTTATCATATCCGTATTCATCCTTGATCTTTTCCGTTCGATCGAAATCGGATCGGATCGCGGCGATTCGTTTATCGAGCATTGCCGGCGTGAAGAAGGTAACGCCGGCCTCCTTATGATCCTGCTTTAATCTTTCCTCAAGGACCTTAAAGGCTTTTGCCCGGCTCACGCTCACATCTTTTTGCAGATGCTCTATATCTTTAAACGTTTCCGAACTTCCCGCGTCCGTTGTCTTTTTCAGTTCATCGTAAACGGCCCGAAAATTGTCGGGGACTTTCTTTTTCGTATCGCGAAGATCCGCAAGATACTGATCCAGATAAGATTGGGCTTCTTCCAGTGTTTTCGGCATCAGAACAAACTGATCGAGCAAAGAATCCTTGATCTGGATATCTTTAATATTAGGAGGAAGTCCGATCGAGATCAAAAACGATTCAACACTGTCCTGATAGTTGTTTTTGGAAGAGAGCAGGGTACTTTGCGATTTTAAAAGGTCCTGTCGAACCCGATCAACATCCACGCGGGACTTGACACGGCCCGCCTTGAACAGTTCTTCGTATCGGTTCAAGTTGTCCTGGAGCGAGGTAACATTCTGCTGCTGGTTCAAAATCTGGATCTGTGTAGACAGAAGTCCATAAAATCCGGAAAGGGAAGCCGCGTTTACACCGCTGGAAGGATAATTCGCTGTCGTTGGAAGCGAAATGGGGGATCGGCCCGCAAGAGTATAGACATAAAATCCCTGCTGGTAAAAGATCAGCTGACGAACATTCGCCAAAAGTTTTCGTTCGGCAAGGGTCAAATTTTCCAGTACGATCGCCCGACCTGCTCCGCGAAGAAGCGGTTGGGTGATACTGTATCCAATACTGGTGCTCGGGGAGTATCTGTCGCCATTTCCGCCAAAGGTCCAAACGAGAGAGTTTGCGATTCCGATAAGAACCGTTCCTCCGGTCGCCAGCTTTTTGCTTCCGCCGAAAGAAAGATCATTGGTGAGCGTTGACGTCGATCCATCCCGGAAGCCTCCATTGTTCCGATAGAGGAGAGATTCTCCTCCGTAAAAGAGAACATCGAATTTATATCGTTCCTCAATTACATTCAGCGCCGATAAATAAACGTTTTCAAACGCAGTTCGATAGTTGGGGGAATGAACAAGCGCAAGATCATAGGCGACCTTCTGATCGATAATGATCTTTCCATCGACCGGCGCGGGAAGGGACTGAACCCAATTCAGATTTTCAACGGTGTTTGTTTGTCCGTTTTCATTCCATTTTGAGCTTCCCCGCATTCCGTCGACGCATTCCATGAGCCTGTGTCCCATCGGATCATCCGGGGGCATGGGAAGTTTTTCCGGATCATGAAAATCACTGTATCGGGAAGCGGGATCCTGTTCCAATGAAAAATTGCTCATATCCCACAACGGATCGCACTGTCCGGCCGTGTTGAGAAGTTTATCGACTTCCCTGTCCGCGTCTTCCCGGTAGAATTTTCGACTGCATCCGGAAATCAACAGGATTAGTACAATAAAGACGATCAGTCTTTTGTGAAAAAACCAATGTTCGTTTTTTCCGGCGGAAACGAAATTTGGACGATCATTTTTTCTTTTTGTAATCATGTTCAGGTTCTTTCCAATCCTTGAAAGCTCTTCTTTCATGAAAAACTCCGGGAACGGGCCGGATCACCTCGCGAAAG
The DNA here is from genome assembly GCA_030539035.1 of Planctomycetia bacterium. Taxonomy (GTDB): domain Bacteria; phylum Planctomycetota; class Planctomycetia; order Pirellulales; family Thermoguttaceae; genus JAUNBG01. The sequence continues at coordinate 18,494 of JAUNSU010000058.1, forward strand.
GATGCCGCTTCTCCCTCCAAAAGGAAGAAAGCTGAAGGTGGGTGTATGTTTTATCCTTCTCCCAAATACTTCAGGAGAAAACTTTTCAGTTCTTATCGCTTGTATCGGTAGTATCGAACGAGAAAGATTACACTATTATTGCAATTTTACGGAATATACGGAAAATATTACCTGTGATGATTATTCCTGTTATGTAATATAGATAAAATACTAAGAAAGGAAAAATATATAAAGTAAAAATTGAAAAGAGTATCTTTTGAAGCTTCCTGATTCACCGGATAATAATTGGAAAAATGCTTTTTCTAATATTTGATTTTATTAACATTATTCTTGATATTGGAACAGGAAAGTTCGAGCAATTCTAAGAAGGGAGCCCTTTGAACTGATAAGAATGGAGTAATCGAACATAAATCGGAAGAAAATGCTTTTATTTTGTAAAATAGACTTGCAAAAAGACTCATTAAAAGGGAAAATAGAAAGCAGTGTTCTTCCTTGTATTTTAATTGTTCGATAAATTTTCAGTAAAGAGCAGGACAGATGGACCAGATCAAGATCATTCAGAAAGGCAGTTCCCGCAGAAATAAAAGCAGGATGGAAATTCCCTGTATTTGTTTTTTTACCTGTTTTTTGGTAATTTTCTGTTTATGCGGTTTATTTTCCGCAAAATCGGAAGGAAAGGAGAATCCCGCTTTTCCTGAGGCCAAGCCTGTTGTTCCTGAAGCCAAGCGAATGGTCCTGGATATTCTTGTTCCAACGAAGATGTTGAAAAATACGGCGGTTCTGAAGTCGATGATGAGGGTTCCGCGCGCTCTGTTTGTTCCCCGGGATCTTCGTTCTTTTGCTTATCAGGACTTTGCGCTTCCGATTGGGGAATCGCAAACGATCTCTCCTCCGTTTGTCGTTGCCTACATGACCGAACAACTCGATCCTCGTCCCACGGACAAAATCCTTGAAATTGGAACAGGAAGCGGATATCAGGCGGCTGTACTCAGTCCTTTGGTATCTGAGGTCTATACGATCGAAATTGTTCGATCGCTGGGGCTCAGAGCGGATTCTCTTTTGAAAAAGATGAAATACGAAAATGTTCATTGTCGGGTAGGAGACGGGTATCTGGGTTGGCCGGAAGCCGCTCCTTTTGATAAAATTATCGTTACCTGTTCCCCGGAATCGGTTCCAAAGCCCTTGATCGATCAGCTCAAGGAGGGAGGAAAGATTCTGATCCCTATTGGCGATCGGTATCAGCAATATTTTTACATGATCACAAAAAAAGGATCGGAACTGGTAAAAGAGACCTTGATCCCCGCTTTTTTTGTTCCAATGACCGGAAAAGCCGAAGAAGAACGAAAAAAACAGCCTGATCCTAAAAATCCGGAACTGGTTGGCGGAAATTTTGAAGAACATCAGGAAATTCGCGTTTGGGCATCCGGTGAAAAAGGAGATCCCGTGAAGGTGTCTTCCGAAAATGAATCCGCAGGAGAGAAAGAGGATTCGGAAATCCTTGCCGCAGAATCAGGAAAAACGCAGCTTGTCCCGAACGGATGGTATTACACAAGGAATGTTTCTGTCGAACAGGAACCGTCCGCTCCGGAAGGAAATTTTGTTCTCGTTTTTGATAATTTGCGTATTGCGGAGGAACATGCTCAAAAAGAAATGGAAGAAGAACGTTTGCGCAATCAGGAAAAAATGCTCGAACGCGGACAATCGTATTTGCCGCGAAGAACGTCTTTTTCACAAATGTCCGCAGGACAGAAATATCATGAATTGACCTCCCATGCACTCCAGGCTTTTGCGCTCGACGGATTGCTTGTTCGCAAGTTGAATATCTCGTGCTGGATTCGCGGAATGGATATTGTTCCATATGGACATCGGCAAACAATGCCGGTATTGACTCTTACTTTTTTTGATAAGGATCGCAATTCATTAGGGGAATCGATTATTGTTGCCGTTCCCGCGAAAGATTTCGGCTGGAAGTATTTTGAACGCAAGGAGATTCCGGTTCCCCGTAAAGCTCGGGAAGGATCCATTCGCATTGGTGTATTGGATGGAGTCGGTCAAATTGCCTTCGACGATATTCGACTCGGTAAATACGGGAAAAAATCTTCCGATAAAAAGCCGAAAAAAGAAGTAAGAAAGAATTCAAAGGAACCATCAAAAGAGCCCTCCGCGGATACTCAGGGCGAGGATGCCAAGGATCATTCCGAGAGCAGTTCTAAAGATAAATGATTCGAAAGAAGTTCCGAAAATGAATCGCCGGAAAACGGCGTTTGTAAATCTGAATCCAAAAACAGGACAAAAAAAGGGAACAACAGAAGTTGTTCCCGAAATTAATTCAATTCAAAACTGGAGACGGATCCTGAAAAGCGTCTTCATAAAGATGAGTATTGAAAAAACTTAATCGCGCGGACGGACGCCGCCTGTTAATCCGGTGTAATTTCCGCGATCTTCCGGATGCCAAAGCGGAAGCCCCTTCCGAACTCGTTCGGTTAAAACTTCGACTTTTGCAGCCGATCCGGCCGGAGCATCGGTAGGACAAAATTCATCGGTAATGGAAGGAACGAAATCTTCATCGTGTCCCGTTTCCATGATTGCATCAAAAACATTTCTGGTAGCCATTTTTCCCCCCTTTAGAAAACAAGATCGCTTGACTATCGCGATATCTCGTAAAATTTTGAGTGAAATCTTTCGTTCTTAATCTTTTTCTTTGAAGCTCCCAATGGAAGTTCCGCAAGAGAAAGGGATTACAGTAAGGAAGAAAGAACCACTTGCCTATACGCCGATTATTATATAGGTAAAAACCACTATGTCAATAATACAAATGGGAATTTTTTCAAAAAAACAGAAAATAATTTAAAAAAAGGGAAAAATATTCGGTTTACACAGAAGACAACAATTGGTTTAAATTGTGCAGAAGGGGAAAGAATCAGTGGGAAAAAGTCCAAAAATAAACAAAAAGCGCACTTTTTAATAGAAGATAATCACATTTTGTACTCTTCTTGTATAAGGGTCGCTTATAAAGACGTGAGAGGTCAACGATTTTCTTTCAGTTGATATCAGGAGCATTTTTGAAATTTTTTGGTCAATCGGGGAATTTTCCTCTTGATTCGAATTGAAAAAAACATCATGATTCTTTCTGATCCTCTTTCAGTCCCTGATTCCGACAGGCGAGATCCCTGTCCCGGCCAGTTTATTCCCGCTCGCATGGGAATTTTATTTCAAAAAGAGTGTTTTTGAGATATTGGAAATCACCTGAAATATGGGGGACATCAGGGATATCGAAGATTTTACAGAATAATTTATTGGACCATTCACTATTTTGGGGGTTGGACGAATTGACCTATTCAACGGAAGTAAACAGAGCAGACCATTTTTCCCTAAGGGAGCTCCTTGAACAATTTGCGGAGATTCCGGAGACGGAAATTCCGAATGAAATTCCCAAAGGATCCCGATTCGGAAATTTCGAAAATGATCGTTTGCGCCTCTTGCAAAGACTGCACGATTTGAATAAAATAAAAACAATGGCCGCTCCTGAAATCTTTGCCGAAGAATCGTTTCCGGATGCCAATATCGTTGCGGAATACCTGGAAAACAGACTTGATGATTCCGATCTTGCGGCGGAATACGAAAAGATCTGTTCCGAATCCGATATGCTCCTTGCAGAATTGACATCCAGTTTTCTTTTGCATAAAAAACTGGGGAAGATTTCCGTTTCCGTTCCCCGGCATTGCCGGCATCGTTTGTATTATTTGGCTTGCTCCGACAGAAAAGAAGCGGGCTCAAGGGAATCGAAATCGCGCCAAGTTGGGAATTTTGAGGACAATGCTGAACGATCAAATCGAAATGATCGAACGCAAACACTTTTTTCCCCGTCGCAAGTTGAAGATATTCCTGATTCGGATCCAAATACGATTCGGGTAAAATCTTCGATCGAAAAGAAAAAGAGCGTTTCCGCAAAAAAATCGCATCAGGGATTTCATATCATGGGATTTTTGTTTTTCCTGTTGATTTTGATACTTTTTTTCTACGGAGAAAAAAATCGGGAAGGGGAATCGATCTCCGGTGATCCCGAACGAACCGTCTTCCCGGATTCGAAAGGAACTCCCGGCTCTGTTCCCGACTTTAATGATCCGGACCGGTTTGCCGTATATGTAAAATCCAATCCTCATTTGGATCAGAGATTTCCGGAGCAAAGATCAAGGGAGCAAGGATCACAGAATCCGGTCTCCGCAGATCCGGGGCGGATCGCCCGGAAAATGGAGGTGGAGAGGTCCATCGATCCGCAGACGGAAAAACAAAAGTCGCCTCCGGGAAAAACAGATTCCATTGTTTCTCGCGAATTATTCATCATTCCCGAGATTAACAATGCGGTTTTTTCCCGATAATCATCATATTATCGATCAATATTGAACAGAATTTGGAACAAGAACAGGAACAAGATCATGAAGCTTCGTTTTTTAGGTGCGAACGGCAACGTTACCGGATCCCAGCATTTTGTGGAATACGGGGATTTTCGCTTTATTGTGGATTGCGGAATGGTCCAGGAACGGGAATATCTCGGTCGGAACTGGAATGTCAATCCGGAGAATCCCTCCACGATCGATGCGATTTTTCTTACACATGCCCATTTGGATCATTGCGGTCTTATTCCGAAATTGGTGAAGGATGGATTCCGGGGAAA
>JAUNSU010000187.1 GCA_030539035.1 Planctomycetia bacterium
AAATTGGAAGCGGGACGAATCAGATCTCGATCAAGATTTTCAAACCGGGAACGGGAAACAGTGAATCCTATATCGCCGCGGAAAAGCAGATCACGCAGACTTGGACCAGTTCTTCCTTTTTCGACATCAAGCTGGAAGGACCGCGAAGTGTCCGTCCGAATACGCCGATCAATTACAGAATACGAATCAGTAATTTAACCGGAACCGCGCAGGATGCGGTTGTTCGAATGCCCATTCCGACAGGAACGACCTTGAGCAACAGTGTTCCGCCCGCTTTTATGGATAAAGGAGTTGCTGTTTGGAATCTGGAGAACGTTCCGGCCCGATCGACGCAGATGATCAATCTCACGCTCATTTCGCAGCGTGAAGGAGCGATCGATTTCTTTCCGCGAGTGGATCGGAAAACGAATGTTGGATCGACCATTACAACGCCGCCAGTTCAGCCGATTCCCTATAATCCTCAGAACATTCCATCGGGAACCGGATCGCCGATAGGACCGCTTCCCGCGGCGCAGCCTGTTCCCTCTTCGCCGGCAGCACAGGGAACGGGTTCCAATACGAGTTTTTACCTTAATATTGATTCTCCATTTCCGAAAACGGCGCCGTTGAACGAGCCTTTCAATATTATATTTTCGCTGAAAAACAGAACACCATCCAATGTTTCCGAGATTATTTTTGAAACGATATTCCCGCCGGGAGTCGCTATTGTATCCGATGGGCAGCGATATGGATCCTCTCCGCTGGATTTTGGAAAACACACGGCGGCGTCGGTGATCAACAAAACCTTCCCGTTGACCTATGTTTCCACAACAACAGGGATGAAGAGTATCATTATTCAGGCAAAAACACCGAGCGGAGAAATTTTGGCCGTTCATACCGGCTTGATTACAATTACTCAGGGACAGGGGCAAGGACAGGGAAATACGGCCAAAAATCCCCCCAATCTCACGATTACGATCAAGCCGAGCATTCAGAATGCACCCAATTTTGCCCAGGGATCGCAAATTCCATTTCTGGTTCAGATTCAGAATAATGAAAATTATTCCATCTCGAATCTTAAAGTGATCTGTACTCCGGAGCAGAATCGGCAGCTTTCTCCCTGGAAATTCAGTCAATCGCAGCCGACAAAGGCAACCCAACTTTCGTCGACGGGATCCTGGATGATTCCGTTGGGGACATTAAATGCCCGATCCGCGCAAACCGTATCGTTTACATTCCTTGCGGAAAAGAATGTCGCAAACGGGATCTTCGATATCTCCGTTCGATCGGATTCCAGTGAAAAACCGATCGCTTCCAAACAATATGTTTATTCCATTGCGGCGATGAAAAAATAATCGGAACGAAAAGGACTTCGGAAGATTCCAATAAAAATAAGGGAGTTGACAAGGCGTTTTTTCGGGGAAAAAGCTGTTTTTCTCAATATATATCGAAGAGAATCAGGTTTTTTTCTCCGGAAGGATAGTCTTTTTTGAAAAAATGACTACAATGGTTTAATTGATAAAAACATTACATATTAACATAGACATTTTAAAAAATGCAAGTATAATAGGTAATATACAGAATATAATTCTGCAAGGAGTATTTTTCGGAGATTTATGGAAGAAAAAACAATATCTGTACTTGATTCGCGATCGTTGAGAAATGTATTTGGAACTTGCGACGAACATTTGCGAACGATTCGCAAAGCGCTTGGTATTCAGGTCATTCTGGACGGCGATGAGATCATGATAAGATCCAGCGATCCGGACTCAACACGCCGGGGCGCCTATCTTCTTGAGCAGCTCCAGCAGCTTGCCTATCGGGAGGGGGGGATATTGTCTCCGGACGATATCAGTCGCGCATTGTCGGAAGCGATGTGCGATGAAGAGATTTCGCAAGTGGATCCGCTGGAGGTCTTCAAAGGGCGTTTGATACGTCCGAAGACGGCGGGCCAGGCGAAATACGTGGAACTCCTCCGGCAAAAAGAGATTGTATTCTGTACTGGTCCGGCGGGAACAGGAAAAACGTATCTTGCCGTTGCGCGTGCGGTGGAAGCTCTGCGGACAGAAGGGAAGAGAAAAATCGTTCTTGTCCGGCCGGCCGTAGAAGCGGGAGAGAGCCTGGGATTTTTGCCGGGCGATCTTCAGGCAAAGATCAATCCCTATCTTCGGCCTCTTTTTGATGCGTTGGCCGATATGCTGGATCACGACATTCTCCAGCGATATATGAGTGAGGATCGTGTTGAAGTGATTCCGTTGGCCTATATGCGAGGAAGAACCATCAATCGTGCTTGCATTATTTTGGATGAAGCACAGAATACGACCGTTTCCCAAATGAAAATGTTTTTAACCCGAATGGGCGAGAACTCCCGAATTGTCGTTTGCGGAGATCCCACCCAAATCGATCTTCCTTCCCATAAAAGGAGCGGATTGTCCGATGCTCTGATCCGGCTGAAAAATATTCCGGGAATCGGGCGAATCGCTTTGGGAGACCGCGATATTGTGCGGCATAATCTTGTTCAACAGATCGTCAATGCTTATGAAGCAGACAAAAAGAACGAGGAAGAATCGAATTTTGTATCGGAGCAATAAACGATGTCAACACCCAATCGACCTAAAACAAGAGCCGAGCGCGTTGCCCAGCACGTGGTGCAGGTCGGTCTGTTTGAAAAGATCAAGGCTTTTCTGTTTGCGGATCATGGACTTTTGAAGTTCGGACTCGTTTCCGCGGTTGCGCTGATCCTTTCGACGATTATACAGGGCTGGAATCCGCCGTTCATGTTTCATTTATTGAAAAGGGTGGAACGGGACGTTGCGTCCCGTGTTGCTTTTTCCGTTAAAAGTCCCGATAAAACGCAAGAAGCCCGATTGAACGCAAAATTGGATACACCGCACGTTTATTCGCATGAAAAAACGAAATTGACGCAGTTCAAAGCCCGATTGACCAATACGATTCAATCGCTTCTTTCCATCGAAAACTATGAAGCGATGAAGCCGGAGGATATTGAAAAATGGAAACTGTTCCTTCCGGCGAACAGTACACCCGAAGAGGCAGCGCTTGCATTTACACGGCTTCAAAAAGCGCTTGAAAAGGACATCGAAGCCAAGCGGTTCGAGCTGGCGATTGACCGCGTCTTTCAGCCGTATGAAACCAACGGGATCCTGATCCGTCTTCATGGATCCCGGGATGGAAATCAGGAGCGGATCGCCGTTTATAATCAGGACGATCCCAATGAGGAAAAGCGCTTTGTATCGGTTCGTGATGTTCTGATCGGAAATGCGTATCTGATCAAGGACCGGCTCAATCAGGAATTTGAACGGTCCATCGCCGACATCCTTTTCCACTGGATTCGGCCGGCGATTCCGGAAACCTTGACGGAAAACCGCGAACAGACGGTAAAAGCTCAAAATATCGCGATCGACAGCGTTGGCGATGTCTTTACAAAATATGAGCCCCGGCAGGTCATTGTCAAGGGCGGAAACACCATTGAGCCGCAAGATTTCCTGCTTTTGAAAGAAGAGCAGAAAAATATACTGAAAGAGAGGCTTCCTTCACAAAGGATCATGCGGTATTGCGGAGTTTTCGTTCTTATCCTGATCATGCTGCTCGCCTCTTATTTTCTTATCATCGGACGATTCGTCAACTGTCAAAAATCTCAATCGGTTGCCAACTTCTCTCTCCTTTACGGACTTCTGATTCTTACGGTTGTTTTCGGCCGTTTTTTCCAGATCTTCTTTAATAATCAGGGAGCGAATCCCGAGCTTGTTCCCCTTTTGGTTTACGCTCAAATTATTACATTTGCGTTTTCCTGGGAGATCGCGAGCATTGTATCCATGATCGCAACACTGGTTCTCATGCTGTCCGGATTTTTCGATCTGGGCGTTTTCCTTACCATTGTCGGCGCGATTTCGGTCGTGATCTTTTTTACCCGTACGATTCAACGAAGAAGCAATCTGCTTTTTGCCGCCGCATACGGGGGGCTTGCCGCCTTTCTTCTTTCCTTTTGCGTTGGGCTTCTAAAAGATCTGAACCACGATACGATTATTGTCGAGTCTGTATTAAGATTAACCTGGACCATCTTTGCCGGATTTATCATTACAGGAATACTTCCTCTTGCGGAGAAAATGTTCGGAATATTGACGCCAATGCGATTATTGGAGATCGGATCTCCGTCGAACCCTCTTCTTCAGGAATTGGCGCGCCGGGCACCTGCTTCCTATAATCATTCCATGCAAACTGCGGCTATTGCGGAAGCGGCGGCCGAAGCGATCGGAGCACAATGCGCTCTGGTGCGGGTCGGTGCGTATTTCCACGATATTGGAAAAATCCTCAAACCGGAGTATTTTACGGAAAACCAGGGGCCGGGAACGGTCAATATTCATGATTCTCTTGAGCCGCGTATAAGTACACTGGTTATCGTTGCCCATGTAAAGGATGGAGTGGACCTTGCACGCCAACATCATCTTCCCAAGGCGATCGTTGATCTGATCGAGCAGCATCATGGGACCATGCTGGTCAGTTTCTTCTATAATGTCGCCAATAAAAAGAGTATGGAAGAATACGAGCAGCCCCTTGAAGAACGGGAATTTCGCTATCCGGGTCCGGTTCCCCAATCGAAAGAAGCGGGAATCCTCATGCTTGCCGACGCGGCGGAAAGTGCGTCCCGATCTCTTGCGGATCCAACTCCGACCCGAATCGAAAGCCTTGTGAAAAAACTCCTGGAATCCCGGGTCGAAGACGGGCAGTTCGATGATTCAGGATTAACTCTCGGTGAACTGAGAACGATCGAAAAGAGTATTATCAATTCCATCCTCGCCAGCCGGCACAGCCGAATTAAATATCCCGAAAAACCGGCTAAAAACGATACTTCCGACAATGGAAACGCCCCCAGCGTATCCAATATCAACATAAACGGGAACTCCGTAAATGGGAATACGACAAACGGGAACCCGGCAAACGGAAACTGAATTTATTTAAACGGTAAACAGATTTTTGTTTGGAACCACGGATGACACGGATAAACACG
>JAUNSU010000059.1 GCA_030539035.1 Planctomycetia bacterium
GTGTTTATCCGTGTTTATCCGTGGTTCCAAACAAAAATCTGTTTACAGTTTGCGTTCTGAAAAGGATTATAATGGATTTTCTTCATTATTAACGACTTTTTTGATTCCGTTTACAACCGGGCGGACGGGCTGCGGTTCCGAGATCTCCGCGGAAGGCTCCGGTTCCTGATTCGGGAAAATACTCCACCAGGCTTTTTTCAGGCCGGGAAACCGCTCGGCCCAAATGGTCGGATCGGAAAGGCGTCCTTCGACCCGGATCTGCGCGATTTGATCGCCTGCTCCGCCGATCACGTCCGAAATCACAGGGATCTGCGATTGCGAATTTCCCAGCCGGGAATTCATCTTCAGATCGATGTAATTTTCATTTTCCTCCAGTGTCAGCCAGCCCGATCCGAATAAGGAAAGCGCGTTTCCTTCCAATAAAACATTATCCAGACACATCTTGTTTCCAAAGGCTCGAAATGCAATTTGACTCGAATTGAATGCTCCCCGTTCATCCTTCTTAATGCTTAATCCCTGAAAGATCTTCATGAAAAAGGGAAGCTCATAAAGCGCGGCTTCAGAAACGATAATATTCCCGTTTCCTTTCAAGGTCGCAATATTCGAACTCTCTCCCGCGAAATTCGCGAAAAGGGACACATTTCCGGAAAGAGTATTTTCGCTTTTCGCAAGATCGCGCATCGCTTCCTTCAAATTCGCTTTTTGAAGAGCAATTCCAATACGATAGGAAAGATGATCTTCAAAAACGAGATCCCCGTTCAAGAGTGCGGTTCCCTGAAAAATCGATCCTTTTAACGGACGGCGATTGCTCGGTCTGTTTTCCTTCTTAGCCGGAAAATTCACCGGCGCCGCATTCCGATGATCCGTGATTTCATTCTCCTTCCGGCCCAAAGGCTGCGCGGGGACCTGTCCCCGGATCTGCGATTGAGGGGAAAAAGAGACTGGTCCGGATTTCAAAGAAGAATCCTGCAAAAGTTTTTGGCGAAGAAAATCGTTGAGATAAAGCGAAAGCTCCTGCGGCGGAGGAACCGTCTCTCCGAAAGAGATCTTTTTCCCGTCGTAATAAAACGGACCGGTCAGTTGAATCGTTTGGATATCTTTAATGCAGAGCGAATCAAGATCCAGTTCGCCGTGCATTTGAATCGACTGATTGTCCCGGTAAATTCCCCGTAATTGCATTTTACCGCAAATATTTTTGATGGGCGTTTTAAAGGCGGCGGTATTCTGCTGAAGGATCAATCCAATATCCCAGGCCGCTTCGAGAGGATCTTTGGGAGAGATCTTCGAAAATTGAAGGGCTCCGGACAAATTGAAATATCCCCGCAGCTTCATCTCATCCATAAAGGAAAGAACCGCCATCGGAACCGCGCTTTGCAATTCATGATCGAAAAGAAGCTGATCGGCGGTAAAGGAATTGACATCAATTTTCCAACTGCCGTTCTGTCCGAAAATACAACGGATCCCCGCTTGATATTTTGATTGTCCATTCCGCCCTCTCAAATTTTCTATTACGATTTCTCCTTGCCGATAAACAAAGAGTCCGTCCAGATTCCGGAGTTCGTAAGGAAAAATTTCCGGCTTGATCGAAGAGACCCCGGGAATGGGCCTTCCTTCGAATTCCAGATCAAATTTGCGGGCCGCCGTTTCGTAGAGAATACGGGCCTGCGCGTTGACTTTTCCATGGAGATGAAGTTTTTCAATAAGATCTCTTTGCGGAAAACTTACAAGAGCATTTTCCAGTTCTTCCCCTAAAGGAAAGCCGTCGAACTGCAATTGCAATTTGAGAATTTTTTCGTCTGCGGATCGGGGATCCGGGGCGAATACTCCGCTTGCTTTGACCAGAGTGGATCTTCCGCGCCCTTCCAGATTCATAAAGGACCAGTGATTGTTCTTGTAAAGGATCGTTCCCGCAATATTGGAAACGGGAAAAGGAAATTTTTCATATCGGATCGAAGTATCGCGAACATTGATGCTGTATTCGGGATCAATTCCGTTCGGCCCTTTTGTGATCAGAAGCCGGGCATCGATCATTCCTTTCGGATTCAGTTCCAAAAGTGTTTTGCGGAAAGAGGGAGGAATAGCCTTAAACAACTTTGAATCCAGCGCGATTCCATTTCCGCTGATTTCAACCCTTCCAAGCGGTTTTTCCGTAATGTTGGTAAAGAGTCCGTCAATACGGATCGATTGCGTTTCCGGATCGTTTGCGAAATGAAATTGAAGATTCCCGTTTTCCGATAAAAGGATCTGTCCGCGGAGCTGTTCCTGCCGATAGGGAAATTTCTTCCAGTATCCTTCAAGCTGCCGGCAAACCACTGCGATCCGGTTCGGTTTCCATTTTCCTTCGGTATTGATCACGTCCAGATTGATCTTTGCGACGGCGGAAAAATCATATTCATCCAGAAGGGACCGAAGTTTGGGGGAAAGAAAGGCCGAATACTCGTTCAACAGAACATTATCCAGCGAAAACTCATCCAATTGGATCTTCAATCTTGAAGATTTTGAACGGAGAAGTCCTTCCTGCTGATAGTTCGCGAGAATGGTAACCGGACCGCTTCTTCCGGTGATTCGATCCGCTTTCAATTGATTGTCTGTAATGGAATATCGAATATACAGATCGGAAACCGGATACTTTAAAAGGGAAAGGGAAATACTTCCGCGAAAGAGTTCGCCGTTCAGATTCAACGCGTATCCCAATGGAGAGACAGCCGATCGATTAACCGTGAACTGAAAAGTCGTTCGTCCGCGAAAGCTCTTCAATTTCTCGGAAAAATTCTCCGAAATCGGAAAAAAGGCAAGAATATCCTCATTCAATTCCAGATCGGTTAAGGAACCGGAGCAGTTCCAATCGGAAAGATCTTTTCGGACCGATCCCCGAAAATCGAACTTGCGGAGGAACGCATTACTGATCTTCCCGCTGAACGTCCAGGATGCGGTTTTTTCCTCGCTCTCGGGAGGGTCGATTTTCATCTGAATTCCGGAGCAGGAGAACGGTTCAATTGCGGATCTCTTTCTACTTTCATTACGAAAAAGGACCGATCCGTCCTGAACAGTAAAGGGAATGAGGACCTGATCTTTATCCTTTTTCGGGGCAAGCGATTTCAATTGATCCAGAAGGGGCGATTGATCGGATACATACCAGACGGGATATCGAAGGACGGCCCGGGTCGGCTTGATCGTATTGTTAAGAAATTTTCGGATCGAGATGGGACATTCCAGATAAATCTCCTCGATCGTCAAGAGATCCTGATGCTTTTTCGGATCAATGAATCGAACAGAATGAAGCCGGAGCCCCTGCATTTCAATGAGCTGGATCCGCCCGATATCGACTTGGACCTGCGGAAACTTTTCATTGACGATTTTGCGGACATACTGATGCAATTCCGTATTACCGCGCCGATACAGAATGATCGACACGATAATCAAGGCAAGGAGTCCAAAAAACAGACTCCAATTGAACAGTCCTGAAAAATATTTTTTCACGTATTTATGCTTGCGAACAAGCCTTTCGACAAATTGTATTGACCGCCGTTTGTTAAAAAAAACGTTCAACGGCTCATCATATTAGTAAGCACTTTCCAAAATGCGGGTGAAGTATAATGATTTTCCCAAAGAGCGTCAATATCATTTACAGGGAAAAATTCCTTAAAAATATCCGATAAAAGCGCAAAAATTCCGAAAAACCCCTTGCGGTATTTCGATAAACTGGAAAAATTAAAGATTATGAACGGACCTCAAGATCATACGGATGCAGATTATGAGTAAATTGGAATGTGATTGGCGCAGTGAAGGACATCGCTATTTCCCTCTTGGAATGGCGATGAGGAAAGAATTCGGAGAAGCGGTTTGGAAGATCAGCGTCGACGCGCATTTTTCGTGTCCCAACGTTGATGGAACCGTTGGAACCGGAGGGTGCATCTTTTGCAATACGCACAGCTTTAGTCCCGGCCGCCGGATGGGGCTGGAATCGATCACCGATCAGATCGAAACGGGGATTCGGCAGCTTCAACGCCGGCATCACGTAAACAAATATATTGCCTATTTTCAACCATCCACCAACACCTACGCGCCGTTGGATTATCTGAAAAAGGTCTTTGAAGAAGCGTTGAATCATCCTCAAATTGCCGGGCTTGCGATAGGGACCCGACCGGATGCCGTTCCTGATAAAATTCTTGACTATCTTGCCAACCTATCCCAGAATCACTGGATTTCTCTGGAAATCGGAATTCAGTCGACGAAGGATGAGTCCCTGCGCTTTTTGCGTCGAGGACATGATTTTTCCTGTTGTGAGGATGCGATCCGGCGAATTACTGAACGCCGGATCCGCCTGGGGATCCATCTGATCCTTGGTATTCCGGGAGAAACCCGGGAAGATCTTCTGAGAACCGCAAAGATCGTTGGCAGCTGGGATCTTTCCTCGATTAAATTTCATCATCTTTATATCGTCAAAAATACTCCGCTTGCCGATCTTTGGGAAGAAGGGAAGATCCAACTCCCTTCCTGTTCCGAATACGTCGAAATGGTGATCGATTGTCTGGAACGTCTTTCCCCGGAAACGGTGATCGATCGCCTTTCCGGAGATATGAGTCCGGAATATCTGATCGCCCCTTCCTGGACCGCCGAAAAACATCGCGCAAGACAACTGATCGAAAAACGGCTCATCGAAAGGGACACCTGGCAAGGAAAATTCCATAAAATGGATTGATTATTTTTTACGGATCTCTTGCTTTTTTTGAAAAATAGGGAATAATGAAAAATGAAATGAGATCTTGAAATCAGGGATGAATTCGGATAAAAATGGAATTTAAAATGAAGGAATATTCATTTGGGCAACAGTGAACAATATCTGCGTCCGGAAGTAATTCAAACGATAAAGCGGCTGGATTTAAAAGCGCGTTTTATCGTTAAGGGATTTATGCATGGACTCCACGCGAGTCCAACGCATGGATTTTCCGTCGAATTCAGCGAACATCGCAAATATACTCAAGGCGATGATCCCAAGGATATTGATTGGCTGATCTACGCGAAAACAAACAAGTATTACGTCAAAAAATTTGAGTCGGAAACCAACTTAACCGGATATCTTGTTGTCGATACAAGCCGTTCCATGGGCTATTCCCTGAATTCGAAGATCTCCAAATTCGATTACTGTATTTCTTTGGCCGCCGCCCTTGCTTTTCTCATGATTCAACAACAGGATCCTGTCGGCCTGATCACTTTCGATGAAAATATCCGCCGAACAGTTGCTCCGAAGTCCAAAAGAACCCAGCTGGGAACGATTTTGTCCCTTTTGAGCAATCTTACTCCGGACGGGCAAACAGGAATCGCGGCGGCTCTCCGCCAGTTGGCGGGAATGCTCAAGCGGTCTTCCCTGATCATGATCTTTTCCGATCTGCTGGACGATCAGGACGAGATTCTGAAAATGCTTTCCCGGCTTCGGCATGCGGGCCATGATCTCATTCTGTTCCATGTTTTGGATGAAGCGGAAGTTCATTTTCCCTTTCATGGGGAAGTCGAACTGGAGGATCCGGAAAGCGCGCAGCGGCTTTCCGGAAACGCGGACGCTCTGAAAAAGGATTATCAGGAAGCATTGGAACAATATCGGGAAAAATTCCGCGCGGAATGCAGTCGAACCAAAATCGATTACATCGAGCTGGATACCGGAATTCCGTTCGATAAGGCCCTTTTGGAATATCTGATTTCCCGATCGAAAAAAAGGTAAATTCAAGATGAGATACACCGCATGAACTTTATAGCCGTTTCCTTTTTATTGGGCGGAATCATTGCCGCCGCGATTCCGGTGATCCTGCATTTAATGATGCGGGGCCGTTCGCGCCGTATTGAATTCCCCGCACTTCAGTTTCTTCGCAGTACGATCATCCAGAATAAAAGAAAATATACACTTCGCCATCTGCTTCTTTTACTTATGCGGGCCGCACTGATCCTTTTGCTTGGCTTGGCCCTTGCCCGTCCATTTTATCGAGGAACAGAGGAAACGGTTTCCGGGGGATCTCCCTTCCGGCATCTTCCGGGAAATACGGAATCGCCCATTGCCGCCGCCCTTGTTTTCGATACATCCATAAGAATGAACTGCACCCAGAACAACAAAACGCGCCTGGATGCGGCCAAAGAGATCGGACGGGCCCTTTTGGCCCGGTTTCCCGCCGAGAGCCGGATCGCGATTCTTGATTCCAGTTCGGATCATGATGCTTTTCAGATCGATTTGACCTCCGCAAAAGATCTGATCGGCAAGTTGACGATTAAGGCAAGAAGCCGTTCCCTTCCGGAATCGATCAGGGAAGGAGTGCGTCTTCTTAATTCCTCGGATCTTTCCCATCGGGAACTGATCGTTTTTACAGATCGAACGAATCCGAGTTGGCCGGAACGGCAAAAAGAATCTCTTCGACAAGCGATCAAAAACGTCCGGCAAAGCAAAGAATCGGGAGATTCGATCGCCCATTATCTGGTCGATTGCGGACAGCCGATCAGGGAAAACAGCTCCATTCGGGCCATTATTCTTCCTGCGGAAACAATTCCATCCGGAAAGAGGATCACGCTTGAAGTGGAAACCGGACATCTGGGCCTTGATCGGGCCGATACACTTGAACTTTATCTTGCCGCAGGAAATCGGAACGGAAAAGAGGCTTTTTTCGAAAAAGCTCAAAAAAAATCGGTTCAAACGATTGAGTTTAAAAAAGAGGAAACGAGAAAAAAATCTCTTTTTCAACTTGCGGATCTCGCGCCGGGCTTTTACCAGGGCGCTGTTCGATTTACCGGCGGCGATTCTTTTGCCGAAGATAATGTCCGCTGGTTTTCTCTGGATATCCGCTCGAATGGAATGATCCTTCTTGCCGCTCCCGATCCGGTTGAGGAAAAATCTCTTTTTGTTCGGGAAGCTCTTGCTCCGGAAGAATACCGCAAGTTGGGAATTGCTCCTTTCGAGGTAAAATCAATTCCGCAATCCGATCTGAAAAAACTCACTCCGGACGATCTCAAAGCCTATCAGGCAATATTTCTTTTGGATCCCGCTCCATTAGATGATTCACTTGTTGATAATCTGTTCAAGTATACGGAATCAGGCGGCGGATTGGGGATCTTCTTCGGCCGAAATGCTGTTCCGGTAAACGCATTCCGCACGGAATCCTTTGTCCGGCTGATCGGAGGAACGTTAACGTCCCAGGTTCGAATCCCCGATGGAGATACCGGATTAAAACCGGTAAACTGGGAAAACAGTGTCCTTGCCCCATTTCGTTCCTTAAACGATGGGGAAAATGTTCCCTGGGGACTCCTTTCCGTTAATCGGTATTGGCAAATTGCGGATCTTGCGCCCGATGCGATTCGTATTCTTGATTATACGGATGGGCGGCCCGCGATCTATACGCGATCAATCGGACGGGGAACACTTCTGGTGAGCAGTTCACCTTTTTCCGATCTTCCGAACGATTCATCCTGGAATCAATATCCTTACGGAGAAGCGTCCTGGGTCTTTATTGTGCTGATGGACGGAATGGCGCGGCACCTTCTTTCCGGCGGTCTTCCCGTTTTAAATTATCTTGCGGGCGAAAATGCGATACTGCGTCCTTCCCATGATTTGGAATCCAAAAGATCCGCAGCGCCGGGAAAAGGAATTCTGTATCTTCCCGACTGCGAAAAGATGGAATTGACACCGGATGAAGGAGGAACCCAATTCCGTTTCCCCGGAACCGCACAAACCGGATCGTATTTCTTTCAGCCTCTGCTCGCCGATTCTTTTTCAGATACAGGTTTTTCCGTCAATTATTCCGCCGAAGATTTCGATCTGAAAGAGATCTCCCGTTCGGAACTGGACAAGTATTTGGAGGGAACAGGCTTCCAATGGCTTGATAATGAAAAAGAGATGGAATCTGCCCGGGCCCGTCAAAATTTGGGGCAGGAATATTATCCTGTTCTGATCGTTCTTTTTGCTCTCCTTTTGATCGGGGAATATGTTTTCGCAAATAAATTCTACCGCTGAATATCCGGAGAATTGCGGATCGATCAGAACAATCCGGGAATTGCGGTTCGTTCGTTCGAAAAACCGCAGATCATTCGGAAAGGATGTATTTATTCGCAATGGTGATTCCACTTACAATCGCGCCGACGATTCCCACCATTCCCTGATCGGTTCCGCAAACGAAAAGATTTTTCAGTGGAGTGAGTCCATCGTATTTCTTGCTTCCTGTTCCATAGATCGCGCCGTTTTCCCGTCCGGTAAATCGCTTGATCGTTAATGGAGTAAACATATCGTTTCCGACGACCCGATTGCGGAAGTCGGGAACAAACCGAATCGCGGAAGCAAGTGTTTTTTCATACCACTTCAACTTCTGGAGCGCGTATTCTTCCTTATTGAGCGCTTTCCAGCGATCAAAGCTGGCCAACGCCGTGATCCGGATCATTCCTTCTCCCATGGATTCCTTGTAATCGAAATTATTGGGAGAGCAAATCACTCCGCTTCGAAGATCGACAAGGGAATCGGGCTTTTCATAGGAGAAATGATCGGAATCATTGAAAAAGACGATCGTTTTTTTATGTCCGAGCTTTTTCGGATCACAGTTCAGAACACTGATCGTTTCCACAAACCCCAGTTTTCCCGCTGGTAAAAGAGGAACGGCGTCGGGAAGATTGCAGAGCTTCATGGTTTCCGGCCAGCCCGCGGACGAAAGAAAATGCCGGGCACAAATTTCCGATCCGTCTTCGAGGATCAGCTTTTCCACTTGATCATCCCGGGCAACGATTTGCGCAACCCCTTTTTTCAGCCGGATCTCTCCGCCCAGTGCTTTGAATTTATTCAGCAACTTCATAAGAATATGCCGAACACCATCGAACGGACGGGCAAATCCTTCGAGAAAGATCGATCGGAACATAATGCAAAACTGCCCGAACTCCATATCGTTTTCGCGGGCTCCTCCATAATAGAGGAGCGGACAAAAGATCATATTAACCAGCAGCGGATCTTTGATAAAGGAAGAGACGTAATCCAGAGCGGATCCTCCGGAAGTCCCCAATCCGAGCTGATCGTATCCGACCAGTCCGGCGACCATTTTTCGGTATCCGTCAATTTCACCGGGAAATTTATCGCGGATCTGGGATTCGAGAAGATCTGGTTTATTATTAAAATCAAGGAACACGGAAGGGAAGGCGATTGTCGAACCGATCTGAGGAGTAAGAGAGAGGTCGTCCCAGGAGAGACGCAAATGGCGCAAAAGGCGGGAAAGAGGACCGGATCGCGTTCCTTTGGGAGCGTAATTGGTCATCGCGTGAAGACCAACGTCAAAATTCCTCTTTCCTTGCCGGTAAAAGGAATTCAGTCCTCCGATCATATTGTGTTTTTCCAAAATACAAACGGATCGATCATATTGCGCAAGGCGAACTCCGGCGGCAAGACCGGACATTCCCGCTCCAATAATTACGGTATCATACATTTTCGTTTCCGCCATAATTTATCCGTTTCCTATTCAAAATTTCGAAAAGTCTCTGCGAGCGCCTTTCCTGTTCTGGATTCCGGATGCCGGGCAATTTCTTCCGGCGTTCCTTCGGCAACGATGGATCCTCCTTCGGCCGCCGCTCCCGGACCAAGATCGATAATATAATCCGCCGCTCGCATCATCTGAAGATTATGTTCCACCACGATCAGGGAATGTCCTGTTTGAATGAGCGCGTCAAAGCTGTCGATCAATTGAACCACATCCGCAAAATGCAAACCGGTCGTCGGTTCATCCAAAATAAAAAGACATTTATTCTTTTTAACGTTGGAAAGACAGGAAACCAGTTTTAAACGCTGCGATTCTCCACCGGAAAGCGTGTTTGCCGGTTGGCCAAGCTGAATATAATCGAGTCCGACATCCATAAGCCGCTTGAGTTTTTGCTGAATACGCGGCTGCCCCCGGAAAAAGCCAAAAGCCTCTCTTACCGTTAAATCAAGGACTTCCGATATATTTTTTCCCCGATAAAGAACATCCAAAATATCATGCTGGTATCTTTTTCCATTGCATTGGGGACATCTCATGTAAGTATCGGCCATAAATTGCATATCGATCATTACATATCCTTCTCCTTTGCAAGTATTGCACCGTCCGCCGTCGACATTGAAGCTGAAATAGCCGGCGTTGTAATTTCGCGCCTTTGCGTCGGGCGTATCCGCGAAGAGATTTCGGATATCATCAAAGATCTTTAAATAGGTAACCGGATTGGATCGGGGAGAACGCCCGATCGGAGTTTGGTCAACCAAAATCACATCGTCAATCTGTCCGACCCCGAGGATCTGATCGAAAGGAAGTCCTTCCGATACATTTTTTCCCAACTTGCGGCAGACAGCCGGATAAAGGGTATCCTGAACAAGAGTACTTTTGCCCGCTCCGCTTACTCCGGTCACCAGACACAAAACCCCGAGCGGAAAAACCGCGTTGATCTTTTTCAGATTATTCCCGGACGCTCCGGTCAATTCAATAAAGCCGTTTTCAAGGATCCGCCTTTTGGATGAAGCTCCGCCGGACCTTCTTCCGGAAAGATAGCTTCCGGTCAAGCTCTTTTCCGACTGCTTGATCTCATCGAAAGTCCCTTCAAAAACGACTTGACCGCCGTTTAAACCCGCTTCCGGTCCGATCTCGACAATTCGATCCGCCGCTTTAAGGATGGATTCTTCATGTTCAACGACGACAACCGTGTTTCCCCGATCCCGCAGGCGGAGAATCGAATCCAGAAGCCGCTGTGTGTCATGCGGATGAAGTCCGATCGACGGTTCGTCCAAGACATAAAGGACATCCACCAGGCTCGATCCCAGTACGGATGTCAAGCAAACACGGCGCTGTTCCCCTTCGCTCAATGTCCGGACAGGCCGATCGAGTGTTAAATAGCCCAACCCCACCTGGAGCAGGAATGAGAGCCGATTGCGGACCTGCTGAAATGCGTCTTTGCCGACTTTCTCTTGCCAAGGAGAAAGCTCCAATTCATTCAAAATCCGAATAAAATCGGAGATCTGCATGATGGAAAAATCCTGGATATTGAATTTTCCCAACTGGACGGCGAGAGCTTCCGTTCGCAAACGGGCCCCTTTGCATAGTGGACAGACCCGATAGCTCCGCCAACGGCTCAAAAAAACGCGAATATGCATCTTGTATTTTTGTTTCTGGAGCCGTGTAAAAAATCCGTCCAATCCTTCATATTCGCTGTTTCCTTTTAAAACAAAATGAACTTCCTTTTCGGTCAATTCCGAATAGGGAACATCTGTTCGAACTCCGAATTTTTGCGCCTTTTCAAGAAGTTCTGTTCTCTTATGCTTATAGGAGGCGCTGTTCCATGGAGCGATCGCACCTTCCTCAAGGGATTTATTCTTGTTCGGAATGATCAGATCCAGATCAAGCACCATAAGATTTCCAAATCCCTCGCAGACAGGACAGGCTCCCAAGGGGCTGTTAAAACTGAATAATTTCGGCTCCAGTTCGGGATATTCCACTTCACAATCTTCACAGCGGAGCCGTTTACTGAACCCGACAAGAGTCCATTCTTCCCCGTCAAGAGAATACTGCTTTCCGATTTTTTGAGGAAGTCCGTTGGAATCGAGATTTGTTTCCGAATCTTTCAGGAAAGAATGCCCTTCGCAAAAGACCCAGCATTGGGAATCGCCGTAAGCAAAAGCGGTCTCCAGAGCTTCAAGCAGGCGGGCTTCCGAACTTTTGCCCACGGTAAGGCGATCGACGACGAAAAAGAGGGGCGGCGGACTTCCCGAACTTCTTTTGGCTTTTCGATGTTCGATGAATTCGAGCAGCTTCCGATCTCCTTCAGGATCAATCGTCAACAGACGGGTCGACGCCTTGAAATCATCTTCGGAAAATTCTCCTGAAAGTGAATCTTCTTCAAAAAGATCATTCTCCGGAGATTCGTCCAATTCATTTTCGGAAAGGGATTTTTTCCCGGAAGAATCTTCCTCAAGCAGATCGGAGTCCGAAATTTCCTCTTCCTGTAAACTTGATGATTCTTTTTGTTCATTCTCACCTTCGCCTTCTTCATTTTCAAAGAATTCGAAAGGATCAGGCATATTATCTTTTTCCGGCGCAAAAAATTCCTGATCCCGGGAAGGATCTCCCAAGTCCTTTTCCTGAACAGGGAGATCTGCAAGATAAAGAAGGCGCGCTGCGGCAAATTTATCAAAAGGAATTCCCTCTTCGTCGAGTCGAAAGTTTTCTCCGTTTACGATTCCCCGGGTAAATCCCTTTTCTCTCCATTCCGCTTCGAACGCCGGCTTGGTTCTTGCCTTTTGATAGCTTTCCGGAGAAGGGGAAAAGGCGATCAGAATTCGTGTTCCGTCTTTTACCTTTCGATAAGATTCCAGAATCGTTTCCGGAGAATCTTTTCGAACGATCCGACCGCAATGTTCGCAATGAACTTCCCCGATCTTTGAGAAAAGAAGACGGAGATAATCGCTCGTTTCCGTACTTGTCCCCACCGTAGAGCGGCAAAGTTGAGTAAGATGGCGCGAGGTAACCGCGATCGCGGGCGGAATTCCATCGATCCTTTCCACCGCCGGCTTTTCCAATTTTTCCAAAAATTGGCGTGTATAGGCCGAAAAACTTTCGATATATCGCCGTTGCCCTTCCGCATAAAGGGTATCAATCGCCAAACTGCTTTTACCGCTCCCGCTCAGTCCGCAAAATACGATCAATTTATTGTAAGGAAGCTTTAAATCGATCGATTTCAAATTGTGAACCTGGACTTTGTGTAAGGAAATGCAGTCGTTTTCTTTTAGTTCATTCATTGAATCGTTAACCGGTTGAGTTCGAATCTCAAAAGTACAAAGAAATCCGGACATTGTATAAAATCGACGCGGAAAATCAAGAGTCCGCTGTTCTTTTCCCAAAAGGGGATTCCCTTAAAGAACAGCAACTCCATAATAAAAATATAGATATTTTATCATGAATCAGAGAGCCTGAACAGTCCTGAACCGGGAATTTCTCAAAGAATTTCTTTTAGACTATGATTTACGGGCCAATTCGCAAACTGCCGCAAAATCGCCAAGTTGACGCAGTAATTTTTTCTCAACGGCAACCCGCCCGGCGCGGGCGATTAACTGAATCGTTAAAGATAATAAAAGAAGGAAAATTCCCGTCCCCCCATAATGGATGGATTCCCTTATACGGGGAATATCGGGCGTTTTATTCCCCCAAAGATGGGACTCAATGGATCCGGACATATTAAAAAATTCTTCCAGGGTTCCCTTTGCCTTCCAATTATCTTCAAAACTTTTTTCCCAGCCAAAGATATCTTCCCATTTATAAACATGGGGATCAGCTTTTTCCGGAGATTCTTTTCCTGCTGCCGAATCGCTTTTTTCTTCCTCCGGGCCCGAAGATTCACCCTCACCGCCTTCATTTTCATCTGCTGCATTGCGAAATATACTATCCTCGTCTGATTTTTCTTCATCCGAAGGCGGTGTTTTTTCCTCTGAATCGGAATCGTAGGGCGAATCTTCGGGAACGCCTGAATTATCCATATTGTCTGTTTTACCTGAACTTTCCGGTTTTTCTGTTTTTTGAGCGGGAGGATTTTCGCTGTCCAGTTCCTTATAATCGGAGGAACTCTTTTCACTTGCTAAAAATTTTTGAAGAACAGGTTCATTATTACGTCGAATAAGTGCTTCTCTCGGAACGGCGGATCCAAAAAGAAGAACGAAAACGAGAGTAAAAAAGCAAATCATTACCGATCCGGTGAGGATCAATCGCGAATTGCTCATCGTTCGGATATAATTAAACAGAAGTAAAAATTCGCTGAGAATGAACAAGAAGAAAATTAAACGAAGTACGTACAGGGAAGCGGTTTGCGATGCGCTGTTTTTTTGTCCCAACTCGATAATCTGCAAAATAAAAGTGGAAAATGAACAGATCGTATCCGCGCTGAGAATAAGCGCAACCAGGGGAACATTGATCCAGAATAAAACCTGAAGAAACTTATCTTTGTGTTCAAGGCTGCTGCCGAGAATGATTATGGACAGAATCGCAATATAGATCCAAAGAAGAGAATAAAACCAGTCCAAAACGTTGCCCGACTGATGAAGATCCAAAAAGGGAAGGGATGTCCCGTCAAAATATTTTTCGATTTCCGCAAGATGATAATAGCCCCACAATACGGCAATGATATACATCAATGCAATACCGAGAAACAGAAGATAAAACAGAATATTCTTTGGTATAAGCAATCTGTTTAAGTGCATTGCAGGCTCTCTGATAGTAAAGATCCCGAGAAATCGTAGAAATAATACCCTGTAAGTAATATAGTGGATAAAAAGACCTTTTTTTTGAAAAAAATCTGTATTCCTTCAAAATAGACGTGTTAATATAAACCTTTTTTGATATAAATATTTTTTTTGTCTTTTTCTTTTTATCTTGACCAGATTGAAAAATATTGTTAATATCCCCCTGTCGCGGATCTTGATTCTTTAAAAGGAATGCTTGGAAATATGGACAGGACAGATCAAAAACAGATACAATTTGCATTAAATGAACCGAATAAGGCGGGAAAGAATCTTCTTTTTGCGTTCTTTCTTGCCGTATTTCTTGCTGTTGGCTGTTCTCCGCTGGCGATTCCCAAAAATTTTATTCCGCAAATAAAATCTTCCAGAACACCTGTCCCGCAAAAAAAAAGACCCGAGGAAAAAACAACGATTTTTTCTGTTGGGGCCCGTATTTCCTCACTCGATGTTTCTTCCGATTCCCGATATGTTGCTGTCAATTTTCTCAAAGAAAAATTACCCGATCCGGCTGATCCGAATCTCATTCTTTATAATCATCAAACGGAACTTTGGAACATTGAATATCGTGTTCCCCGTCAAGAAGCACTGGAAGATCTCAAGGATCTTTCCTGGGTCGATTCCGCCATCTTCGACCTTGGCGGAAAAGGAAATAAACTCCTGATTACAAATAGAGAGGGGCCTGCGGGACCGGCTCATGTTCATCTTCTGGATATCTCGGGGAAAAAACACTTTCATTCTTTTTTGAAAGACCCCTTTCAATATCAAAAATGCCGTCTTTTTAAGGGAAATCATTGGATCGCCTGCGAAAACCCAATTGGATATTGGCATCTGATCAGTCGTAAAGATCAGGAACGCAAAGTCTTTTTTCCCGAATTCGAAATTGAAGAAAAACCGGATCGTTCGAACAGATCAGATTCCCCGGATATCAAAGAATCCGGTTCCGCATCGCATCCCAATCTTCAGAAATATCTGGTATCCGAAGTCCTTGCTGTTTCCCGAAATGGGGATTTGATCGCAACCCTTGCCGTTCCTTCTCCGGATCGTTCCCGAAAAGAGGAATTTGATCATTCTGAAAAATCCGAAAAGAACAGAAATCCCGGCAAGGAGATCAATTCCGGCAATAAAAGAACGATCGTGATCTGGGATTTAAAGGTTGCCGGGTCGATCCCCCTTAAAAATGCCCGGCTTCCATTGGAAGCGATCAAGATCTCGCACTTTAAAGTGGAAGACGGAATTGAACCGCGAAAGTGCGAATTCTCTTCCCAGGGTGATATTATCGCCGTTCGATCAAAATCCAAATACGTGGGACTTTGGGAAACGGCCAACGGAAAACTGATCTCGGAACTCGGAGAACATAAACAGAGAATCCAGGCGATCGCTTTTGCTCCCAATAATTTAAAACTTGTTGTTGCAACAGGCGAGGAAAGAGGCCATCTCATTCTTTGGGACATCCGAAAAGAAAGTGTTCATCGTACTTATGAAGATCCGGATCCCGAGTGCCGAAAAATTACCGCCGTTGCCTATGCAAGCGATGGACGATCGATCTATTATGGAACGGAAGACGGGGATGTAAAAGTCCTTGATCTGAGTCAGCCGTTAATCCAGTGATTCAAAAACGGTTGTTCCGATTCCTCCCCGTTCCAGATAAACGGAGAGCAGGATCTGCGCGGCAACCTTGTCGATTCGCTCTTTCCGCTTTTTTCGGGTCAAACCCGCCTCCAGAAGAAAATGCTCCGCTTCGACGCTGGTAAATCGCTCGTCCATATATTCAACCGGAAGCGATGTTTCTTTTGCGAGAAGATCGCCAAAGTGAATCGCTTCCTGCGCCTTTTCGCTTAAATCCCCGTTCAAATGCAATGGAAGACCGAGAACAAAGCCAACGATCCGTTCCTGTTGGGCGAGATTCGCAAGATATTTCAGATCTTTCGCTTCCGATTTTCGGACCAGGATCTCATACGGACTCGCAATGATTCGATCGGGATCGCAGATGGCAATTCCGATTCGAACCGTTCCAAAATCGATACCGAGTAATTTTCCCTTGGGAGGGATCTTTGGCCGTTCTTCCATCTCTATTCACACCAATCCGCTCTGGGGTCTTCCAATATTCGCGGTTCGACCGCCGCCTGCAATCGCTGAATATGGTGGATGGTTTCCGAGATCTCGCTGTAATCATGAAGAACATCGATATTGATTTCAAAGGAACGGGACTCATAGGGCTTCAGTTCGACAACGCGTCCATGCTTTTCTTCGAAAGAGCGCGTATTCGGAAAATTGACACACGGCTCAAGAGCGGCGACATAAGGATCCCCGTCCGGACGGTTCATTTTCCAAATGAGAAAATGGGGAAAATCCTTTTTACTGAAGGAGAGAGAAATTCCCCGATTCGCTTTTGGATTGATCAAAAGAACACGGGTAGAATCATCCCGATCTTTTGCCAACTCAAAAAGATAGCATGTTTCCGGCGATCCCTCCTGCGAAGGCTGAAGGAGATCCCATTCCTTCAGTAAAGCGGCCGCATCGGCATTTCTTGGACACATCTCTTCAAAAGGAATCATGTACTTTGCGCCGGGGCCCGCAAAAGGCGCCCCTGTATTGATATGATAAAGAAGTTCAAATTGCGAGGGAACAGAGGCCCGATTACGAACCATATCTTTTACCGTAAGCCGGGAAGATCCGACAAACGTGGAGTAGGTAACGTAAAGCGCAAGCCTTTTTGTAAGAGCGCGCGCTTCTTCGACAACCCCGGTGATCGATATTTCTCCGGTTTCCGTGTTGAGAACCACCTTTACACGACGGGCGGGGATGTTGGCAATTCGTCCATGGAGTCCATACTTCA
Source organism: Planctomycetia bacterium (assembly GCA_030539035.1). Classification (GTDB taxonomy): domain Bacteria; phylum Planctomycetota; class Planctomycetia; order Pirellulales; family Thermoguttaceae; genus JAUNBG01. The sequence continues at coordinate 17,094 of JAUNSU010000059.1, forward strand.
GAACACCGTGTTCGTTGAATTCCGGAGCGCCGTTGCTTTCCAGACCGCATCGAACGAGCCATTCATCAAAGCCTTCCAGCCATCCGAGTCCGCTTGGATCATGCAGGGGAACCAATTTGGGATGGATCGGACCATGAACACCGGAATTCCATTTGAGTTCAACATCGCCGCATCGCCCTCGCCAAAGCCCCATCCCTCTTGTCGGAACAATCGTAAAGCAAAAGCGGCCATTATCGACTTCGATGATATCGACCCCATCACGCGAACCGCCGCGCAGACGCCGTTTGGTAATCCGGAAAGGAATCGATCCGTTCGGTCCCTCAAAGATCTCGTTGATGTCAAGCGATTCCGTATAAATTCCATTATCCGAATCCAATAAAGTGCGCGTTTTGATTGTCATTTCTTTCTCCTCAGAAGTTCTTTTATCAAGAAAATTTATCCTGTAATACATTTTACGTTCCATTTTTTCCAATGTCAATATTTTTTCTCTTCTCCTTCCCAATAATCTTCTAAATTTGAAAGAAAAAGAGCAATTCTGCGAAAAGATAGGGATTTTACCTTCATTTGGCAAAAAATATCGAGAAAAATTTCATATTTTTTCAAAAAGGACGTTCCTTAGCCGACTTTTTCGGTTATTATAAATAGATTGGAGGCGGTCTGGAAAATTGGGAGATTTCCTTTTCCTTTTTTCTTCCCTCCTTGGTGATGAGAGTGCAGATCGGCTAAGTCCGCTTGCTGAAATTGTGTTGATTTTATGTATAATGTAATAGATATCATTTAAATAAGCTCTTCAGGGGTTTTTATGAAAGTTAAATCGGAAATATCAGGATTGCTCTTTTTAGCCGTATTGTTTTTTCTTTCCGGAATCCCGGCGCGGGGGGCGGACGTTCGAAATTGGCTTCTTTCGGAACAGGGAGTTCAGCCTGCGGGATTGACGTTTTCCTGGTTCAATCAGGTTCCAATGGATACGGCCGTAGACCGAATTACCCATGTTGTTCTGAAAGACAAGGTCTTGTTCATTACGACGGATTCGAGTATTCTTCACGTAATTGACGCGGAAACAGGAAGCACTCTCTGGTGGCGCCGTGTAGGCGATAAAAAATACAATACCTACCAGCCAACGGTCAACAGTAAGATCGTTGGGGTTGTGAACGGGACCGTTTTGCATATTTTTGACCGTTTTAACGGAAAATACCTTTTGGAAATTCCGCTTTACGGAGAGCCGAGTGCAGGACCGACCGCAAGTGAAAAGCATATTTTTGTTCCCTTGCTGTCAAAAAAACTGTTTGCATTTCCTCTGAATCCGGATACGATTTCCCGCACAAACTTGGAAGCCTCCCTGAAAGAGATGGATGAAGTTCGAAAAACGGTAAAATTTGACGAAAAAGTCGAAAAGCAAATTGCGGATCTTGCCAAAGAGGGAGAACATACCCAATTTCTTCTGAAAAAGATCGAAGATGATCAGATCGTTTTTTGTCCCATGTTCGGAAATACTCTTGTTCAGCCGACTCTTGCAACTCAGGAGCTCCGGGATGAATACATCAGCTGGACAACCGACGACGGTTGGCTCGTGATCGGTATTTTACACTCCAGCAAAGAGGCGACCAATCTCAAGATTTTTTACAAGATCTCGGTGATTCCGCAGACGGTTTACGTGGATCATAAAAGGATTGGAACACGAAAGATTTTTGAGAAAAACGATGTTCAGTCCCAGCCCCTTTTTGTGGAAACGGACCTTACACGGGAAAATTTGAAAGTACCGGAAGAAGAACGAAAAGGCGGCTTGATCATTATCGGAAGCGATCTTGGCGAAGTCTTTGCGGTCAATGATCATTCCGGAAATGTTCAATGGCGTTTTACAACAGGATCGGCGATTTCCGAGAAGATCAGCTGTATTGAAAAGACCTGTTTTATTCCGACAGAATCGAATATCCTTTTTTGCGTGGATATGGAAACCGGAGGAAAAATCTGGGATACCCCTAATATTACGAAAGTTCTCTCTCTTTCCGCGCAATTTGTTTCCGCGTTGGACTTGCAAGGATCTTTGGTGATTCTGGAGCGGGCAAGCGGCAAGTTGCTTAAACGTCTTTCGATCCCGCGTTTTAAGTTCAATCTTCAAAATGATGAAAGCGATCGACTCTATTTCATTACGGAAGACGGACTTGTTCAATGCCTGAAAGATATTCGATTGACCAAGCCGGTGTTAAGGGAAACGCCTTCCTTTGCAATTGCCCAACGGCTTGCAAAAGAAGAAGCGGCTCTTCATGGTATTGAATTGGCGGAGAAAGCGGCGGCGGATCCCAAAGCAAAGAAGCCCGATCCCAACGCAAAGCCGGAAGATGCGCCCGGAGCCGAACCGCCGAAAGACGGAAAAGTACCTGCTCCGGCTGGAGGCGGAGGAATGTCTTCCGACGATATCTTTGGAGAATCGACGGGCGAAAAACCAAAGGCTCCGGAAAAGAAAGAAGAAAAACCAAAAGCCAAGGATCCTTTCGGCGACAATATCTTCGATAATCTCTAAACATTTTTAATTTTGAAGACCTTGCGAATGAATAAAATTCGCAAGGTCTGGTATTTTGTCGGAACCGTCTTGATTCTCGCCTATGAACAGATCGTCTGTTCTTGCATTATACCGATTGATGATTCCCCATTGCCAGCACTGTATTTTTATGAAAAAAGAAGCTAAAGGTTCCGGTCAAGAGAGTCCTTTGTTTTCCGGACAGCGGACCGCGGATTTCACAAATTGCCAACTCCAGTTCTGGGGAGCGGCGATTGTAATTGCTCTTTACTGGCTGCTGCTTTGCGTGCTGGTAATGAAGAATTACCGGCTTGATGTAATCGAACAGTATGTCGTCGGAAGGGAATGGGTCTTTGGCAGTTCAAAGCATCCCTCGTTGACGGCGCTTCTCCTTGAGGTCTTTTTCCGAATTACTTTGCAATGGGAAATTGCACCTTATCTTTTGGCCCGTCTCTGTATTTTGATTACACTTTGGGCAATCTGGCGCCTTGCCCGGGAATATCTTTCCGATTCGCTCGCCTTAATCGCCGTTTTCGCGATGTTTTCCTATTCCTTTTTTCAATACGGCTGTACGGAGTACAATAATAATATCACGTTGAACATGGCCTGGGCTTGCGCGGTCTTTTTTATCTTTAAGGCATTGCATACGAACAAACTCCGATGGTGGATCCTTTCCGGATTTTGCCTGGGAATCGGATTGCACTTCAAATATACCCTTATTATACTGCCGCTTATGGTTGTCCTCTTTTTGATATTGGATCCGCAGGGACGGCCGTTCTGGAAAAAGAAAGGTCCCTGGATTACGATTCTGGTCGCGGTTCTTCTTTTTTTACCGCATGGAATCTGGATTTATCAGAACGGCTTTATTACATTAAAATATGCTTCAAGCCGAATCCCTTCCCCCGGGTCTTGGACAGCGCATATTGTTTACCCGCTTTGCTTTATCGGAAGTCAACTCGTACTGATCCTTCCGACGATTCTTCCTCTCGTTCCCCTTTGCGGATGGATTGGCAAGCCGGATTTTTCCAAAGCCGGACGGACTTTCGAATCGCGCTTTCTGATCTGGATTGTTCTTGCTCCTTTTGCGTTGCAGATCCTGCTTTCAGCGATCAAAGGCGCTCAAATACCAACGGCCCTCGGATCCCATCTTTGGCTGTTCTTGTCCGTTCTTCTGCTTCATGTACTGAAAACGGATCATACGGAAAAGCGGATTCAGCAGTCGAAAAGGAGCGCATTGATCCTCTGTCTTGTTCTTGCCTCTTTATCAATGATGATTGCCTGGACAGGTCCTTATTTCACTCATCGGGCATCGCGGTATCAATTTCCCGGCCGGGCCCTTGCGGAAGAGGCGGAGAGGTGCTGGCATAAAAATCATCAGGAAAAATTACCCGCGATCGTTGGTCCATGGTGGCCCGCAGGAAATATCGCTGTCTATGGAAAAGATCGTCCTCCGGTTTACGCAAACGCCCTTCCCGACTCATTTCTGGATGGTCCTCTTCTTTTGCCGCAAAGACCTCATCCGGAAAAGATCAATCAAACCGGAGGAATTGTCGTTTGGTTTATTCCGCGAGATGCGGCAAACGATTATTCCCCTCCCCGTTTACTCGAACGTTTTCCGAAGGCGGTTTTGCAAAAGCCTGTCCCTCTTCTTTACCAGACATCCGCGGAATTGCGTCCTCTTTGGGTTGGGTTGGCGGTTGTCGATCCCCCCGATCCTTTACCCAAAAACAACTTGGAATTGAGAGATCCGGATCGGAAAATTGAGTGAAATTATTTGATCTGCTTCGATTCACCGGGCGGAGAGAGAATTGCATATCGGACCCGTAAGGGAGGGAAATTTTTCCTCTTTTCCTGAGGAACCCAACTTGGGAGATCCCAGGGAATTTCCAGAATTTCCGGGGAAATCTGCGCGCACGGATACCGCTTTGAAATCCAGTCGGGAATCTCATTTTCCTTCCAGGAATGATCCATTCCCCAAAGAATGATTCCGCCCTTTTCGTTGAAATCTTTATCGGAAGCATAAAGGGCCGCCGGCTTTTGGGAAATATTGATTCCGTAATAATAGCAGAGAACCGAAGGACGATCTTTCATTTGATAAGCGGCGTGTCCGGCGAGTTTCCATTCTCCCGACAAATAAGGACAGGGACGATCAGATACCTTTTGCCAACGCTTTGTTAATTCTTCCGCAAGTTGACGTCCGGGAAAATAGATCTTGGCCGCTTTATTGGATGCGATGCAGCCCAGCTGATAATTGACAAAATGGGAACCGATGGTGAGGATATAAAGAAAAACGATCAGATAAATTGTGCGTCGGACTGTTTTTCGAGTAAGATGATATCGAAAAAAAACGAGCATCCACAAAGCGATGAGTGTCCATAAAGGGGACCCATAAGCGGTCCGCATTTTAGTTCCAAAGAAAAGGGCAACAAGAACATGCAGAAGAAAGGGGAACAGAATCATAAAATTGAGAAAAGATCGTTTGAATCGATCCTCTTTTTCCATTGGAAGGGGCGATCGTTCCAACTGCCAGGAAAAACCGGTTAGCGGAATAAGGGCAATAAGTACCGGGAGAAAGAGAAAGATCTGGGAACAGGCAAAGGTGAGCGGGGATTTAATATGCTGATACCAGGCGGGAGCGCTTACAAGAACTCCTTCTGCGGATCGAACGGTAATAAAATCGTTCTGAACGACCCAAATCAGGTGCGGTAAAAAGACGAAAAAGGCGGTAAGAGTCGAGATCCAGGGACCGGAAGTTTTCCAAAATGATCTTCCCTTGGGATTCCAGATCATAAACAGAAGAATGGAGAGGATCAGAATACCGACGGAGTACTTCGAAAGAAGACCGAGTCCAAGCACAAGACCGGTAAGGAACCACCAGAAAAACCGATTGTACTGAAGGGAAAGATAAAAGAAACAGATCGCAAGACACCAGAGGGAAACCGGAGGAACGCTGGTCGTATAGGAAAGCGCTCCCAAATTGAAATAGCGATAAATTGAGGAAGCGCCAACAACAAGAAGAGCGGGCAAAATCGGAAGATATTCGCGGCTGAGCCGCCAAACCGCCCAAAGTCCGAGCAAAACCCAGCATTGCGCAGCAAGATAGCCGGCGAAATCCGCTCTTCCGCAAATCTGATAGATCGATTCCAGAACCCAAAAGGGAAGCGGGGGATGCTTGGCCGACCCCATGATCCATTCCTTCCCCATAATGAACGCTTCCATTACATCATATGTTCCCGGACTCGGCTGAGTAAGCCAAGGATAAATCGTCCAGAACAGAAGATGAAAAAAGGCAAACAGCCAAAATATCTTTGCCGCGGTTTTCGGGGAGATCAATGGAAGAT
>JAUNSU010000060.1 GCA_030539035.1 Planctomycetia bacterium
AACTGGGACAGTGAAACGCGTCAACGACATAGCCGCACAACTGCGGATTGCCTTGAGTCGGGTGACGAACGCTGAACGCCTTGGTGAAATCAAGCGAATCCCACATCGTCTGCTGCTCAATGTAAGGAAGAACCGCCAGCCGCCAACAGAACGATGCCTTCGCACTGTGAGAAGTATAAGCGTTACTTTGTCCCTGCTTGCTTCCCTTCGGGAAAACGTGATTGATATCATGATAATTGTGCAACGCCAGCCCGAGTTGTTTGAGATTGTTCGAACACTGCATTCGCCGGGCCGCTTCACGAGCCGCCTGAACCGCGGGCAGGAGAAGACCTATAAGTATCCCGATAATCGCGATCACAACCAGAAGTTCAACGAGTGTAAATCCGAATTTCTTCATGATGAATTCTCCCTTTATTTGATTTATTTTTGATCAAAATTTAATCCCGTTCGGGAACATCGAAAACAGAAAGTTTCTTATCTCCTTATATACTAATCGCACAGATACGATTTTACAAGTATATATTTAACCGAATAACGATAAATTACTCGCACGTATGATAGATATCACGCAAATCATGAATTATATGCGGCAATCACCGCCAATCGAAGAAACCGATATCGCGGAGATCATTTTCCAGGGATTTGATCTGATCCGTTGATAAGGATCGGAGCGGCAGACGAACCGGACCGCAATCGATTCCGATCATGGTCTGCATCGCTTTTCCAACCGGAACAGATCCTCCGTATTTGACGAGGAGATCCACTACACGCACGGCGTTCATCTGCCATTGCGCGGCCTCATCGTATCGTCCTTCCTTAATAAGGGCCAAAAGACGATTCGCGTATTTTCCCATCTGATTGTAAAGCGATCCGACCGCGCCTTTGGATCCGAGGACAACACCGCCGAGCAGATTCTCATCATGTCCAAACATCACATTATACCGATCTGGATCGACCGATTGACATTGCTGATACTCATACATATTATGATAGGTAAATTTCATTCCGCAAAAATTCGGAATCGGCTTGACTTCCTCCAGAAGTGCCTTCATGAAAAGAGCAACACCGGACAGTCCGGGAATATGGTAATAATAAAACGGAGTATTCGGACAATGAGAAGCGATTTCGGCGCAAAAATCGGCGAGATCCTTGACACAGGCCGGTTTGAAGAAGCAGGGTCCAATCGCGGCAACGGCATCCGCGCCGATCTTCTCCGCGTGTTCCGCGAGAATTTGCGCTTCCCGATACGATGTATGTCCAATATGAACGATCAGTTTAAAATCGGGATCAATCACGCTTTTCCAGGCTTCCGCGATTTCCATCCGTTCTTCCCGTGTCATTGAGATCCCTTCCCCGGCGCTTCCGCAAACAAAAGCGCCGCTTAATCCGTCGGCGCGAAGTTGACGGTAATAGTCGGAGATCCGCGCCGGATTGATCGATCCGTCGGAAAGCATGGGCGTAAACGGAGCGGCGATTAAACCGTGAATATCATTTTTCAGCACTCTTTTCTTCCTTTTTCGTAAACAAAAAACTGGCCAGCCAGCCGATCACAACACAAGACACGAATCCGGTTGTTGAAAAAAACAGCAGGTGAACCGTTTGATAATATCCCAAAACAAATTGAACGATGATACAGGCGATGATTCCGCAGATCGCGCCCGGCCCGTTGGCCCGTCGGGTTGCAGCACCGAGAAAAAAGAGACCGCCCAATCCGCTTATGATCAGACCGACGATCCGGTTGTATTCATCCCAAAGGGATTGCACGTTCCAGATCGCCATTGCGAGCGCCAGTCCGATCCCGATGATTCCGGAAAGCAGGGTGATCATTCGCGCGGCCGCCATGGAGGACAATCCATATCGAAAATGAAGACGATCATGAAAATCGACGGTGTACGCGGTCGCGATGGAATTCATACTCGCGCTCAGACTTGACATGGAAGCGGCGAAGATCCCCACGATCAGGAGTCCGGAAACACCGTCGGGCATTTGGGAAATAATAAACCAGGGAAGAAGGGAATCATTGCACTTTTCCACGGCGGGGTTCATCGCAGACGGGTTCTGCTGATAGAAGACGTAAAGAGCTGTTCCGATCGTAAAGAAGAGAAGAGTTACCGGAATCGCGATCCATCCGTTTGTCCAGATCCCGCGGACGGCGTCCTTTTCGTCTTTTGTAATAAAATACCGCTGAACAAGAGACTGATCGGCGGTATACGTCGTTAAATAGGTAAAAATCGACGCGGATAAAATGACCCAAATCGAAGGCTTTGCGAGATCGAAAGAAGGATCGATCATTCGAAATTTCTGATCCGCAAGTCCGGTTGAGATCATGGTATTGAATCCGCCGTCGGTCCGAAAGACCGCGATTCCCAGGATCAGGAGCGCGCCGCCCAACAGAATAAAGACTTGAAGCACATCGGTCCAGACAACCGCTTCCACTCCGCCGAAAAAGGTATAAACAAGGCTTACAACACCGACCAGAAGAATCGCGGAATAGATATCGATTCCGGTAACCACGCTCAACGCCAAAGAGGGCAGATACATCACAATCGCCATTCGTCCCAACTGGAACAGAATGAAGAACGCGCTTCCAAAGAGCCGCAGGGCAAGATTGAATCTTTTTTCCAGAAACTCATAAGCGCTTGTAAGATTCATTCTGCGAAAGCAGGGTACATACAGAAGGACGACGATCGGAACGACCCAAAAGGTCCCGAAATTGAGAAGAAAATAGCTCCAATCGGTAAAAAAACTCTTTGCGGGCACCGACATATAAGTAATCGCACTGAGTCCGGTTCCGACGAGGCTCAATCCGGCCGCCCACCACGGGATCCGGCCTCCTCCGCGAAAGTAATCATCGGTTCCTTTCTGGCGTCGGGCAAAATAACAGCCCATTGCGAGAAGAATCCCGAAATAGAGAACCATTACAATAATATTCAAGAGCGATAATTTCATTATTTTACCTGTTTTCGATAAAGCGGGCCAAAAGAATCAGTATTCCCGGACAGAGCCCTTTTATTCTCTTTGGCACAAAACAAGACGCACAGGGGAGATTCTGTTCTGAACGGCTTGCCCTTTCGATTTTTCTTTCAGCATACGGCCGAGTGTTCGCCCGATCTCTTCGGAGGAGAGATCAATTTCGATATGGGTATATTTTGCATAAGCGCCTCTTTGCAAATAGTAGGTTGCGACAATAATATCGGCATCCTGATAGGGTGTAAGTTTTCGCCCGCGCATGATCTCCTCAACCATTTCGGCCTGAACGATCGAATTGCAGATAAAGGCGTCGGGCCGATATCCCGAATCATAAAGATTTTGAATTTCCGCGGTGATTTCATCTTCATTTTCGGTTGTAAAGAGGATTGGGGTCTCTTTTGTAAATTCAGGGAATTTACGAAAGGCCGCCATCGACACTTTATCACCGGGCCGAATAATGTCCCGGATCATGTAGACAAGATTTTTTCTTTTGCGTGAACGGAGATGCTGAATGATCCGGCGATGAGCCTCCGCGTGGTCCCTTTCCAGATAGGGGAGATCTATCGAAAAATGAGGTGTTCCGTGGATCACGGCGGGAAATCCGCTCTCCATAATGATCTGCTGGACAGCAAATGAAGTGCTGAACAGGACAAACGCGTCCACCTCATTATTTGCGAGCGCGTTTTTGATAATACGGATCACAAGATCTTCTTCCCTGTTGGCCTGGAGAAGTCCCAACTCCACATGGGCCATTGGAAGTTCCGCCTGAAGTCCGGCCATCAGATCCCCGCTTCCCGCTCCTTCTTTTCGAAAATAATGATCGTAAATAAGAAAGGTAACATGGCTGATATCGTGTTCATATTGCTCCGGAACAGACTGAACAAAAGATCCAAGGCGCTGGCTTCGTTTAATGATCTGCCGTTTTTCCAGAAGTTGAAGAGCCTGATTCGCGAACGTTCCGGCAACTTTCAAAAATCGGGACGCTTCCTGGGTCGTGTAGTAGGGGGCTCCCGGCTCCAATCCTCGCAGGCGAATGTCTTCCGCCAAACGATCTGATAAACGAATGGTTTGCAGGACCCGATTCGGATCTTCATTATGTGCTTTCATCATTAACTCTCCTGCTTAAATCGCGTCCGGTCTGGTATAATTCGTTCATTATAATCGCGATTTGCGGAAAAAGCAAAGAAATAATTTCCTGATTGTAATATATTTCTCTTATGTATGATATATATCCCATTATTCAAAATTATCCCGATTCGAACTGCCGATCTGAAAATTTTCTCCGCGAAGTTTGATCCTCTTGACTTTCATAAAACGAAAGATTATAATTTTTTTTGTTCTTGTGGAGATCATCATGAGCGAAAAAATGAGGAGGAGAATACCCAAAGATGAGCAGTACGGGCCCGATTGAGTTTTCTTATTATATTGCCGAAAATCTTTATGCAGGTGAATATCCCGGGGATTGGGATGAAGAGATCACCAAAATGAAGATCGCGGATTTTCATCGTTTCGGAATTACCGATTTTATTGATTTGACGAAGGATCCTCATCTTTTGCCTTATGAGCCGTATATTCTGGACGGAATGGTCCGCCATTCCTTTCCGATTCAGGATCGATCGACTCCTGAAGATTTTCAATTGCCCGGCGAGATCTTCAAAAAAGTCGAAAGTTTGCGGTCTTCGGGCCGTAAGGTTTATATTCACTGCTGGGGCGGGATCGGCCGGACCGGACTTGTTGTCGCCTGTTGGCTTGGGCAATTTTATCACCTCAACGGAAAAGATGCTCTGGATCGTCTCAAGGATCTTTGGCGGACCTGTCCGAAATCGAAATATGCTGCATGCTCTCCGGAAAACGAATTGCAGCGTCAATATGTCGTGAAATATTTACAATCGGATTTTGTTTGATCGGATCCATTGATCCAATTTTCAGCTTGAATTTTTACTGTATGAAAGATCACTGCTTATTAAGGAACTGCTTTTATGCTGACCGCTTACTTTGAGTATGTCAAATCGAGTCCGATGGATTGGGGCATTCTTGCTTTCGGGACGATTCTTGTTCTTTTGCACATAATTTTTCTTTTTGGCCGAACCTGCCGCTGGCGCTGGGCAACGCAGGGACTTGAAACGCGTCAGCGAGTTCTCGCGATGCTCATGGAGATCCTTCCCCTGCTCGGTCTTTTGGGAACCATTTTAGCGCTTTTGAAGACCTTCCAATCGATCGGAATGGACTCGGGAACGATCAATATTCACGAGATCATTTCGAATTTCGCGCCCGCCTTGACGACAACCGCGTCCGGGATCATAATGCTCGTTATCAATCTCGTCTTCAATACGATTCTTTGGCGGTTAATTCCCAAAAAGTCGGAAGATCAGCAGTAAAGGGCCAAGCGATGAGATACACGAATATTCTTGCCCGATTCCTTTCCTTGCTCGACGTTGCGATCATGCTCGTCGGTCTGTTTGTCGTTCTTCTTGCTCTTGCCCGTTTTCAGGACGAACAGAAAAAAATCGATGCGGCAGAAAAAGAACAAAAGGATCGAATCGAACGAATGGAATCCGCCTCCATGGTCAATACTGTTCTGGAAAACAGCAAGATGCCGATCATTATGATCGAAGGAGATTGCAGAGATCAGAACGGACAGTGTTTTCTCCTGAACAAGGATTATACCCGTGGTCGGGAAATCGCGGCCAACCATCGGGGCGATATCGAAGATCTGATCCCGTCCGGCAGCAATCAGATTCCTGTTGTTTTCTTCATTACAAAAGAAGGCGCCTGGGACACCGCCTGGACAGATGAAAAATTTGCAAACATGGAAAAAACCTGGAAATGTAAAATTGTCCGCGTTTTGAATTTTCGCTTTCCCGAACCACTCAAGCAAGGAGCAAAGGATAAATGACAGAAAGAATAATGGAATATCTCGCGAACATCAAAATCGCACTTCCATCGGTGATCATTCTCATGGTGATTGCGGCATGTGCCGCTTATCTCCTTTTTGGAAAAGCGAAAGCGGGAAGAAAAACAAGTTCACCGGGATTTTTTAAAAAGATCATCTATCTTCCGGTTAAAATCAAGAAGATCGTTTGTATTGCTCTCATTATTTTATTGTTCGTGTTCCTTTGGTATTTGAACAAGGGAGGAGGGAGCGGAGAGGGACCCGGATCGGGATCCGCGCCAAGTACTGCCGCGCACGTTCAACAGGAATCACCCAAAGAAGAAAATCCTTTGCCTCCGAAAGAACCGGAGATCGTTCCGGAAAAACAGGTCCGGTTCGATGTCAAGGATTTTGAAGAATTGGCCAAACAGGGATTCCCTCCCAATAAATTACCGGACTATCTGATCCTGAAATACGTTCCTCAAAAGAATCTTCATCTGCTGATTTCCATGAATGATCTTGTCGATCATCCGGTCAACGGAAAAGATGAGGAGGAATTTTGGAAAAATTTGGAAGAAACACTGAATCAAATTCAAAACGGCGAGCTTCCGAAAAAGGAATCGTCTTCTCAAGCCGATCATACGGTAAAAAAGGTGAAAGCCGATTGTGCGGGGATTCTTTTAATCAACGCGCCGACAAAAGGCATTCGAGATAACACAGAGAACATCATTCAGAAATATTTTCCGGAAAATAAAGTGGAGACCTTCAAAGATGGCAAGAAAAATTAATGTTGGAATCTACGGGAATACAGGCGCAGGAAAAACGGCCTTCCTTCTCCGCTTTTTTAATGAATTGAAAAAAGCGTACGGAGACGTGAAATTTTATCATGATCACTGCAGCGATCATGTTCCCGACTTTCTTGATTCTTCAAATTCCCATACATTGTCCGAATCGCCTGATCTTTGGGTAAAATTTCAGAACAGCATTCCGATCACCGGAAACAGATCTCCTTTGAAGTTTTCCAGGAAGCTTTCCGGAAATGTCCAATATGAGCTTGAATTCAAAGATCTGCGGGGAGAAGGTCTTCGCAAGGATCTGGATGATATGAATTCCGCTTCCTATTGGAATGATAATATTATTCTGGAACAGATCGAACTGTGCGATGTTTATCTTTTTATGCTCGATCCAACCGGATTGAGCGGCGGCGATCTTCCCGCATATTTCAAATTGGATGAAGATCATTTGAAAGAAGAACTCGAAAGGGCCCAATCCCTGATCCAAATGATCATTAAGAAAAGAGGGAATAAGAATCTCCCGATCCTGTTTGTACAGACACACAAAGATATCATCGATCAATTGGACAATAATGATCAAAAACGATTGTCCGACTGGTTCGGCGAAGTCAATCAAATACTGATCAAAGAATATCGCCCTTTGCAAAATGTGCAGCCGGAATCTTTGACCGATCCGAAAAAGACAAGCCGGCAAATATCTTCGACAACCGAAAAGTTCGAAGAAACTCAAATCATTCCTCTAATCGGATCTCTGCTGGATCTCGTTGAGGATTACCGTGTTCATTTCCGTTCCGATCGAAAAAGATCATTCTGTTTCGTACTTCTTATTTTGTTAATAGGCGCGGCACTGATCTTTGGAATCCCCGCAATATACAAATGGGAACAGAAGCAGGAACTTTCGAAGCCTTTGTCCGTCTCGAAAGAAGATCAAGTGACGGATCTGGAGATAAACATACAGAGAACAACAATCTCGGATCTAATGATTGAACTTGACACCTTGTCTGAAGATACGGTATTTCCCAAAACGATGAAGAAGGCCTGGGATTTTATTGATCGGATCAGACAAGATCCGAAAAGGCGCGAAATGAAGGCTTTTGTTGCTCTTCAAAAGGAATTTCAAAAAGCAGGAAAAAGAATCGAAAAGAACATTCTGGACGATAATATTCCCGCAAATAAACGCTTGAAATTCGCGGAAGCCTTGACCGGTCTCTATTCCGAAAAAGGAAAAGCGATTCCGGCGGAGGAATATTTCAACATGGCGGAAATCGCGAATACTGTAAAACAACTGATCGAAAATCAGCTCCTTGAAAAAATGCGCGAATCCGTTAAACAGTATACGGAGATGCAGTCCGTTCCGGAAGATCTGAATCAGGATCTATGCAAAATTCTCAACGAGACGAAAGATCAAATTGGAAAACTGGAAATTTCCGATTCCGATTTTGTCCGATTCAGGGAGATCGATCGTTCCCTTCTTTTTCTAAAAGGCCGTATCAAGGAAAAGAGATATTCAACCAAAATATCTGCCTCCGGTTCCGCCCGTCCAAAAGAAACAATCACGTTCGAAATTACTGGACAATCGGAAAAAAACGCATTGACTTTAAAAAATGAGAACGCGAAAAAAGCGAATTCAAACGGATTATTGGAATTGTCTATCCCGAAAGAGAAAGATCCAAGTACTTTTACCGTTCCGCTGGCCCGAAAGATCCCTGATTGGAAAGTAACTCGATGGAATAATGATAAGGGAAGCTGGTCCGAACTTTCGCGTTCCGGATCGGATAACTTCATTTCAAAAGAAACTCTCACGTTGGCCGATTTGGGAATGCATCTGATTTTTAAAGAAAAGACTTCGTTCATATTTGATTTTAAGGAATCCGGTAAAGACGAAAAGATCGCGCAGCTTACTTTCCAATTTCAGCCCAATGAGAAGATTCCGGATCTTTTATGGGAAGCCGTTTCCAAAGAGAACAAAAATGCGAAAAAAATTGCAAACTGAAAAATCCATTGCCCAATGCCTCATCGAACGGGCACCAGAGATCGGATATCATGTTCGCTGGATCAGTCCGTCCGATGCGATTGCGCAGGAAGACGCGGATCCTCCTTTTCCGAAAGCGGAAGAGATTTTGCTGGAAGACGCAGATCCTCCTTTTCCGAACGCGGATGATCTTGCGATGAAGCTCCTTGACGAGCTTGGCCTGATCGGATCACCGGTTCCTGAAGAGAATAAGATCTTCTCTTATATTGTGTATGATATCATACAGAAGAAGCAGCGATACACCGTTCACATTGACATCCGGCGCAAAGACGAAAAAACGGCTTCTGTTCGACAGGTATGGTATCCCGTCCGCGGACAAAAAGGATCATTCCGGAAAATTTTTGCAGGAATCATTCTTGTTCTGATGTTTGCGGCCACTCTCTTTTTCTCTTTTATCGTTCCATATATGCCGATAATAGCAAATAAGGAGGATATTTCTTCGGTAAAGAAAACGGATCAGCCGGAAACCGTTTCAGTGCAAAAAGAAGAAAAACCGAAGATCGATCCGGAACTGGATCGGCTGCAAAAGGAAAAGGACGCTTATCAGAATCGCCTGAAAATAATCGCGGAGGAAATCAAAACGCTCTCTTCTTTTTCGACCTATCCTTTATACAGCCCGAAGCTGAAGGATCTGGAACAAACCTGTTCGCTGGAAGAAAAACTCAGGGACTTTTTCTCGCAAAAAGAGGTTTTGAACGATCTGAACGATCCGGAGATCCTTCCCTGGATCATGATCGAATGGCGGGGAAAAGGTCCTGTTCCCGATATTGACCGGATCCTTCTTACAAATCAGGACGGAAAGGCTCTCGCCCAATTTTTGGAGAGGATGAATCAGCAATCCCGGCTGGAAAAATCCAGCGAATAAGACAATGTATTGACTTTGCGAATGAAATGATATTATGAGACTTTGGACACTTCATCCGAAATATCTTGATCGGCAAGGTTTTCTCGCTGTCTGGCGGGAAGGACTTCTGGCCAAACATGTATTGGAACAATGGACTGTCGATCCTGAAAAGCGGATCGCTTACGGAAACCATCCGCAACTGGACCGGTTCAAAATCACAGACGATCCGGTCGCCGCGATCTCACTTTATCTTGCCGGGATATTTGCAGAATCTCAACGGCGAAAGTATTCTTTTGACAGAAATAAATTTGATATTCCTGATGTGAAGATAATTATTCCGACGATAACGGCCGAGATCGAATTTGAACGAAATCATCTTTTGCAAAAATTGATAAAGCGTGATCCGCAAGCCGCGGATCGTTTGCGAACAGATAGTGTACTGCAACTGCACTCCCTGTTTGCGATCGCCGAAAATATATAGACCGCAGAAGCGCAGAGGGCGGAATTCAAGTTCGATCTCTGTTAAGTACTCAAACTGTAAATAACCGATTTTGAAACCACGGATTTCACGGATTTTCACGGATACTTTTTTGGATAAAAATACATTTTCATCCAAAACATCAATCCTGAATCTTATATGGATTTCATCCGTGTTTATCCGTGTCATCCGTGGTTCCAAACAAAAATATTTTACAGTATGAGTTAAGTAAAATGTTTATAAAATGAAATTGATTGATCTTGTTTATTCGTTTATTTGAATTTCAGAAGAAATGTAAAAATGGACAATACATACAAATAAACCTTTGGAAGGAATCGAACGCTTCTCAAAGATTTTTATTTTCTCTTTTTTATTGTGCCAACTCTTCGAGGCTGGTCTTTCAGCCAAATACGAATAATCTGTTTTCGATGTTGTACCCGAATCCTGCGGGCTGAAAGCCCAGTGCCCCTGTCGGGGCGCCGTTTATTGGTATTTTCAACCGTGTTAAGTAAACGATGTCCGTCTCTGCGGGTTAATATGTATTTGCGTTTTATGATAAATAATATCGTGCTCTTTTTGTGTTCATCTGAGGAGGCACCGCAACGCTTTTAGAAAATTAACATCGCTCGGGGCGGCCGGGACGACCGCCCTCCGTATGCGGCTTCGCCGCTGCTCTGTGATAGAGTTTAAATCTCTAAAAAAGATAATTACCCATTAACCAAGCGCCGGAGGCGCTGATTCCCCGCTAATCACTAAACACTAATTATAAGTTCCCTAAATCCGTTCGCTTCGCTTACTTCATTACGGGCTTGCAAACGGGTTAATCGGTGTTTATATCCGAAGACTTGGCGGTTTACAGTTTAAACAGCGCGATCTTTTGGAAGGCGACCTGGCCGCCCTTTCCGAGATTATTAGCGCCCATCTGAACCGAAATATAATGGGAATCCTCCGGAACGGTAAAAAGAATCGTTTCTGTGATCCAACCGCTCTTGTTCTTCGGGAACGGAACGTTTTTCTTCTGCTCAAAATGATTCCATTTTTGATTCTTGTCCTTAAACGCAATCGTCGCTGATCCGAATCCGCGCGTTTCATTCTCATATCGGGCCGTTACCTTGAGATAATAAAGACTGCCCGGCTCTACAGGTACCGACTGAACAAAACAGCCGCTGGTGACCCCTTCGATTTTCAAGAGTCCGTCTTCCTCGAATCCCCGTCCAGGCAACGGCACATTTTTCTTCTCCTGTTCGATCTGCCAGAAATTCCAGTCTTTCTTTTTCTCTTTAAACTCGGGATTTTTCAGTAAATTCGCAAGATCGCCGGTGATCAGCATTTCCGGATTATTAACCGAAAGAACAACATTGGTGATTCCGGGAACGCGATCTTCCCAAAGCGGATATCGAGTACCTGTCCACCAGGCTCCTTTTTCGCCGTAGATCCAGATAAATTCGTCCGATATTCGTTCCGCAGACATGAGATTCCTCCGGAAAAATTCTTTCGGATTCTCTCCGATCTCCGGCTGAAGGATCTTATGCCAAATTGATTCTTTATTCTCGGTAAACATTCCGTCCATATAAAAGCCGGGCGCCAGTTTGATCTGTGTTCGATACTTAAAGACATTGGAAATTTCAATTCTTTCAAGATATTTGCGATCGAGCATAAAAGACATCGCATCGTAATCCGTTGCCTTTTTCGCGTGATAGCTCGCGCTTTCAAGTCCATCGTGCAAAGTTGCGCCCGTCGGCATTACCGAGATCACTCCGTTAAAAAACGGAACGGTCAATGAAGAGGATTTCCCTCCGTAAGACATCATATGCAGAGCAAGAATCGCGATCTCCGGATAAGCGCCGAAAACGGCTTTTCCCCATTCTTCGCCGCGCTGTCGGGCCATTTTGTAAGCCTGTTCATAAGTTTGTCCGGTTTTAATAGTCGAGAAGTCCCAGAATTTGATTCCGTACTCTTCGATATCAAAGCAGATCCCGCGCATTCCGGTTTCCTTTGCAACACGGGCCGCGATTCCGTAATTATTGCAGACGGCGGCCCAATCTTCATCTTTGAACCAATCCGCATCGCCCGGACTGACCACCGTATAAAAGAAATTATCGGTCAATTTTTTAAAGGGAATCTTTTTATAGAGATCCATCGTTTCCTTAAACCATTCGTATTTCCATGGGTTCCGGCTCATCGCGTTTGTTCCGACCTTCTTTTTATTCGGATCCGATCCGTAGAAGCGAACTGTGATCCCATTCATCGGACAGCTTCTTTCCAGCCCCTGAATATTTTTCGCTAAAAACTCAACAGTCGGATTTGACCAGGATAATTCGATCATTTTGACCTTTTTCTTCGACCAGAGCGGATATTCCGCGCCCGGCTCCGTTGTTTGTCCAAAAGAAGACGTACTGAAAAGAAACGGCAAGATCAAAAGCAGAAGGGACAAAAAAACCGTATTCGATCCGATTCGTGTACGTTTGTTTTTCGCTGAATTTTTCATGATTTTCCTTTCTTGCCGGATAAGGCAACAAATAAAGGCAGGATCAACCCATTCCCAGATCTTCTACAAGCCGGGAATCCAGTGTAATTTTTTCCATTTTTATTCCAGTGATATCGTGTATGATCGCAATGATCTCACGCTGAATTTCTTCGCGGCTCCAGATAGATTCCGAATTCCGATTTTGCGAGATCGCATGAAATCGTGTCCATTCTTCCTGTGCTCTTTTTTCGATCAGATCGTCGATGGTTTTATATTCGTTCGGAAATCGAAGTAAAAAGCATAAGACGTACTTGTTCAGCAGAAACAAGATCAACGGCGAGATACAATAGAGACACCATCCCCAGATATTGAAATGATCCGAAAAAGCAAGAAGTACCGCGGTTGCCGCCGCGATCCAGATCACGGTAAGCAGTCCTCCCATATTTCTTTTTAATGGCGGGATGGGGCCAACCGTGATCCAAAAGATCGACCACAATTTCTGATAATGTCGAGGCGCGGTGATCGATTTGAGATCTGTTTCCTTTGTCAAAATTTTCGGACGGATCCATTTCAATCTGTTCGAATTCAGTTTTTCCAGGAGATTCTTTTCGAGGGAATTTGCGATTTCTTTTGCGGATAATGATTCGGATTGTCTGATCGCACGTTCTGTGTAATCGACAAGATCGCGAACGGCCGCCAATTTGCCCTGCGGCGCAAGTTCCTCCGGCAGCCAAATCGAAAATCGTTCTTCGATCTCCATAAAGGTCTCCGCAATATCAAGCCCCATAAATAGGATCCTCCTGTTCTTTGGATCATTCCTGATCTTTCTTCTGAAGAAAACCGTTAAGAAAGCCGAGTGCGGACTGAACGAGATTTTCGAGAACCGGCTTTTCAGGCAGAACAAGCGAAAGTCGTGTTCGGCCGGACTCATCGGTACTTAATGCGTTCGAAAGAACCGATTTTATGCGGTCGCCGGTTGTCAATGCTTTCGAACGATCCGATCCCTCGCCGGACAACTTCGTCTGTGATGTATGAGGAGCTGCTTTGTCAATCAATTCGCCAAAGAAATCAAACGCCGCATTTAAAAGAATGGTGCCTGTTTGACGAAGAACTTCGTTCTTCTGTTCATCGAACAGATTGGAGATTAAGGAAACCGCAGAATTCGAGTCGTTCGAATCCGTGTTCGATTCTGCGTTTGATTCCGGTGCGGGCTGATCGGCTTGTGTCAAATTCTCTTCTTCCCGTTGCTGGCCTGATACATCGACAGGCGCCGCGGCATGCGAACCGAGAAGAAGTTCCAAGCGGCGGCGAAGTTCTTCTATTCCGCTCTGCAATTCGACTTCCGATACAGAACTTCCGACATCAAGTGTCGCCAGTGCAAGATCATGTTTGGCGGATAATGTCGCGAGCATATTCTCTTCTATCGTTTCTTCCGTAATGAGCAAATAAACCTGAACAGGATTCTTCTGGCCCATTCGATGGGCCCGTCCGATTCGCTGTTCCAATACGGCGGGATTCCACGGAAGATCAACGTTGACCACCGTATTTGCCGCTTGAAGATTCAACCCGACTGACCCTGCGTTCGTCGTAATAAAAAGAGAACAGTCCGGATCGTCCTGAAATTCGCGGACAAGCCGTTCCCGTAAATGCTGCGGAACCGATCCGTCGAGTCGAACGTACTTTCGGCCGTTTTTTTCAAGGATCGGCGTTATCAGATTGAGCATTGTCGTCCATTCGGAGAAGAGAACGATTTTTCTGTCCTTTTCCTCAAACATTTGTTCAAGAAGTTCCGACAGGGAATCAAGTTTACTGGAAAAGGAGGGTTCCTCTTTTGTGTTCAAAAACGTACTGTCCGCACTCATACGGGCGGCAAGAAGCAATTTCTGAAGACGGATCAGATCCATTTCCGTCAGAAATTTTTTGTGCGCAATCTGGAAAACCGATTGCATATAGGAATCATGAAGCCTTTTCTGCTCTTCCGTCGGAGAAACACGAATGATTTCCGTTGATCTTTCAGGAAGCTCAAGCCGAACCGAATCCCGTGTTCGGCGCAGCATGATGGGAGCAAGCTGTTCCCGAATCTCGTCCAGATTTTTATATCCCTGCACTCTTCCGGTATCGCTGACAATTCGATGATGCTGAAAAAAATGCCAAGCAGGCAGAAGGCGGTGATCATCAATAAATTGAACAATGGAATAGAGATCGTCCAAACGATTTTCGAGCGGCGTTCCGGTAAGGACGAGCGCGTATTTTGATCGAAGGGCCTTGACGGCCCTTGATGTTTTGGATTCCCAATTTTTAATGCGCTGGCCTTCATCCAGAATAATCAAGTCCCAGGTTGTGTTTTCAATACAAGAAAGATCCCTTAGAACCTGTTCATAATTGCAGATGGTAAAGAAGGCCGATCCGTTGTAAAGTTCAAACCGTTCGGCGGAACTTCCAAGAATCAGCTGAACAGAGCGATTTTTTGTAAAGCGCTTGATTTCATTTTTCCATTGGGATTTGACCGTTGCAGGGCAGACGATCAGAACTTTTTTAATCGAATCGAGCTGGGCGAGCAGTTCCGCCGTTCCGATTCCCTGAATGGTCTTTCCAAGTCCCATATCATCTGCGAGAACGGCCCGTCCTGCACCGACCGCAAACGCGATTCCATCCAGCTGGTAAGGAAGAAGCGGCACTTTCAGAAGGGATTTTCGAAGTGGATGAGATTGTGGATTGGCACGAATTTCCGAGACGATCTGCTGAACACGTTGGCGAGCCAGTTCCGCCTGAATCATTTCTTCCGCGTCGGGATAGATCGTTACCGGACGCCCCATTCGTTCCAGCTTGGAGACCGCACGCAAAAGCGCCTTAACATTATCAACCTCTTTTTTGACAAAAGGAGCTGTTAATTTTACGATCGCTTTATCTTCTTCTTTGGAAGATCGATGAAGATTATCCGGAATTCCCATAAAAAGAGTCCGTTTTTCATTATATCGTACTGCGACGAAAAAATCTTTATTCAAATAAGGACGAAGCATTGTTTCCTTATTGAATTTTTTATTTGCCCGATTAAGAAGATACAGAATATGTTTGCACGTTCCCAGCCGATTGGTTTTGAAATCAGGACAGGAACAATATGAAGATCCTTGTGCTTCTCCGCGAAGTGCGATCCGGTAGGTTTTGCCCGACCCTTCACTTTGAAGAAGATAATCGGTCCAGGGCGAATCGGGATTAAGCGATTTGAGTACTTTAAATTTCTCCGCTTTGGCTCGTTCCTGCCGCTCAAACAGCGCGCGGTTTGCGAGTTGTTTATCGGAAAGAAGTTCGAAAGGAGTTTCAAGATCAGGGCATTCTGCCAAGCCGATGAGTGATTTTTCTTCCAAAATAAAGGAAAGAACGGCTGCGGCGTGAACACAGCAATCCGATGTAAGGCTGTTCGCGCTCCCGCACTGAGGACATTTAACGATAAGCCGTTTTTTCCCGTGAGGTGCAAGGATAATGGAAACAGGTACCGCTTGATTCTGATCATTGTAAACGTTAATCCGACAGAGATCATCACTGAGAAAGATTTCATGATCCAAATTAATTTCCGGAAGATCCATCGAATGTCTTAACATTTTTGAACCGGATTCACCGAGCAGTTCGCTTGCCTGCCGCCAGGTAAGATGGGACAAAATATCGTACAGGGTCAGTTTGTCCGGCTGTTTCGTCTTTCGAGCGACTCTGCTTATCCGTTGACGGGACGAATCCTTTTCCGATTTTCTGTCGGAACCGGACTTCCCGTTCATTTTCTTTTCGTTCGATTTTTTCTCGTTCTTTTTGGCCATTGTGATTCTGTAAATGTCTCTTTGGAGTTGATCTATAATTTCTGATCCTTTTCCCGGTTTTGAATTTTGGGAAAATGTCAAAAATGAAGCAGGACGCATGAAATGAATCCTCAAGTCCCCCCCTTATTATACCGGCAGAAGGGGCCTTGTACAAGTCTGATCAGATCCGATTTGATATGAATTTATCACAAAATGGCGTAATGCGATTTTCGGGATCAATAATTGAAGAAGCGCACAGATTCGACCTTTTTCCGATACTCCTGTTTTTTCGGATTTCTCGCAATAATGGACGTTTATTCCCTTATTTCCTTCATGTTTTCAAAAAACTGCGGAAAAAAGAGAGAAAATTTGCGGAAAAGAAAGGTTGCAATCTTCCTCCCGATCTTTTAGAATAGATGTCTGTTTTTGAAGTATTTTTTCAGAATCGATCTGCAATAAGATCCTTTCCATTGCAATCACGTAATGATGAAAAAGTATTTCATTTGTAATGTTTCCAGCCGAAATCATTTTCAAGAAAGGTCTTTCAATGAAAAAATACCGTTTTTCGTTTCTGATTGTCTGTCTGTTCATAATCGTTTCTTCCCTTCAGGCTCAATCTCAAAAAAATGGAGTCGGAACCAATGATTGCTTTAAAGGACCGCTCGGACTGCAAACTTACAGTATCCGCCATCTGTTTACGCCCGATCTCAATGTCGGAATGAAGCAGACAAAAGATTGGGGATTCAAATATATCGAAATCACCACATCCGTTCGAAAAGCTCTTCCGCCGGATCAGCTTCTTGCCCTTCTTGGAAAATACGATCTGAAAGGTGTGATCGCGCACTGGGGATACAATGAATGGATAAAGGATCCCGACGCAATCGCCAAATATGCCAAAGAACTTAAACTGGAATACGCCGGAACCGCTTCCGTTCCCTCCAAAGGAAAAGGATCCATCTATAAAAAGAAAGGGATCACCGAAGAAGAATGCGATCAGATCATCGCAGTCTTCAATAAGGCGGGAGATGCCTGCGCAAAACAGGGTCTGCGGTTCGTCTATCATAATCATGGAAATGAATTCACCCCCTGGAAAGACGGAACCCTTTTCGACAAGATCATTCAAAATACCAATCCGGATCGGGTCTTCTTCGAAATGGATATCCTCTGGACCATTCTCCCGGGTGAAGATCCTGTCCGACTCTTCAAAAAATATCCCAACCGCTTTGTTTCCTGCCATCTGAAAGACTATAAAGGAGACGTCAATACAATGGCCGTGGGCGCAGGAGAAATCGATTTTGCCCGTATTCTCAAGGCGGCGCAAAAAACCGCGATCAAGTATTACTTCCTTGAAGATGAATCCAAAAATCCGGAACAGCAAATTCCCCAGAGTTTGAAATATCTGGAAAATATCAAATGGTGATCAATCACCGATCTCGCCTTGCCGCGGATTCGTATAATAGAGAACGGAATATTTTGGACCGGGAAGCACGCCGCACTCTCCTTCAATGGAATAGTCGGAAGCGACCCAGTCCTCCGCCTGTGTATCCAGCAGGTGCATTGCCCCTTCCACGCGAAGACGCTCCTCTTCAATTCCTTCTTTGGATAAATCGGACGGGATCCAAATATCGCTGCTCGCAATAATTCTCGCTTTGGATCCGAACCGCGGAATCGCAAAACGGTCCCAGCTGTTCAAGCGATAAGGACGATCATAAGCGATTCCGAGAAAGACGATCGGCATCTGCAATTTTGAAGCAAGATAGATGCAGCCTGGCGCAAGCTTCCGGCGCGGGCCGCGGGGGCCATCGGGCGTAATCGTCAAATGCACTTTCTTTGCATCCTCCGCCAGCTGCAAAAGCGCGTTGGCCCCGCCCCGTTGCGTCGATCCGCGAACTGTTCCGAATCCGAACAGAGCCGCGATTTCCGCAACGATATCCGCATCGGCGTGTTTGCTCAGCAGCATCGATATTCCGCAATGCTTTCTCAAATGGATCATCAGCTGAAGATACTCATGCCAGAAAACATAGATCCGCCGCTGTCCGTCGTTCGCATAAGAAGGATCAATGATCGGATCATAATACGCGACACGAAAATCGAGAGACGAAAGCCAAAAAGGAAGGAGCGCAGACATTGCCCCCCCCGCACTTCGAATCAGAACGTTCTTCGCCGTATTCTTTATCCGGTCTTTGAACGGGATCTTTTTCTTTTCCGGCATATTACTCAATGGAGTATTCCGAAGACAATTTGATGAAATCGTCCACTTCATTTTCCGTCAATGTTCCGCGGCGTTCAATTTCGATCACGGCTTCCTTGTTCGAGGTTTTCTCTCTTGCGGAAACGGAAACACGTCCATTCCGGTCGAATGAATAAGTTACCTCGACCGGAGTCCCCTTCGGAAGATTCGGCGGGAGCTGCGTGATCTTGCATTTGCCCAAAAGAGAACAGGCTTTGGGATCATCCGCATCTCCTTCGAGAACCTGAACACTGATCCGTTCCTGATTGTCCTTATTCGTTTGGAACATTTTGGAAATCGAGAAAGGAAGAGTCGTATTTCTCGGGATCATAATATGATTCAGAGCTCCCTTCGCCGCGTCATTAATGACAATGCCAAGTCCATGCGAATTGACATCTTCCTGATCAATGCGTAAAAGAAGTTTCTTGACCCGATCGGTTAATTTACTGTTCGGATTGTATCGGGCCTCCAGAATCGCCGCGTGAATCGCCGCTCCTCGGGCCACCGCGGTATAAGGATCAAGATCCGGATTGGTGTACGGCTTGATTCCTGTGATCTTTTCAAGCATTTTAAAGACCTGCGGCATCTTCGTCGATCCGCCTACGGTTACCACCGCATCAAGATCGCTGAATTTCAGACCCGCCTGCTTGATCACATACTCGGTTGTGTCCGCGGTTCTTTGAAGAAGATCATAGGTCATCTCCTCAAACTGCTCGCGGCTGATCGGAACGGCAAGACTCTTCCCTTCAAATCGGCAATGAATCACTATATTCTCCTTGTCTGAAAGATCGATCTTCGCAAGATCGCAATCATTTCGGAGAATCTGAAGCGCTTTCGGATTGTTTCGCGGATCCAGTCCATGTTTTTTCTTGAATTCCGAACTGACATAGTCAGCCAAACGATCATTCCAATCGACTCCTCCCAACTTGACATCGCCGTCGGTCGATCGAACTTTGAAATGATTTCCGGTATATTCCACGACCGTAGAGTCGAACGTTCCGCCTCCCAGATCGAAGATCAAAACACGGCGCATTTTCCCGTCGCCGCCGGTATGTCCGAGTTCTCCCCGATGCCAGGCGTATGTAAGAACGGCCGCCGTCGGTTCATTGATCACGCTGACTACATTCAGTCCGGCAATTCGTCCGGCGTCAACAGTCGCCTGCCGACGGGTATCGTTGAAGTAATACGGAACAGTGATCACAGCATTTCCGATGGGACCGATATGCTTTTCCGCGTCCTGTTTCAGTTTTCTCAGAATCAGAGAAGAGATGAATTCCGGCGTGATCTCCTGTCCATCGAAGGTCCGGCGATATCCGCTGACACCCATCTGCCGTTTGATTCGTTCGATCACGTTTTCAGGATCTTCCATTGCCGCGCGGCTTCTGTTTGGTCCCACGATGACATGCCGGTTTTCGGCCAGCAGGATCAAACTTGCAGTTTCCACATTATCATCTTCATTGGGAATCGGAAGCGGTTCTCCTTCATCGTTGACCATTGCGAGTGAAGAAAAAGTGGTACCCAAATCAATTCCAACTGTATTACCTTTTACAAAATCCATACATATTCCTCATAATCAGGTTAAGGGCATAATTACATATTTATAAGAATCGGCACTTTGGAAAAGAACCGGAGCATTTTTAGCGAAATAGAAAGCGACCGTCTCTTCCGCGCTCAATACATTCAGAAACTCGGCGACAAACTTGGGATCCAGTTTGATCTCCACGGGATCATAATCGTAAGAGATGGGGAGCTTGACGTGCGATTCACCGACTTCCTGTCCAACGCCGAGCAGTTCGAGCTGGCCGGAAGAGAACATGAAGACAACGCCCGGCTCTTTCAGAAGGGTCGTTAAACCGGCCTGCTGAACAGCGGTATTGAGAGCGCCTGCGATGATATCGACGTGTTTTTTATCTTCTGTTGTCGGAATAATGGAACGCCATCGGGGAAAATGTCCGCCGACGAGCTGGCTCTGGAAGAAAAGATCTCCTATTTGGAAGTAGATCTTATTTTCCGTAATCGCGATTTGCACTTCCGCATCATCCGCAAGGGATTTTGCGAGCAGAGAAAGAATTTTTTTGGGACAAACCGCGGTATTTTGAACAAAATTCGTTCCAACCGGTTCGGCGGTTCCTTCCTGGAGCGCAAGGCGACGCCCATCCGTTGCAACAGCGGAAACATGATCTTCCGAAAATTCGAAGAATACTCCGCCCAAGGCATATCGGGAATTTTCATTATCCGCGGCAAAAAGGGTATGTTTGATCATGTTGGAGAGAATCTTGCCGGAAATTTTATAATAGGATCCCTGATCAAAGGGCAAAATATCGGGAAAATCCGACAGCTGCTGTGTTTGAAACGAGTGTTTTGTTCCTCCCAGATGAACCGAAGTCTTATCATCCGACTGCTTCAGGACAAAGCTTTTTTCCTGGGAAAGAAGCAATGCTTTTAACAGAAGCCGTTTTGGAAGAAGTGCTTCGCCCGGCTCTTCGACGGACAGATCCTCTCCTGTGTACTCAAAGCGAACGGCCAGTTCTCCATCGGTTGCCATGAGGATCAGTCTGTTTTCCGCTGCGACCATTTTGATATTCTGAAGAACAATACGCGGATTATGATCGTCGATCGCTGATGCCGCAAGAGCAAAAAGCTGCGAAAATTTTTCCCGACTGCATTTGATTTGCATCTTTAAACCCCAATGTAAATTGTTTATCTCTCGTTGTAAATTGCTAAAAATCGCGATTCCCTCTATTATAATAGAAAAACCGTGTTTTATCAAGTTTCTACTCCAAAAAAGGATAAAAAAATCATTCTTTTCGTTAAAAATAGACTTTATAGAAGGAATAAACTGAATTATTTGAGAAATCTTTTAGGATTTTTTAAAATGAGGCGATAAAGGAGGATATAATATACCTCAGAGAAGGACACCATATTTGGTTTTATTTATTATTAGTTTAGTAATAATATCAAAAACCTTTTCTATTTAATATTATTAAATTCTAAAGAGTAATATTAATAGTATTCGGGGCGAATCTGTAGATAAACGGTAAAAATTGAAATATTATCAGGTAAAAACAAGGTTTATTCGTCTTTTTTGTATTGTGTAAAACATGTTGATAGCATGTTTATATTATGTTGGCGGCCAGTAAACAGGTGTATATCAATCAAGATATACTTTTCTCTAAGTTTGTAATTCTTTACCCTTTTCAACACCAATAAACACTTTATAAACAAGTTTTACACATTTTAAAAATCTGGTTTAAGAACAAAATCAGAGAAAAATCATCTTTGGATGATATATTACCAAAATAATAATACATTGTTTACAAAAACTTATAATGATTGATCAGAGATTAGAGGAACCGGCGCTTCGAAGCCTCATACGAAGTTTGCCCCGGCCGCCCCGAGCGATGTAAACTTCCGGAAATTGTGGGGATTTTAAACCGCAGATCCTATCGTCCCAGCTGTCCCAGTTGTCGCAGAAGTCTCAGTATCCTCTTTTACCCCTGATGGGCCTTTGAGAAATTCTTTCCCGATTGGGGATTTTAGAAACCATGGATATTCACGGATATACACGGATAGGCCTTTGAGAAAACTTTGCTTTTTGAGAAGACCGGGGAAGCGGAAAAGAGATTGTCTTTGGAACTCGGTTTGAATCCGAGCGCAGGAACGGTGCCCGTCCCGGCCACCAGGCGGCAGCGCGTAATGAAGTGAATAAAGCGAACGGAATTAGGGAATCAATGTCGCCAAGGAGATCGTGGTTCAACCCTTAATCGAATCACGGCGTTTTTTAGAGATTCGAACTCTTCGACCACGGCGGCTCCGCCGCCGGGTTGGCGGGACGCCAACCGTCCCAGCGCTCGGATTCCAACCGTGTTCGGTATCTTTGTTTTTTTCTGCTTCCCCGGTTTAATGGGTGATAGTGTTTTTTAAAGACTTTAACCCTATTACAGAGCGGCGACGCCTCGCCGCCAGCGCGCAGGATTCGGGTACAACATAGAAAACCGTTTATAGGTATTTGGCCGAAAGATCAGCCTGGAACAGGCGGCACCATGCTTAACTCCATGCGCAAGCATGGGGGTATAGACTCGAACCCAAACATATTACTTCACCCCGGTTGGAATAACCAATAAACGGCGCCCCGATAGGGGCAGTGCCTTCCAGCCCGGGGCAGAGCACAAACATGAAATGTTTGTGCGGCACCCCGGGTCAACGATTCCCAAAAAAAACAGCGCGCTGTAAGCGCAGTGCAAAAAGAAGCAAAAACACAGAAAAGGGTTCGAACTCGAACCGGGAGCGGCGCCTCGCCGCCGCCAGCGCGCAGGATTCGGATACAACATAGAAAACCGTTTATAGGTCTTTGGCCAAAAGATCAGCCTGGAACAGGCGGCACCATGCATAACCCCATGCGCAAGCATGGGGTATAGA
>JAUNSU010000061.1 GCA_030539035.1 Planctomycetia bacterium
ATCTTATGTCGGAATGCGAACGGAAGATCTTCTCTCCGTTGCCCGGTATTTGAAAAATACGTACAACACCGGGATCGAACTGGAAGCGGAAGGATACGCCGGAACGGTCGCCCTTCACGCGGCAATCGCCGAACCGGACCTGTTCAAAAAGATCACGATTGACGAAAGCGCCCTTCCCGCCTGGAATACCGTTGTCGAAAAATCGCCGACTTTTATTCAGTTGACCGATACCATTCACGGTGTTCTGAATTATTACGATATCTGCGATTTGATCGCATTGATCAAAAAAATGAAGCCTTAACCGGCTTATACTCAAATTCGATAACCTTCCAAATTTCCGATTCCCTGGATATCCGTAAACGACGGTCGTTTACCGGTAAAAGCGAAAAGGAAATTTTAGTCCGCAATAAAGGAGAAAAAATGAAAAAGCTGAATCTGTTTGTATTTCTGATCGGAG
The DNA here is from genome assembly GCA_030539035.1 of Planctomycetia bacterium. GTDB lineage: Bacteria > Planctomycetota > Planctomycetia > Pirellulales > Thermoguttaceae > JAUNBG01. Next base: position 458 of record JAUNSU010000061.1, read on the forward strand.
CGCTTGCGCTTTCCCTTTCGACGGTAATGGCCGGAGAGGCGAAGCCGCTTTTCGGCGATAAACTGCAAGATGCCGATTATAATCCGGCCGTATGGTCCATGAACGACAAGGGCGAATTGAGCGCAAACAAAGATGCCGCGATCTGGACCAAGGTCAAATACGGCGATTGCAAAATCTCGATGGAATACAAGCTCTCCAAAAAGGCAAACGCGGGTCTTCTGATCCAATGCAGCGATAAGAAAAACTGGATCCCCAACACGATCGAAATCCAGCTTCTCGACGATGCCGGATCAGAACCGAACTATCATGGGAACTGCGCGTTTTACGGCTATCAGGCCCCTTCCAAAGTATTGACCAAACCGGCAGGCGAATGGAATAAGGTCGTTGTATCGATCTCCGGTCGCAAGATCACCGTCGAACTCAACGGCGAAATCGTCAATAAAATCGATACTTCCGAGTGGAAAGACTGCAAAAAAGGTCCGGCGGGAACCGATATCGAAAAGAAATTCCAGGGAAAAGCCCTTGCCGATGCCGATCCGGCCGGATACATCGGACTTCAGGGCCTTCATGGAAAATCGTCGATCGTTTACCGCAATTTGACCTTGGAAACCAAATAAAGATCTTTCTCTTTACTCAAACTGTAAATACCCGATTTTAAAACCGCGGATTTTCACGGATACTTTTTTGATAAAAACACGTTTTCATCAAAAATATCAGAGCCGAATCTTATAGGGATTTCATCCGTGTTTATCCGTGTCATCCGTGGTTCCAAACAGAAATATTTTACTGTGTGAGCCTTTACAACGCGATAAGAACCTGATAGGAAAACGGTATTTCCTTCGTTTTTCCCGCGCCGATTTGGACTTCCCAGGTCAATTCATGCCGCCGGTTGATCCCGTTGCGGGAATCGCTGCAAAGAACATCTTTCGGGCGATTCCCTTTTTCTTTCTCCGAAACGGGAAGGATCTCTCCGGAAAACCGGCGATGAATCACCATGGAGATCTCTTCCGATCTCTGATTGGTGATCGTCAACTTCGCGTCAATCACCGCGATCCGGTATTGCCTTCCATGAACAAGGATCCGATGTTCTTTGCCGTTTGCGGAAATCTGATCGCGCGATATCCCCGGCGGAAGAATCGGAGCGGACAGATCGGATTGAGAAGATCCGAACGCATTCGGATATCCGATCGACGCGGCGGATTCCTTCTTTTCCCCCTCCCCTTGCGGTCGTTCTTCTTCCCGGGAAGAGACGCGAATACTCAACGCCTTATTGATCCCGACCGCGGTCTCTTCGCCGGAATTGACCCAATAGATCATGGTCTGTCCCAAAAAGCGATCCTTCTTCATGATCGTTGCCGGTCCGGTCGAAATCGGAAAATCAAAAGGATTCCGGAAACGAATAATGTCCCAGGGCTCCAGATATTGCTGAAAAACGGAATTTTCCGTTCCGGAAAAAGTCGATCCATAGTTGGATTCCCGCCGATTACGCGCGTATTCCTCCCTGGAAACAACCCGGCCTTCGGGATCCCGATTGTCTTCGATATTCCAGCAGACCAGTTTATTCCATTCGATCTCCTTTTTATCAATCGATATTTGCAGACGATCTCCTTTCTGAATCGATCTCTTTCCGATCTTCTGAAAAAAGGTATCAATACTGTCGTCGGATATTTCGTTGGCGTCTGCAAAAGAATTCGATTCAGAAGGTCTCCAGGCGTTCCCCATTACCGCCTGCTGCATGGAAATGCGCGAATCCTGATCCGAAGAACGCGAAAGACTCGAAAAAAAGTTCGCAAGCGATGTATTTCGATCAATCGGAGAAACCGCGTTCTTAAAAAGGATTTGCGGATATCCGCTGATCAGTTCAAAGTCCGTATCCGCAAGATCCCGCCATTCATTCACAATAAGAGCCGCCTGCTCAATCGACAGCTTTTTCGGATCGGAAATATCGATCCGATAGGATGGAGACCACGAGATCCCTTTGGAGAGCGATGTGAGAAAGATCTTCTTCTCTTTCGAATCATTCGCATCTTCCTCTTTGCCGGAATGGACATCAAAAAGCAGTGCGGGCCGGGAACGGACCAGTGTATCAAGCGCGTCTTTTTCCAGAAATTCGATCTTTTCAATTTTGTTCAGATTCCAGATCATGATCGTTTTTCGATCTCCGGTCAACTGCCGAAGAAGAAGGGGCCCCTGATTCATCAAGAAAGGAGATGGTGCCGATTCCGCATAAGAGGATCCGTATCCCGAATAGGAGGGAATTCGACGGGAAGAGAAAAGGCTCCCCGGCGCGGAATAATTTGAGCCGGGACTCAAAATCTCCGCTTCGATGCATTCTTCCTTTCCGTTTGCGCCGGCAAGAGTAATCCGCACTTTCTTTCCCGCAAAATCCCGGATTCTGTCCATGGATTCGATTTGATCAAGAGGAACGGCCCGATCGCGAAGAACGGATCGGATCAGCACATCGCAGGTGCTTTCCGCAAAGAATGTCCCATGAACCGGAACAGGCGGATCGAGTAAAAGATACTTGCCCGGACGGGGAACAGGGATCTCTTCGCAGACCGCAAAAATCCCGTTCTTAAAGACTTTTACCGAAAGAACTTTACTCCTGCACGGAATCTCTTCCGGAGAGCCTTGCGGCGATTCCTCCGAAAAGACCGAGAAAGGATTCGGAAAAACAAAAGAGAAGGCGAAGAACAGACAAAGCAAAAGAAATTTTTTCGACATGGAATTCTCCTGGTTAAATTTTTTCGTTCAATACAAGGTATTTTATCAGATCCAAAAGGAAAAGCAAGCAAGGGAATATGGTAATATACAAAGGATACAGGCTTTTAATAAAATTTAACTGTTCAAAAAGAAGGGAAATCTTTGAGGAAAATGAGGATTTCACAAAAGTTGAGAAAAAAAGGGGTTTGCCCCCTTGCAGTTTAGTACAACGTGATATAATTCTTTCCTTGTTCGAACCGTGGTTCGTTTAAAAATCTGATACAAAATAATTCTCAATACTTTGGCATTTATCGCGAAACAATCTCCCACCCCTTCACGGTCCCTCGATATCAGAAGAACGAACAAAACTGTTTCCGTAAAAATTTTTCGAATGGATTGAAAAATGAGCCAAACAGAGCCTCCTTCGTGGTGGTCCTCGGAAGATCTGAAGTATTGTTCGGGTGAACTCTATTTTGGTTCCCGCTGCTTGCGGGAAATTGCCGAGGGCGGAACACCCGTCTATGTTCTCCGTCCTCAGCGGGCAGTCGAAAATCTGCGAAAACTTCAAAAGGCCGTTCCTGATTTTTCGATCTATTACGCGATCAAAGCCAATCGGCATCCCTTTATTGCAAGCGGCCTGAAAAACGCAGGTATTTCCGGAATTGACGTCTGCTCTCCCCGTGAAGCGGAGTTGGCTCTTTCTTACGGTTTCCGTCCTGAACAGATCAGCTATACAGGAACATCTCTTTCGCGATCCGATCTGGATTTTCTCTATTCCGTCCCCGGTATTCATGTCAACGCGGATTCTCTTGCCGCTCTTCGGCGTATTCTTGCCGGCAATTCTGGAAAAAAGAATGTGCGCCGGGAAATCGGAATCCGAATCAATCCTGAACTCGGACTCGGATATCATCAGGAAAGCCGTCTGGTTTACTCCGGACAGGATCAGATCAGCAAATTCGGAATTCTTCATGAACAGATCGAGAATGCGATTAAGCTCGCGGATCTTTATGGAGCGGCGATCACTACGGTCCATTGGCATGTCGGCTGCGGCTGGCTTTCCGAACAGCTGGATCAAGCGGAAAAGGTCGTTCAGCGCGGAATGGAAATGGCCGAACAGTTTCCCAATCTCCAGCAGATCAATATGGGCGGCGGACTCGGTGTTCCTCTGGCCGAAGAAGATCCGGAAATGGATCTCGCCGACTGGGGTCAAAGGGTTCGCCGACTGAATCGGGACCGCTGGAAAATGAGGATCGAGCCGGGCGCGTTCCTCGTTCAGAACAGTACGGTCCTTCTGATCGAGATCTGCACCGTCGAAGAAAAACGGGGAACATGGTTCCTTGGGATCAATTCCGGCTTCAATCTCCTGATCGAACCGGTCTTTTACGGAATGCCCTCGGAAGCGGTTCCTTTGCGAATCGCGGATCCCAATAAATCTGAATATCCTTGCCGATTCGCGGGCAATATCAACGAAGCGCACGATATGCTCCCGCAAACCGTCAATATACCGCTCCCGAAAGAAGGGGATTTTTTCGCCCTGCTCAACGCGGGCGCTTACGGAACAAGTATGAGTTCTCATCATTGCCTCCGGCAATGTTCACGGGAATTTGTCGTCGATTGACATCTCAACCCGTTCGGAAAATGTTTTGGATATCATTTTGTAATCGAATGCAGGCTTTTTGCCCGATTGGGCAAAAAACTCTGCTCCCATAAAAAGGACAATTTTTCAGGAAGGAAAAAGAAAAATGTCAACAGCTGCGATGGAACGAGAAGAAATCGAACTGGCCAACAAGACCGCTTGGGATACTCTTTACGGCCAAACGGATGAGTTGATTTGGGGAAGTGAACCATTGGAATTTGTGCGAACCGCTCTCATGAAAGTTCGGGCAATGCTCCCGAATTCTCCGCTCCTTTTGGATGCGGCAACCGGCGAAGGACGGAACCTTCCGATCTTGCTTGATTTCAGCGATCAGGTCGTTGCCTGCGATTCCTCCGCAAATGCTCTTCATAAATTGCAAAAGCGTTTTCCCGACTCGATTCAAACAAGATTATGCGACCTTGCGGACACGACTTTTTCCAATAATTGCTTTGATGCGATTTTGGCTTGCGATGTAATAGAAACCTTGCCGAATCTTTCTGAAGTCCTCTATGAGTTCAATCGAATTCTCAAGTCGGGCGGAATCCTGATCTGCAATGTTCCCGATATGCAGGACAGTATCGCCGGCGAAAATATGGAACAGCTCGGAGAATCCGAATACCTTTATAAAGATCGTTTCTTTTATCGTTTTCAGCAGAAAAGTGATTTCATTCAATTCCTTTATGATGAAGGATTCGCCCTGTTCGATACCTTTACCGACACTTGGATAGAAGAAGCGCACCCGGAATACCGCCAAGATCGCCATTCCCACACCAGCCAAATCATTATTGCCCGAAAACGGCATGAAAATGAAGTGATCTGAAAAATTTTGAGGGCAGCCTTGATTCCAGGTTGAGGCTGCCCCAATATTTTTTGACTTTTTTCAGAAAAAATATCGCAATTTTACCCCCCCCCCTATTTTAACTTGACAAAATCCTGTTTCCGATTATTCTATTATGGAAAGGGATCAAAAAAGGAAAATATCTCTGTTTTTCTCTGGAAACTCTCTTTGAATTGACTATAATATAAAGTGTTGGTCTATTTTTGGTTTGCGTTTTCAAATGTGCATTCATGGAAAGGAACGAAAAAATGGAAAAATTTTTGATGTGTAAAAATAGGGGGGTGGGCGAAAATAGCAGCTTTACAAATCGCTTTTTCAAAGCCTGCGGATTTACCCTTGTTGAACTTCTGGTCGTGATCGCGATTATCGGGATCTTGATCGGGCTTCTTTTGCCCGCAGTTCAGGCGGCGCGGGAAGCGGCCCGGCGGATGGAATGCACGAACAAGCTTAAACAGCTTGGAATCGCGCTTCACAATTTTCACGATTCTCATAATCAGATCCCCGGCGCTCAGGCAACGGTAAGCCTTTGCGATGCGGTCAAAATGGGCGGCTGGTGGAGCGGAACCTTTTCCGGAAGTGCCTATTACCGGCAGTGGTCCGGTTGGGTCCCTCATCTTCTCCCCTTCATTGAACAGTCCGCACTTTATGATCTCACAATTAGACAATATAAAGCGGGACTCGGACCTGCGGATCGAGGAGCAGACAGATGTGCATCTCAGCCGATTCCAGAACTCTGGTGCCCGTCCGATCCGGAAGGACGAGCGGAAAAAGATGATTACAACCACTGTAATTATCGAGCCTGCCGCGGCGATAATTCTTTCCATTCCGGCTTCCCCGATACTCGCCGGGGAACATTCCAGCTGGAAGCCATTTATCAATCCGGTTCCGAAGCGGCGGGAAATCTCAAAGTTAAAGAGAATAAAATGGACTTTTCCAGCATTCTCGACGGAACGAGCAATACAATCGCTTTCGGAGAAGGAAAATGCTTTGCGCAAGGAGGCGGATCCCAGGTATATACTTCCAAGGGCGGCCTTGCTTATCTGAGCGGGCTGAACGGCGGTACCTCCCCCTCCAAGTGCATCGCCTGCATGGACACTTCGAATGTCGGTTTTAATAAACCGATTTCGATTGGAAGACCCCATTTCCAACCGGGCCGGAACGCGTTCATGGGAGCGATGGTGACCATGATGATCACAATGGTCCCGCCAACGGACCCTTCTGCATTGATACGGAAACCTATACTTGCGGCGACGGCTGCTGGGGAATGCCGACTCCGAGCAGCTATCACAGCGGAGGCGTCAACTGCTGTCTGGTCGACGGATCAGTTAAGTTCGTTTCCGATACCGTTGAGGCGGGAACCCAATCCTCGTCCGCAGCGGGAGAAACCTCAAAAGGGGAAAGCCGCTGGGGCGTTTGGGGCGCAATGGGAACCATCAACGGCAATGAATCGAAATCCCTCTAAAATCCTTCGGATTAGTGATTAGCCGGGAGAGTGAGGAGTTGGGGATAAGCGGCGAAGCCGCTCTCCGCGATCGACGTGGTGTTTAAAAAAAACAAAATCTCCCATTAACCCGGGGAAGCGGAAAAAAACAAAGATTTGTGTGTGTGGTTTGCACCCGAGCGCTGGGAGGGGTAAGCGTCCTCGCTTATCCCCGGCGGCAAAGCCGCCGTTCTCCGCGATCGACGTGGTGTTTAAAAAAAACAAAATCTCCCATTAACCCGGTCTTCAAAAAGCATTGTTTTCTCAAAGGCCCATCCGTGGTTATCCGTGAATATCCGTGGTTTCAAAATCTGCGATTGGGTTCGAACCTTTCTCAGTATCAACGTTTTTCCTCGCTCCCCAGGGTGATGTTCTTCCCCTAATTCCGTCCGCTTTCGCTCACTCCATTACGGGCTTGCGGTCGGTTGCCGGGTACCGCTTCCGGGACTTGGATTCGAACTTTCCGACGCGAATCACTAATCACCTGATTTTTGTTTTTTCCATTCGACTTCTTTGGGAAGGCATTTGTCGTGAACGGCTTTCGCGGCGACGATTCCGGCTGTTTCTCCCATTGCGGTCGCACTTCCGGTTACCCGATAACTCGCGTGGGAGATAAAGTCTCCGCTGATACATCGGCCGGCAAGGATCAGATTGTCCACGTCCTTGGCGATCATCGATCGAAGCGGAACTTCAAACGGACGGTACTTTATTCCTCCCCGTCCGATCGTCTCTTTCTTGTTCGTTTTGAAATCGTGCGCATGAATATCGATTCCGAATCGGGACAAAGTAACCCCATCCTCAAATCGACGGCCCGCCGCAACATCTTCTTTCGTGATCTTATAGAGACCATGAACTCGCCGTCCGCTTCGGATTCCGATCTGTTCCGCGGAATGGACCGATCGCATTCCTTCCCAAGGGCCGCCCAGCTTGTTCAAACCGTCGATGATCTGTATGATCTCCGCACGGGCCCGAACAGACGCATCGGAAACGGCCTGCGCATCGTCCGCCTTGACGTTGTACTCATGATTGATCATGATCGTTAAAAGATTTTCATGAACCTGGAACAGGGTCGGATTGAAATAAGAAGGTTCCATCCCTGTTTTATGGATCTCGGCCAACAGCTTACGGAAGGAATCTCCATGTCCGCCCGGCTTCCACATCTCGGGGATATTGGAAATAAAGCCAGTCAATTTTGTATAGTCCCGGACAATCGCGAATCCGTTCAAAGTCAACGGCTGCTCTTTTCCATCGCTTTCACTTCCCATATCGAATCCGCAGCCCGCTCGAGCCGCAACATCGCCGTCTCCGGTTGCGTCAATAATAATCGGCGCGCACCACGCTTCCCGGCCTGATTTCGATTCCGTAATGATCGTATCGATCACTCTTCCCGTTCGATGGACCGATGCAACATTCGTATGAAGGCGGAATTGAACGCCCGCTTCCAGACACATTTGTTCCAGAATCCACTTCATGTATTCCGGTTCATAGACAAAATTCCTCTTGCTCTTGCAGCGTCGGGCATGAACCTTGTCCAGGCGGTCAATGATCTCCATCGCGATTTTGCATTTATCAAAGTCGAAAATATAGGTTAAAAGACCGCTGGTCCAAACCCCACCGAGAGATCCCTGAAGTTCGAGCAGCTGAACCTTTGCCCCGGCGCGCGCGGCGGAAATTGCGGCAACCGCTCCCGCCGGTCCTCCTCCGCAGACAATAATATCGGATTGCCCGCGAATCGGAACCTCCTGCGCCGGTTCCATGAAAGTCTTCCCTTTCTGCGCGGAAGCGGAAATCGAATCCGAATTGCAAACCAAGGCCGCTGTACTCCCCAATCCCGCCTGAAAAAAACGACGCCGCGTCAATCGATCCATGTCCTGTCTCCTTATTTTATTTATATTGTGTATTTATTCCAGATTACACATGTCCAATTATTTTAATCTGAAAGATGCTCCTGATATTCCCTGATTATAATGATTTTATAAAAAAAAGTAAATCGCTCTGGATTAAAATCCGAAAAAAACATATAATCGGCACTCTTTACCTTGCAGACGGGGATCCCGCCTGCTCAATAATAATTATTAGACAGAAATTTTTGATTGGGTTTCCGGTTTATGGATAAACGGGCTCCTGGATATCACAATAATATTGCAGGTCAAACCAAAGGGATTTTGTTTGAATCAAGATCGTTTTTTGCCGATCTGATTCTTTGCGTCTGTTTTCTTCTGATCACTCTTTCCTTTTTGCCGATGAGTAATGTCCGGGGAGAAGCGGGAGAAAACAGCGCAAATACACAAAATGGAACTGCGGTCAATGCAAATGAAGATCCTTTTGGACTCATGCGAATCAATCTTTCCTGGATCGCACCGGAAACCGGGCAATGGTCCGGAGAGATCTCCCTGGAAAACGGACATTTTTCCAATTCCATTCCTTTGGGAAAAGATCCGGCCGGAGCAACGAATTTTTTCTTTGCGGAACAGGGAAGAGGAACCATCCGATTCCAAACGCCTTACCCGATCATGTTCTGCGGACTGCAAACAACACTTCACGCTTCCTTGTCCGATAATCTTTCCCTGCTGATCCGAAATCTGAAAACCGGAAATGAAATCCGGCAGCGTGTTCCTCTGCGGGATCTTGTTCAAAAGCCGGTGCAATTTCCTTTCGAAGAGACCGAAAACGGAATTCTGATAGAACGGTGCGGCGGAGATGATCTTCCAGTTCTGATCGCGGGAGCGTTCAAACCGGATCCAAACCAAAAGACCGCCGGATATAAACCTTTTTCCAGTATGGTCTTCTCACCGGGAGAAACGCTGTATGTTCGGGTCGCGCCGCGCCTCTTTAATATCCCCCCTGGAACGGAAATCGTGCTTGCCGCAAGTTTGCATTCCGGCAATCCGCAGAAGCCTCTTTGGAAAGAGGCCCGCGACTGGAATCCGCAGACTCAAAGCATTGTCGATTTAGCAATTCCGATTCCCGAGATCCTTGGCCCTTTCCAACTGGATCTCGCTCTCCAGCTGAAGAACGGTGCGCGATCATCCTTTTCGATTCTCCCTCATCAGCAGAATCGAAAAGAGAAGGATCTTGCCCTTCGATCGATACAGGGGATCATTGTTTCCTCCGCAAAAGTTTCCTCGAATGAATCCGACGGCGCGGACGATATCGACTCTTTGCGCAATGGACTTCTGGAAACCGTTGATCCGAGCAATCCCGCCTGGTGGAAAGTCTTTGCTAAAAAACCCCTCTTTTCAGAAAACAGAAGAGAAAAAAAATCGGAAACGTTGATCTCCCCGGATCTGATCCGCGCACAGCAGAGCAATCTTTCCGAAAAAAATTCAGACTTCCTTAAATTCTGGAAGATGGGTGGACTTCAGGTCAATCTGAATCATTGGCGGTCGGGAACTTCCTGGGGACAATGGGAAGATCTTTGGAAACAATCTCGCGGAAGCGGACATCTTCGTCCATACAAAACAAAAGATCCTTCGCAGGAATCTTTCGTCGAATTGATTCCCGATCCAAATCCGGATATTATTCCCTGGGAATCTTACACGATTCCTGTTCGCGAGCCGGGAAAACCTCACATTCTTGAAATCGAGTATCTTTCGCACGTTCCGCAATCACTTGGGATCAGTATTATCGAACCTTCCGTGTCGGGCGGGATCTTTCCCAAATCGATCGACTCCGGATTTATCGTTCGGGAAAATCCGTTGTGCGATTTAATGCCGAATCGTGTTTTGCGTCATCAGATCCTTTTTTGGCCGAAAACGAAATCGCCCTGTATTTTGATCATGAACAGGGACACAAAGACAAGTGCGGTTTTCGGCCGGATCCGAATGTACCGCGCAAAAGATCAGGTGAACATTGTTCCCCGTCAACGCGGAGCAAGAAGATTCGCGTCTTTTATGGCCCGTCCTTCTCTTTGCGATCAATTTTCCGCTGTTCGCGCAGAATCACCGATCGGCGTTTTGGGATCCGAAGACTGGAATACTTTTTATCAGGCGGCGGATCGAACCGCGTTTCATTTGAAAACGTGCAGATCCGATACATTGCTTTTGGGAAGTGTTGCCGACGGAAGTGCGTTGTATCCCAGCCGATATCTGAATCCTACGCCCGTTTTCGACTCCGGTATCTTTTTGCAAAACGGAAAAGATCCGATTCGAAAAGATGTCCTGGAATTTATGGCAAAAACATTCGATCGGGAAGGACTTTCCCTGATCCCCTGCATCGACTTCAATTTCCGATTGCCCCGGCTTGAAGAAAAACTGTTCGATGTCGTTCGATCCGGTAATGCGGAAGATCTTCGCTGGGTCGAAGGAATCCGCTCCATCGGCCCGGAAGGATCTCTTTATATCGATCGTTTTCAGGATCAGAAAGGAATTGGTCCCCATTATAATCTGCTCCATCCCCTTGTTCAGGAAGCGATGATCGAAGTGATCACGGAGCTCCTTGATCGATACGCGGCTCATCCTTCTTTCGACGGATTGGGAATTCAGCTTTCGATGAACGGATTCGCCCAGCTTCCCGATGATGTCTATTTTGGAATGGACGATCTTACTTTCGGCCGATTCATTCGGGAATCCGGAGTTGCCGAAAAGTTCAAAGATAAAAAAGAGGTTTCCCTTGCGCAGGTTCTTTCGGCGGCAGGAACGGCCCGATATCGTCTTCGCGCGGAATTCATTCGGGATCATTGCCGCGAAAGCTGGATCCAATGGCGCGGGGAAGCGGCCGCAAAGTTCTATTCCCGCGCCGCCGATTTGATCACTGCCCGCCGTCCTGAACTCTCCCTGTATCTGGTCGGATCAAAAATTCTTGATGGAGATTTGAGCCGTCTTCATCTTTATCCTTCATTGACCAAACGTCCGCAGGTCCGGCAGGCGCTTCGCGAAATCGGAATGGATCCCGATCTTTACGCCAACAGTAAAAGCGTTGTTTTCCTTCGGCCCGGCTCATTGAACGATCTCGCTCCTTTACATCGGAGAATCGTTGATTTCGAACTGGAATCCCCTTCGGCGATTGAACTGTTTTCAAAGGACAAATTCCGGAACGGCGCGATATTCTTCCATCATTCGGAACCGAAAAATCTTCCCTCATTCGATCAGAAGAGTCCCTATCGCCCAACACTTACCCAAATCGCGGCGCTTCCCCTTCCTTCCGACTTTGAGAATCGGAAACGCTTCGCGAATCAGTTGGCCTGTATGGATACTCTCGCGTTTTTCGACGGCGGTGAAATGCTTCCGACAGGGCAGGAAATGTCCATGAAAGAATGGATCGAAGTCTTTCATTCTCTCCCCGCGATTCCGTTCGAGAACTTTTCCTCCGCGGGAAAAGGAAAAGAGAACGAAGAACGCAATGATCAGCCGATAATTATCCGCCATCTGAAAACGGATCGGGCCCACTGGTTCTACATGGTCAATAATGCACCCTTTCACACAGGGATAAAATTGTCCATGAAGTTTAAACCGGGAACCCGTTTCTTTAAATTTACCGGAGGACGCAAAACAGATGAACCGCACACGGAATTCGACTCGCTTCTTTGGACCGTCTCTCTGCGACCCTATGATCTCATCGCATTTGTCGTCGATGATCCGAACGTGATCCTCGCCGATCCCGTGATCCTCCGCTCGGAAGAGATCTGCGGTCCGAACGGCCGATTGAATCAGGCGGTTCAGAACTATATCGACCGCATCCTGATCGCCCGGCTCGGTGTTCCGTCGATTATGGAAAACGCCAGCTTCGAAGTCCCTTCGCCCGGATTCGCGGTAAGTGCAAAAGATCCCAAAGAAAAAGGATTTCTCGAACTTCCTAAATTCAATCTTCTAAAGAGTCCTTTCGCAAAGAAAGAGGAAACGAATCAACCGGAAAGCAAGCGGGAAAGCGGTCCGATGTTCGACAGTATTCCCGGATGGCGTCCGTTCGGCGATAAAAATTTCGAAGTTTCCCTGAATGATGCCGTTTTTAAAGACGGTCGGAAGAGCTTGAAATTGACAAGCCGCGGCGGTGCAGGCGGTGTGATCAGTGCGCCTCTCCCGATGCCGAAAACCGGCCGGATCTGTCTTCAGGCGGCCATCGGCGTTCCAGGGGAGCAGAATACGCTCTCTTTAAGAGTCTGTCTTACAGGAAAATATCGGAACGCGCCTTATCTGCGGGAAGTCCATATCGGAAAAAATGTACTGGATCGGATCGGACAGAATCGACGAAAGGAAAATATTACCGCGAAAGATCAAAAAGTCTTCTGGACAGAAGAGGTGATCCTTTTCGAACGTCTTCCCTTTGAAGGACTGGAAGATCTCTCCGTTCGCTTCGATCTTTTGGACACAGGAACCGTTTGGATCGATCAGATACGGATCTACAAAATCGCTTTTGCCGACGCGGAACAGAAAGATCTGATGCGCCTCATACAAACCGCGGAATATCGTGCGGAAAAAAATCGTGTCTGCGATTCCCTTTCGCTTTTGGATTCCTGGTGGGCGCAGCTCCTCCGGAATGAGATCCCCGATAATTCTTCCCTGCTGGCCAATCGTCCTGTGCGTCCGAACATTCCGGAATTGCCGAAAGAGAATAATGCACCTCCGGAAGAAGAAAAGAAAAATTTCTTTAAAAAGATCTTTTCCTGGTAATTCAAACTGTAAATAACCGATTTTGAAACCACGGATTTTCACGGATATTTTTTTGGCAGAAACACGTTTTCATCAAAAAGATCAGTCCCAAATCTTATATTAAATTCATCCGTGTCATCCGTGGTTTCAAACAAAACTATTTTAACAGTATGATCTGGTAATACGAAAACAACTCCGCGAAAACATCCGCGGAGTTGTATAAGGATCAGCCTTTATTCGAATAATTCGAACAAGGAATCTGTTTTTTATTCGAACAGTGTGTCGCGGACGTATTGGGAAGCTCCCATTCCTGCGCGCTTGGCAGCCTTAACGATCTTTTTCTTCTCATCAGGAGAAAAATGAAATTCGATGTGATTGTCCTTGATCGCGGACCTTTTGGCTTTCTTGGCCTTGGTCGGAGCGGTAAATTTGGTTTTGCCGGGTTTTCCGGATTCCTGTTCCCAGCGGCTCTTGAAGCAGGCAAGAGCGTACTTGGAATTGCTTGTGCCGAGATTATCGACGATTTTTTGCACTTTCGCTTTTTCCGAGGAAGGCATTCGGACATTCAGGCGTTCAAAGCCTGCCGCGGCCGCCGCGGTTTTCGCAGCAGTTGCCTTAACGGACGCAACTTTGGCAGCTTTCGCGGCTTTGGCCTTCTTGGCTTTCACCTCTGCTTTTGCCTTTGAATCGGTTGCCTTTTTGGCCGCCGCCTTGGGGGCGGTTGCCTTCTTCGCGGACGCGGAAGAAACCTTGCTGTTTTTCTTTGCTGTTTTTGCCATGGTAAATTCTCCATAAAAAAAGGGTTGGAAACGTTCGTTACAAACTTCGCTTCTGCCTATCATCATATCATAAAATTTTCTTTTTAAAACCCCTTTTGTACCGATTATGGACAATTATGTAAAAAATTCCTGTTTTTTTGTGTGCGGATTTCGAATCACATCCCTTAACATACTTAAACTGTAAACAGATTTTTGTTTGAAACCACGGATTACACTGATAAACACGGATGAATTTCATTGATATCCAAAATCATAATTTTGTGAGAAAATGTATTTATTATCAAATAATTATCCGTGAAAATCCGTGCTATCCGTGGTTTCAAAATCGGTTATTTACAGTTTGAGTAACATACATTTCATTTTTGAATCCGTGTTGACACAGTTCATTCTCAATTACGCTAATAAAAGGCTTGAAAACCCCGGAATCTCCGCTGCCCCTGCACAATTTTCCTTCGAAAACATTGACGAACTTTCCGTTCGGTGATATAATGATCCCTTTACCGGGTTTGTCATTTTTTAAACTGTTTATATCGAACCGCAATTGCGAACAAGAGGTTTTTTATGCCTATTACGGAAATCCTCGCGAAAAACGCGAAGGAATACGGAAATGAAGTTTGCCTCGTTGAGATCACGCCGGGCGAAATCAAACGAAGGGAAATCACCTGGAAAGAATATGAATTGGTGGAACCGGAGCCTTCCCGTATGAGCCGCCGACGGGAAATTACCTGGCGCCAATTTAATGATACAGCGAACCGTTTTGCGAATATTCTCCTTGAACGGGGAATAAAAAAAGGAAAAAAAGTCGCCATTCTCCTGATGAATTCTTTGGAATGGCTTCCGATCTATTTCGGGATCCTGCGGACAGGCGCGATCGTTGTCCCCCTGAACTACCGATATACCGCCGATGAAATCCAGTATTGCCTTGATCTCGCGGAAGTCGATGCGCTTGTGTTCGGATCCGAATTTATCGGGCGTATCGAACTCATTGCAGATCGCATTCCCCATGTAAGAGAGCGGATCTATGTCGGCGAAGGCTGTCCTTCCTTTGCCGAAAGCTATCACGAACTGATCGCTTATATCTCCGATGCCGATCCCGGCATTCCGATCACGGACGAAGACGATGCCGCGATCTATTTTTCCTCGGGCACCACCGGATTCCCCAAAGCAATTCTTCACTCCCATTTGAGCCTGCTCTCTTCCTGCAGAACAGAACAGAATCATCATTCCCAAAAACATGAAGATATCTTCCTTTGCATTCCGCCGCTCTATCATACAGGAGCCAAAATGCACTGGTTTGGCAGCTTCCTCGTCGGAGGAAAAGCCGTTCTCTTGCGCGGAGTCAAGCCGGAATGGATCCTGAAAGCGGTTTCCCAGGAAAAAGTAACCATCGTTTGGCTTCTCGTTCCCTGGGCGCAGGATATCCTCGATGCCTTCGATCGGGGAGAGATCCGCAAAGAAGATTATCAGCTGGACCAATGGCGCCTGATGCATATCGGCGCACAGCCGGTTCCGCCAAGTCTGATCCGCCGCTGGAAAGCCTGTTTTCCTCATCACGATTACGATACCAATTACGGCTTGAGTGAATCCATCGGACCGGGCTGCGTGCACCTCGGCGTCGAAAATATTCACAAAGTCGGCGCCATCGGAAAACCGGGATTCGGCTGGGAAGCGGATATCGTCGATCCGAATGGAAATTCCCTTCCCCAGGGCGAGATCGGGGAATTGATCGTTCGCGGACCCGGACTCATGAAGTGCTATTATCGCGATCCCGGCGCAACCGATGCCGTTCTGAAAAACGGCTGGCTCTTTACAGGCGATATGGCCAAAAAAGACGAAGAAGGCTTTATCTACCTTGTCGATCGTAAAAAAGATGTGATCATTACCGGCGGCGAAAATATTTATCCTGTCCAAATCGAAGATTTCCTGCGGGCCCATGATGCGATCAAAGATGTCGCCGTGATCGGACTTCCCGATGTCCGGCTTGGCGAAATTACCGCGGCCGTAATCGAAATTAAACCGGATCATCAGCTCACCGAAGAAGAAGTCAATCGTTTTTGCGAGGCCCTTCCCCGATACAAGAGACCGAAAAAAGTCATTTTCGACTCCGTTCCGAGAAATCCGACAGGAAAAATCGAAAAACCCCTTCTTCGAAAAAAATTCTGCGCGGAAGATCTTGTGAAAATGCAAACAGAAAAATAGGAAATCGATCTTCAAGGAGGATCATTCCGGGATTTTCTCTCTTTCCGGCAAATTTTTTCGCCCCTTCCCCATTTTGAAGCGGCGGAAGAAATTGCCGGAAAGACGGATCCATGATAATACTGGACACCCTATAATATTGAACACTTTTTTCGACAGGAACGGACAATGGATTTTAAAAACTGCCCCTGCTCCGGGAAAAACCTCGCAAAGCTGGTTCGGCCGTCTTTACTGGCTCTTTTAAAAGAACATTCCATGCACGGATATGAACTGGCGGCAGAAATCAAAAAACATGGATGGTGCGGAGAAGATACGCCTGATTTGAGCGGAATCTATCGTATTTTAAACGATTGTGAAAAATCGGGACAGGTCGTTTCTCATTGGGATACCCCCGAACACGGCGGAGCAAAAAAGGTCTATTCCATTACAAAAGAAGGAGAAAAATGCCTTGATCAATGGAATAAAACGCTCGAAATCTATCTCGTTCAACTTTCCGGACTCCATTCGTTTATCTCGAAATCCTGCTGATTTTCGCCGTTTCACAACTGGGCCGATTCGAGGTTTTTCAAACTTTTGTATTTTTTCATTCTCCGAGATAGTCCGAAGGGCCGGAGAATATGCAATTTTAAGACCTAAAATTCAGGATTTTTCAAATAAATCCCAAATAATTTATAAAAAAAAAGGAAAAAAGCGAGATTCCGCCGATTTTTACTAAAGAAATGGGGGACTCCCCCCTTGCTTGATCTGTTCCTCGGTGGTATTATGTATGTTCGCCAATATTTATAAACAGAAGGTTCTGTTTATCTGTCTATCTTCACATACTCAGGAGGGATACTCTTACATGGCTACCACGTCGCAACGAAGACTGAAGTTTAATGAAACTCGTCAATTCGGCAGCCAGAGCTCCGTTTATTCCGTTCCGGATTTAACGGTTCTGCAAACCAGGAGCTATGATAATTTCTTACAATACAAGATTCCGCCGGAGAAACGGGAAAACAAGGGATTGGAATCCGTTCTTCGGGAAGTTTTTCCGATCGAGAGCTATGATAAGACGATGCGTCTTGAATATCTCTATTACGAGTTGGAAAAACCTCGCTTTTCGCCGGATGAATGCCGCCAGCTGCGATTGACGTACGGACGTCCGTTCCGTGTTCGCCTTCGCTTGGTCCGCGCAGAAGACACGATCGAAGAAGACGTCTATCTCGGCGAGCTTCCGATCATGCTCGGCGGCGGCGAGTTTATTATCAACGGCGCCGAACGTGTTGTTGTCAGTCAGCTCCACCGAAGTCCTGGAGTCGATTTTATCGCGGAATCCGAAGATGGCCGAAAAAGCTATAAATGCCGCATCATTCCGGAACGCGGAAGCTGGATCGAATTGAATATTGCCCGTAAGGAAACTCTCATCGTCTGTATCGATCAGAGCACCAAGTTTCCAATAATGACCCTGCTTCGCGCCATGGATCCCGCTTACAGCACCGATGAGGCGCTGCTGCGCGCGTTCTATCCAACCAGCAAGGTCAAAATTCAGGGCGGATCTTCCGCTTCCAAAATCGACGGAAAAATCGCCGTCGTCCCGATCTGCTATCCCTCCAATTCCGAGCATCCTGATGAAGTTATCGTCGAAGCCGGACAGCAGATCACAAAAAGCAAAGCCGAAGAGATCTGCTCCGCCGGGATCAAATCCGTCGAAATCATGGATGAACAGCGAAATAAACTCCTCCTGAATTCTCTCGAAGAGGATAAATCCAGTTCCCATGAAGAAGCTCTGCTCCTGTTCTATAAAAAAATGCGGCCCGGGAATCCTCCCCAGCTCGAAAAAGCAAAAGAACTCTTCAAAGAACGGTTCTTCGATACCAACCGCTATCGGCTCGGACGCGTTGGCCGTTTCCGTATGAACCGTAAATTGGGAATGAACACCGATCTTGATGAGCTGGTCCTCAACGCAAATGATATTATTCAGGCCGTTCAGTATCTGAACCGTCTTTGGGGCGGCGATCCCGATGTCGAAGTCGATGATATCGACCATTTGGGAAACCGCCGTGTTCGTACAATCGATGAATTGGCCGCCGAAGAACTCCGAAAAGGATTCATCAAGCTCCGGCGAACCGCTCAAGAACGCCTTCAGGCCGATGCAACCCCGCGGGGCGTGATCAATCAGAAGAGCATTTCCGCCGCTATCGAATTCTTCTTCGGGCGCGGTGAACTCTCCCAGGTTGTCGACCAGACGAATCCGCTTTCCATGCTGACGCATGAACGCCGTCTTTCCGCGTTGGGCCCCGGCGGTTTGAACCGAAAACGCGCCGGCTTCGATGTACGGGACGTTCACTCTTCCCACTACGGACGGATTTGCCCGATCGAAACCCCGGAAGGTACCAACATCGGCTTGATCACCAGTTTATCGATCTACGCAAAAATCGATGAATTCGGTTTCCTCGTTGCCCCGTACCGCAAAGTTGAAAAGGGAAAAATTACAAACGAAGTCTGCTGGCTTCGCGCGGATGAAGAACATGAAGCCCGCCTTGTTCCCGCCGACTTGAAGATCAAGCCTTCAACAGAAGAAGGAATTCTCGGCGAGATTCTTCCGGACCCCGTTACCGGCCTTGTAATCGCGCGGTATCGCGGTGATTATGAACCAATGTCCGTCAAGCAGGTCCAATACATCGATATTTCCCCGAATGAAATGATCGGTGTTTCCGCCGGTTTGATCCCCTTCCTGGAACACGACGACGCGAACCGGGCCTTGATGGGATCCAACATGCAGCGCCAGGCCGTTCCGCTTTTGATCTCCGAAGCGCCGATCGTTGCGACCGGACTTGAAGTCGCCGCCGCGGAGAACTCCAGCCTTCTCGTAAAGGCCGCGCACGCCGGAAAGATCACCTATGTCGACGCCAAAAAAATCGTGATCAACGATGAAGACGTCTACATCCTCCGCAAATTCGTCGGTCTGAACGAACGAACCTGTCAAAATCAGCGGCCCTGTGTCGTACTCGGACAGGAAGTCGCCGAAGGAGAGATCATCGCCGACGGCGCAAGTACCGATCACGGTGTCCTCGCCCTGGGGCGAAATGTCCTTGCCGCCTTTATGGTCTGGGAAGGATACAACTATGAAGACGCGATTATCATCAGTGAGGAATTCGTTCAGAACGATACATACACCTCGCTCCATATTGAAGAATTCGATACCGAAATCCGGGAAACCAAGCTCGGACGCGAAGAATTCACAAGAGATATTCCGAACGTCGGTGAACGGGCTCTTCGCAATCTGGATGAAAACGGAATCGTTCGGGTCGGAACCTATGTCAAGCCGGGCGATATCTTGGTCGGAAAAATCTCTCCCAAGAACAAGTCCGAACTGACGCCGGAAGAAAAACTTCTTCACGCCATTTTCGGACGGGCAGGCGAAGACGTCAAGAACGAATCTCTTGAAGTTCCTTCCGGAGTGGAAGGAATCGTGATCGGGGCCCATCGTTTCTGCAATCGAACAAGTCTTTCCGAACTGGAACGGCGTGAATTTGAAGCGGAGATCAAGCGCCTTGAAGAACACGGCAATAAAGAGATCACGGCCGTCTTCGGCGGAATGATCGATGAAATGGAAAAGCTGATCGGAGATACGATCGTCGACGCAAAAGGAGAATCCCTGGTTCAGGAAAAAGCTCCTTCCTATGTTGCGGAACAGGCAAAGACATTCTCCTTCGATCGGACCATGAAGATCATGAAGCTCGAAGAGAGCAAACATCTTCCGAAGCTCACAGAGATCTATGCGCATTGGAAGAAAAAAGTCGAAGACGCGATTGATTCCCGCGATCGAACGATCAATTCGATGGCCTGCGGCGATCAGCTCAAGCGCGGTGTTCTTCAAATGGTCAAAGTCTACATTGCGGCCAAACGGGTCATTTCCGTTGGAGATAAAATGGCCGGCCGGCATGGTAATAAAGGGGTTATTGCCCGAATTCTTCCGAAAGAGGATATGCCCTTCCTGGAAGACGGAACTCCGATTCAGATCATGCTGAACCCCCTTGGCGTTCCTTCCCGTATGAACGTCGGACAGATTTTGGAAACCCACCTCGGCTGGGCGGCTTCCAAGCTCGGATACGGCGCGGTTACTCCCGTCTTCGACGGCGCAACCGAAGGCCAGATCAATGATGAATTGGAAAAAGCGGGCTTGCCCCGTACTGGAAAGGTTCGACTTTACGACGGACGAACCGGAGAACCGTTCGGACAGGAAACCACCGTCGGATACATCTATATGCTGAAGCTGCACCACTTGGTCGACGATAAGGTCCATGCCCGAAGCACAGGTCCTTACTCCCTGATCACGCAGCAGCCGCTCGGCGGTAAAGCCCGTTTCGGCGGTCAGCGTTTTGGGGAAATGGAAGTTTGGGCTCTTGAAGCTTACGGCGCGGCTTATACGCTTCAGGAACTCCTTACGGTCAAGAGCGATGATGTCGAAGGACGCACAAAGATCTATGAATCGATGGTGAAGGGCGAAAATACGCTGGAGGCGGGAACACCGGCCAGCTTCGACGTCCTTGTCAACGAGATCAAGGGACTTGCCCTCGATATCGATCTCGTGTCCGACAGCGGGAAGAAAGTGAACTTCCCCAACGATTATTCCAACTATTAAGTTCGGTTGTTCGTCGTTCGTAAAATAAGATACGGCGGTTTGCCGCTTTGATTTTCAATTCATTCCCGACAGGGGATAAAATCACCGCAGCCGGGCGGGGACGCCCAAAGCCCGGTTTCGCGATCCGCCGAATTCCAATAGAAGATATTGTCCAAATTTTAAGGAGGCCTCTGCAGTGAGCAGTAGTGATAATTACAGTCGCGTCAACGATTTCAGTGCGGTTCGGATCAGTCTTGCCAATCCGAAAAAGATTCGGGAGGAATCTTGCGGAGAAGTCAAAAAACCGGAAACGATCAATTATCGAACTTATCGACCTGAACGCGATGGTCTTTTCTGTGAAAAAATCTTCGGTCCCGAAAAAGACTGGGAATGCGCCTGCGGTAAATACCGCGGTATGAAATATAAAGGAATGACCTGCGACCGATGCGGCGTGAAAATTACGCACAGCCGCGTTCGCCGTAAACGGATGGGCCATATCGAACTGGCCGCTCCCGTCGTCCATATCTGGTTCTTCAAACAGACTTCAAGCCGCTTGGGGACCCTGCTGGCAATGAAGTCAACCGCCCTCGAAAAGGTAATCTATTTTCAAGATTACGTCGTAATCGACAAGGGCGATACGCCCCTTCAGGTTGGCCAGCTCCTTACCGAAGAAGAATTCCGAAAGAAAAGAGAAGAATTCGGGGATACCTTCAAGGCGGAGATGGGCGCCGAAGCAATTCGGAAACTTCTTCAGCAGCTGAATGTTGTCGAACTCTCCAAAGAACTCCGAAAAGAACTTGCGGAAACAAAATCGAAGCAGCGGAAAAAAGAGCTGATCAACCGGCTCAAGCTCGTCGAATCGCTCCGTAATTGCAAAACGGAAAACAATCCCGCGTGGATGGTCCTCGATGTGATCCCCGTGATCCCCCCGGATCTCCGCCCGTTGGTCCTTCTGGAATCCGGAACCTTTGCGACAAGCGATTTGAACGATTTGTACCGCCGAATCATTAACCGGAATAATCGGCTTCGAAAACTCGTCGATCTCAACGCGCCGGAAGTGATCATTCGAAATGAAAAACGAATGCTCCAGCAGTCGGTCGATGCCCTGTTCGACAATGACCGGTGCCGCCGGCCCGTCGTCGGATCAAGCAGCCGGAACCTGAAGTCCCTCAGCGATTTGATCAAAGGAAAGCAGGGGCGTTTCCGTGAGAACCTCCTCGGAAAACGTGTTGACTATTCGGCCCGAAGCGTCATCGTCGTCGGTCCTTACCTCCATCTGCACCAGTGCGGACTCCCGAAAAAGATCGCCCTCGAACTTTATCAGCCCTTTATTATTCGAAGACTCAAAGATCTTAAACACGCCGATACCATTAAAAGCGCGAAAAAGATGCTCGAACGAAAGGATGAGGAAGTTTGGGATATTCTCGAAGAGGTGATCCAGAATCACCCTGTCCTTCTGAACCGCGCACCGACCCTTCACCGAATGGGTATTCAGGCTTTCGAGCCGATCCTGGTCGAAGGAAACGCGATCAAACTGCATCCTCTCGTTTGCAAGGGATTCAACGCGGACTTCGACGGTGACCAGATGGCGGTCCATCTTCCCC
>JAUNSU010000188.1 GCA_030539035.1 Planctomycetia bacterium
GAAATGCCTCAATTCCATGGGAATTTGAGGCAAGAAAAATAAGAAAGTGCAGTCATTATATATTTCGCCTGAAATGCTGAAAACTGAACAAACTGATCGGCGTAAAATTACATTATACCTCGGAGAAACCTTTTTTGTTGAAAAATCTAATCTTTCTGAATATCACGGAGGCACGGAGAAATTATTAAAACTTCTAACCTTGTCAAGTAGATGTATTGATCACGCAAACCGCGAAAACGCAACGAGTTTTATGAATATTTATGTCCTCTTGATGGGGGAAATGGTTTTCTGTTGCTGGATAGGAAAATTACTCAAGATTTCCGGCGATATTTTTTATCGCGCAGCGAACGCGGCGGATCTTTTGAAATATCGGCCTCAGTGAAGTGGTAAGTCGGATTTTTAATTGCTTGTTTTGTCCTTTCCTTATTTCAAACGGACATAAAATTAGCCCGGGAATGAGCCTTTGAACGGTTTGAGACCGAGGCCGGGACGAGAAGGGGACAATGAGGACATTGAAGACAAAGGTCCCTGCCCCGCTCACCAGTCGCCAAGGTCCCCTGTGTCGTCAATGTCCCCTGTCGGGGCACCGTTCATCGGTTATTCGAATTACAACGGTTTTTAAAAATTTTACCCCTTCACTGAGCGGCGCCTTCGCCGTTGGGTCCCACTAATCACTAATCCGAGTAGACCTTCCGGCTTCGTCGTCTGGACAGAACAGTCAATTTTGCCCAGTGTGCAAATCGTCTGCAATGAGGCGAAAGAGAGCGAAAAGGGGTAAAATGGGGCTTATGGAGGGAAAGAGCGATTTTCACGAAAACCCTTAAAAACAAGGATATATCATAAAAAAAGGGTCTTTGGCGCGTTGCCAAAAACCCTTAAAGATACGCCCGGGGGGAATCGAACCCTCAACCTGCGGATTAGAAATCCGCTGCTCTATCCAGTTGAGCTACGAGCGCTTGAAAAAATCGAAATTTTCATCCAAAAAACTTCAAAAAGCTCTAAAAACTTCTGTACGAGGATTATAAGCCGAAAAAAAAAATAGTCAAGGGCTCCGCTCTACCGTTTTTCACGCTCAGACTGCCTCTGTGATCTGTTCCGAATCATTCAATAATCCGAAAATTCAAACTCGACAACCCCCTTCTAATACCCATAAATGGTTTCTTTTCTTGTTTTTGCACGGCAAACATAATAAATATTATTGACAATGCTCCTTTTTTGCAGTACAATTTCTTTCATGATATTCGTTTTTATTCAAAACATTATTCGGAGTGAGCCCTTTCCATGCGTAAAACATTTCAGATCTGGTTGTTTATTTTCGTTGCGATTGCGTTTACAATTACCTTTCTGCTCTCCTTCTTTTTTCAAACACGGCAGGCGCAGCAGAACGCCGAAGCCTTGATCCGGCTTCGATTTCAAGATGCCCAAAAACAGATCCGAATCAATAACGAAAATCTCGACCGAATCCGGCAAATGGTTGGCGAAGAGTCCAAAGCAAAAACAAGAGCCTTTGCCCGTATGATCATGATCGATCCGACCATCGTCGGTAATCAGGATCGATTGAACCAAATTGCAAAAGATCTGCAAGTCGATGAACTCCATGTCTCTGACAGTAAAGGAATCCTTGTCGCCAGTTATCCATGCCGAAAAGAATATAAACGATACGATATGAACTCTGCGGATCAGTCCCGTGTTTTTATGCCGGCGATTACCGATCCCAAATTCGAACTCGTTCAGGAAATGCAAAAGCAGGGGGCAGGAAGCGCCGTCGTTCAATATACCGGGGTTGCCCGAAAAGATGAGCCCGGTATTGTTCAGGTTGCTTATGTCCCCAAACGGCTTGAAGAGGCGATTAAACTTGCAGATATCGCAAATCTCGCCGCAGGGTTTCGAATTGGAAGCAATGGAGAAATGGTGATCATCAAGGGAAATACCATCGTCAGCGTTCAGGACCGGAATCTGCTGGGTAAAAATATCGCGGATTTCGGCGTTCCTCTCCGTCAATTTGCCAAAGCCCAAAAGTCCTTTCGGGCCCGTATCAAAGGCGTTCCGGTTCTTTGCCTTTTCGAAAAGATCGGAAACGATACGACTCTTCTCGGCTTTCTTCCGGAAAATGAAATGTATGTAAGCCGGAACAGTATGGCCATTGAATTGACCGTCGCCAATCTGCTCCTTTTTGTTGTCGTTTTTGTTCTGGTCTCTTCTCTTGTTCAGCGTATTGTGATCAATGGGATCTATCGGGTTAATCATTCCCTGAAAGAAATTACGGACGGAAACCTTGATGAAAAGGTGAACGTGCGGACCAATAAGGAATTCAACGATCTTTCTCATGGGATCAATTGCACGGTAAGCGCCCTGAAAGACGCGATTGCGGAAGCTGCGGCCCGTATTGACCGGGAACTGGAATTTGCCCGTGCGATTCAGCTTTCTGCGCTTCCGAAGATCTTTCCTCCGTTTCCCGACCGGAAAGAATTCGATATTTACGCGTCGATGTTTCCCGCGAAAGAGGTCGGCGGCGATTTTTATGATCTCTTTTTAGTAGATAATAATCATCTTGCCTTTGTGATCGCGGACGTGTCCGGGAAAGGGATTCCCGCCGCATTGTTTATGATGACCTCGAAAACGGTGATCAATAATTACGCGAAAACAGGGATCTCCGCCGCGGAAGTATTTACGCGAACAAACGAATATCTCTGCGCCAACAATGAAGCGGGGATGTTTGTAACCGCGTTTATCGGAATACTGGAGATCGATACCGGAAAATTGACTATTGCAAACGCGGGACACAATCCTCCTCTTTTGCGGCAGGGATCTCAAAGTTTTCAGTGGTTGAAAACGAAAAACGGATTTGTTCTCGGAGGAATGGAAGGGGTTCAGTATCCGGAAGCGGAAATTCAGCTTGTGCCGGGCGATGTGATCTATCTTTACACGGACGGAGTAACGGAAGCACTTAATCCTTCCAGTGAATTTTTCGGTGATCCCCGTTTGCTTGAAACAGTAAACCAAAAGATCGAGGGGATTTTTTCGCCTGAAACATTGATCGGACATATTAAAAAAGAAATTGCGCTTTTTCGGAAAGACGCCCAGCAGTCGGATGATATTACGATGCTTGCGGTTCAGTATTTCGGAAAGAGCACGGAACAAATCAGTAATTGATCGAACACACTATTACAGAAGAGGATATCATGTCATTTTCTCCCCAAAAAACAGCCTGCAGTAAAGACATCCGGAAAGCGAATCAGCTTCGGATTCTTCACTATCTTTTGCAAGTGGAAGAAACATCGCAATCGGAGCTTTCCGATAAATTGGAAATCAGTTGGCCGACGGTTCAACTGATCGTCAAGAGTCTTCTCAAACAGGGACTGGTCCAGGAAAACGGTCCTATTGCATCGACCGGCGGCCGGAAGCCGATCGCGATCTCTCTTGCGCGGAATTCCCGCTATTTTATCGGAATCGATATTACCAAAGACCATCTTGGTTTTGTCCTGCTCAATCTTGCGGGCCAATGTACCGCGCGAAAAAAGATCGTCAAAGATTTTTCCGATACGGAAAGCTGGTTTACGGATCTTAACCAGCTTCTTTTGGGTTTTCTCAAAAAGGAGCGAGTTGCGCAAAAGAAGATCTGCGGATCCGGTTTTTCGCTTCCCGCGATTATTGATCTCAAGGATCCGGAGATTCCGTTCCCCAACGCTCTGAATTGCAGGGGTCTTTATTATGAGAGATTTTCCCGAGCGGTTCCTTGGCCGATCACTTTTATCAATGATTCCGATGCGGCCGGATACGCGGAATTCCGGAATAATAAAACGATTCAGAATGCGGTTTATCTTGCCTTGAACAACAGTGTCGGCGGATCGATGATGCTTAACGGGGCCATGTATCCCGGCCAAAACAACAGAAGCGGAGAGTTCGGACACATGATCGCAGTTCCCAACGGGAAGAAATGCTATTGCGGAAATCACGGCTGTCTGGACGCTTACTGTAATGCGAGAATTTTAACAGATCACTCCAACGGAGATCCGGATCAGTTCTTTGCTCTTCTGAAAAAAGGGAACGCGGAAATACGAAAAGTTTGGAATCAGTATCTTGAAACCCTGCTTTTCAGCATAAACAATTTGCGAATGATTCTCGACTGTGATATCATTCTCGGCGGTATATTGGGCGGATATCTTTATGAATACAAAATGGAGATCTTCGAAAAGCTCAAAACGATCAATCCCTTCCGTCCGGACGCGCGGTTCATCCAATTCTGTCAATATCAGCAGGAAGCCTCCGCTCAAGGCGCCGCCATGCTCGCCCTGGATACCTTTTTTGGTAATCTTTGAATAGTGAATAGTGGGGAGTGAGGAGTGAATTTTGCGGCGGAGCTGCATACGGACGATCATCCCGTCCATACGTCTTAACTTAAGAAAAATGTTTAAAGCAGAAAAGCGAGAATATATAGGCAAGATAATAATTAGTGCTACAAAAAAAGGATTTATTCTGTAGAGTTCAAAAAATTTTTTACTACCCAAAAAACTCAACAGGGTCTGAAAAATATTACATTGTCCGCTGAAAAAGTATGTCTGTTTATTCAGCGTTCCGGCCGCCCTTTCCCGACGGCAACGCCGGAGAGCCATCTCGAAAACCGTAGATTCTATCTTCAAGATAATCTCCCATTAAACCGGGGAAGCGCTGAAAACCAAAGATGCCCGAGTACGGTTCGAACCCGAGCGCAGAGACGGTGCCTGTCTCGGGCACCCGGCGGCAGCGCCGCCGTTCTGTGAAAGGGATTAAAATTCCCTAAAAAGCTCGGTGATTCGAACTTTCCGTGTCCTCATTGTCCTCATTGTCTCCTCCGCCCCCTTTGTCCCCACCTTCCTCATTGTCTCCGCCTCGTCATCTCGCCGCCCTTTGTAGTGAAGAATTTTTTGCTCCCGCTCTGGTTTTTACGATACTTCACCCTC
>JAUNSU010000189.1 GCA_030539035.1 Planctomycetia bacterium
GCCTTGATAGCTCAGTTGGTAGAGCAAGCGGCTGTTAACCGCTGGGTCCAAGGTTCGAGTCCTTGTCGAGGCGCTTTGAAGCCGGTTTTTAACCGGCTTTTTTTTATTTCTTGCCTTTCTTGCAGATCACCTCGGAAAATGATACAATAAACCTTCCTTTGTTTACTTTCCGCGCACGGAAAAATAAAATTTTTGGAAGAAGTTCCTCCCTCTTGCAAAAAAATCAGATATAATGAATAATATATCTGAGAAAAAATCCTCGCAACTCACTTCGGAAAAGGAACGGATTGAATAACTGGAATGAAAGAATATACTGACGAACTGAACGGAATGCTGAAAAAGCAATGCGCCTGGCTTCGGGGCGGAGACGATACGGATATCGTGATCTCCAGCCGAATTCGCCTTGCCCGGAATATTAATGGATATCCCTTTGTCAATCGGGCCAGTGAAGAAGAACTGAAAGATCTTCAGGACATGGTGATCAGGGAGGCGGGCAAAGTTTTCCGATCCTCTTCCGTCTTTTATGCTGATTTGCGCAGCTGTTCCGATTTGGACCGGAATTTTCTTCTGGAGCGGCAGCTCATCAGCAAAGAACTCGCCTACAGCGAACTTCCCTGCGCCGCCGTGATCGATCAAAAAGAAACGTTCAGCATCATGATCAATGAGGAAGATCATCTCCGGATTCAGACCATGGTCAGCGGTTTTGAGCTTAAAAATCTTTGGAAAACGATCAATAAACTGGACGATCGTCTGGAAAAAGTTTTTTCCTATGCTTTTGACAGCAAATTGGGCTATTTGACCGCATGTCCCTCGAATCTGGGAACTGGAATTCGAGTCAGCGTAATGCTCCATCTTCCCGGGCTGGTAGAAACGGGCGAAGTGGAAAAAGTCCTGCAGGGGATCCGAACGATTCATCTCACCGTTCGCGGACTTTTCGGAGAAGGAACCAGTCCGCTGGGAGAATTCTTTCAGATCAGCAATCAAACGACATTGGGACGGTGCGAAGAAGAGCTGATCAATGAGATCTGCGATATCGTTCCGGAGATCATCGAATACGAGCGGCGCGCCCAATCTTATCTTCTGGAAAATAATCACGAAAAACTGCTGGACAAATGCTTTCGGGCTCTTGGAATTCTGCAAACGGCGCGAACGATCAGTATTGAAGAAGCCCTGGAACATCTTTCCAGTATTCGACTCGGTATCCATCTTAAACTGATCGAAGATGTTTCCTGTTCGGACATTAACGATCTTTTTCTTCATATTCAGTCGGCTCATCTTATGAAAAAAGAAGGAAAACGTCTTACGGAAGATGAAGAAAATATCGTACGGGCCAATTGCCTTCGAAAGCAATTGGCCCCAAAGCCTGATAAAAAGAAAAAATTGTAATTCTCGTTCTGGTTCGACAGTCCATTTATTATTTCGGAGCGATTCATGTCAAACACGGATAAAGCGATAAAAAGCGATGCGGATACCATTTCCCCGGAAATACGGTCCCGGCTTCAAAAATGTTTTGAATACGGCAATCGCAAAATGCAGCAGGGGGAACACGATTACGCAACAGAAATGTTCATCCAGTGTGTCTTGGGGGATCCGGGCAATATCATCTATATGCAGACTTTTATTGCAAATCTTCGCGTCAAGTACGGAAACAATAAAAAAGGCGCGTCCTATGGAATGATCAAAGGCAGCGGATCCAAGGGAGCTCTCAAAACCGCCGAAGTACGAAAAAAGTGGGCCGATGTCCTGAAGTCCGGATACGAGGTTCTGAAAACCAATCCCTGGGACGAATCTGTCTTCATGTCCATGGGCAAGGCGGCCCTGGAACTCGGATACGATGACTCCGGACTGGCCCTGCTCAAGCACGCGATCGAAGCCGCTCCCGATAATATCGAAAACAACCGTTTTACGGCCCGTGAACTGGAAGATCGCGATCAGCTCGATCAGGCTCTTGCCTGCTGGGAACGCCTTTTAAAGGCAAAACCGGATGATATCGAAGCCGGCAAAGAAATCAGCAATCTGCTCTTGAAAAAGACCATTCAAAAAGTCGAGTCGGGCGGCACAAAAAAAGACCAAGAGGAAGAAACCGAAGAAAATCAGGACGCCGGATCGAAAAAGTTCAATAAAGAAGACGAATTTGAAAAACGGCTTCAAAAGAATCCGGAAGACCGAGGTCTTTTTCTGGAAATGGCCCAATACTTTTTTCAAAAGGGAAATCTGCGGAAAACGGAAGAAACTTACAAACGGGCCCTTAAAGTCTTCCCGGACGATGTCGACTTTATGCCTGCCCTTCTTGATATTCAAAAGATGAGGGCCCGGGAAGAGGTGGAACGGGCCAAAAAACTCTATCAGAAAGATCCCTCCGACGAACTGAAAGAGAAATACAATGCGCTTTTAAAGGATTACAACGCGAAAAAGCTGGCGTTGATCCAGTATAAAATCGATCAGAATCCTCAGAATACGACGGCGCATTTTGAATACGGAGATATGCTTCTTCATTTCAAGAAATACAAGGAAGCGATTGCGGAATTTCAGCTTGCCCGTAATGATGTTTCCCTTCGCGGGGAATGTTTAATGGCCCTTGCGTACTGTTTTCAGCAGATCAAGCAGTATCGGCTGGCGATGATGCACTACGATCAGGCGCTGGATTCCCAAGAGGGAGAAGGCGAGCTGGTCAAGCGAACTTTATATGATGCCGCACGGCTGGCGTTTGCGCTGGGGGACCTTAAAAAGGCGGATTCCTACGCCAATCGGCTTGCAACGATAGATTTTTCTTACAAAGATCTGGGGGTCCTACTGGACAATATTGCAAAAAAGAGGGATAATTAGAGTTTAAATTGGCGATTTCGTTTTATTCTTCCGATTCGTTCCGGCTCAAAACCGGTAAAAAATCAGGAAAAAGAAGGCGTTTTCGCACGTTTTGCGTTCTGTCCGAATCGCGGGATTCGGGCATTACCCGGTCGGAGATCTGAGAATTTCCGCCGATCCTTAAACATCGGGAGTCCGCTCCCCTTCACCCCTGTATTTGATTTATTATGCCAAACATTCAAAGTGCAAAAAAAAGACTGCGGCAGGATGCTGTTCGCAATGAACGCAATCGCGCCGCCCGATCCTTCGTTCGAAATCGGGTCAAGAACCTGATCAAAACCCTCCAGGCAGGTAATTTTGAAGAGGCCGACATTCAGTTTAAGGCGGTTTGCAGCGCATTGGACAAAGCGGCGGCGCATAATCTTTGCCATCGCAATACTGCGGCGCGCAAAAAATCCCGTCTTTCCAAGCTGATCGTTAAGACCAAAGAAGACAAATCCCAGGTAGGTTGATCCGTCCGTTCGAGATTTCAGAACTGTTTCCTTTCAGGGATTCGATCCGGATATAAGGTTTTTTGGGAATTCATTCTGCCAAAGGTTTGATTTCACAAAAAACCTCTGTGTATTGGGTTGCGGTGTGATCTTTAAGAGATAATATCTTAACGGAATTCGTCTATGGATTCGATTACTTTGCGTATTATTGAAGGACCAGATCAGGGGCGTATCTGTTCGGATCTCCCTCTTCCGATTACTGTTGGCCGGGAAGAAAATAATACGATCGAACTGCATGATGAAAGGGTCAGCCGTTCCCATCTTCGGATCATGGAAGACAATGATCAAACTCTTCTTGTCGATCTCGGAAGCAGTAATGGAACGCGTGTCAACGGGAATATCGTTCAGTTTTACGCTTTATCACCCGGCGATTTGATTTCGATCGGACAGACCCACATTCTTTTTGGTTCCCGGCAGGAAATTTCGCAGCGTCTTCAGAGCATCAAGATCCGTGCGAAAGAGGATCATTCCTTTTATCCGAATATTTCCAATCTGAAGGATGAAGTTCTTCCGGATCAGGTCAAGGCCGCTCTTTGGGAGCGAACTTTTATGGCCGCAGTTCGTGAAGCGAATTTTACCGATGAAGATATTCAATTTCTTCGCGGATCTTTTCCGCCGAAATTTCCGGAGGCTCTTTCGCCAAGCCAAATTGCCGCTTTTACAAAATTCCTGGGCTATTTTTCTTATCGGTTCCGCGGATTGCTGAATGATATTCAAGCGAATCTGGAAGAACAAAAACTGGCAAGTGATCTGAAGAGTTCCTCTGCGAGCAGGAAAGGATTTTTCCGAAAAAAGACGACGGAGCCCAAGGAAGAACTTCCGACATCAAAAACCGGGATCAATATCAGCCTTTGTGAATATCAAAATCTGCTGGATGTTGCCGCGTTGCTTTCGACTTATCTGGGCGATCTGGTTCGAGATACCCAATGGGACCAGCCTTCTTCATCGCGTATCAGAGAACTGAACAGGAAAGGCAGTGAGGAATCAGCGTGAGGATCAGAAAACGGGATCTTGCAACACTTTCAGTTCTTTTCTTCTTTGTCTTCGGCATCTGTTTTTATTTCGTTTTTCCATTTTCCCGTTCTGTAAAAGCGCCTTCCAAATCCGGATCTCGGGAAACGGTATTATCCAATCAAAAAAACTCGGAAAAAGAAGAAGCGCGCTCCTTTCATTTGGATTTGAATAAGGCGACTTGGTCCGAGATCACTCTTTTACCGGGAATCGGCGAAAAGCTGGCCGAAAAAATCGTGGAAGAGCGCAATCGGCTCGGCGGTTTTGCCTCTCCGGAGGAATTGACCAACGTCCATGGAATCGGCAAGAAAAAGCTGGAAAAGATCCGGCCTTTCATTGTCGTTTCCCAGCCGCGCAAGGAGGATCATCCTGTTCAGGTTCAGATCCCAATGGAAAAAAACAGAAATTTATAATCTTCCTTGACTTTCGGATCTATATATTAGTGTTTAGTGATTAGCGGGGAGCGGCGGTGTTGCCGCCTCCCCCGCTAATCACTAATCACTAACCCCTAACCCAAGTTCCGCAGTTGGAGGGGTGAAGTATCGTAAAAACCAGAGCGGGAG